>PLDW01000338.1 GCA_003136315.1 Gemmataceae bacterium | reverse complement strand
CGCTCCGCATCCTGATAGCGACCCAGGTGGTCCAGGTAGAGATTCCCCAGGCCGTTGTGGGGCATGGCGAATTTGGGGTCAAGAGCGATGGCGGCAAGGTACTCCCTCTCCGCATCCTCATGCCGGTTCAGGTGAGACTGGTAGAGGAGTCCCAGGTTGTTCCGGCATGTAGCTCCACCCCCTCCCAAGGTGATGGCACGCTGGTAGGCTACCTCGACATTAGAGCACCACCTCGTGTCTTTGCTGACGTGAGGGTGGAGTGTGTTCGCAACATCAAATAGTGCTTGACCCACTCTCTGTTGTTGCGGCAAGTGATCCGATCCGAAGTGATTGAACGCCGTCTCCAGCATCTCGAAGACGGGAATTGCATCAGTTACGCTCATCCCCCTTCGGGCCGAACTGATCCCATCGATCAGGGCCAGGGACGCCCGCTCCAGGTCGGACCACTCGGGTGCTGTCTCACAAGTCTGCCGCAACCAGGCGATCACAGCTCGCGGTTCCGCTGGAGGGCCCCCGGCGGGCCTCCAGATTCTGCCCGCCTCCTCTATCGACGCTCCCTGTAGCGGCAACTCTTTGAGGAGCTCCTGGGTGTCCTCAACCCCCACTTCATATACCATCGCCACCACCAGCAAGCCGGCCAGTTCAGCCACCACCCCATCCCCCTCCCGCCAGGCGCGGAGATTGACGTCCATCAGCCGTCGGGCCAGCGATTCGGGGCTGCCGTCCAGAAGTGGCACGGGTGGGAGTGAGGCGACCACACGCTCGACATCGGCCAGCACCTCGTCGAAGATGCGTGGCCGCTCGTCCTCATCGCGCCAGTGGCGGCGGAGGAAGTGGCGGACGGTTGCGTGGAGGTCGCCGCCCGACAGCAGCGCGTACCGCCCGCCCAGATCTCGCAGCCGGTCGCGAACGCGCTGACCCGGCCAGAGGTGCTTGAGAACGGTTTCGTCTGCCCGCTGGAGGAGTGCCAGGGCGATAATGTCCCGGAGATCGTCCACTCGCTCGGGTCGGCGTTCCGGTGCGAGGTGATAGAGCATCCGCCGCGCGACCGTTCCCACAACCTTCCGGACCGCCTCGCCTTCCTCCAGGGGCTCATCGTCGTCTGGCTTCGCCAGATCGCCAAGGACCGAGTCATCGTCCCCGTCGGTGTGCAGGTCCAGCACGGCCCGGACAGCGAGCGGAACCCCGCGGGTGATCCGGTGCAGTTGCGCCGCCAGTTCCCCGATGTCTCCGGTGACGGGCCGCGGCAGTGTGCGGAGGGCGGTCTCGATCTCCTCGATGCTGAACCGGACCGCCTCGGCAAACGCGACCGGCCGGAACCGGTCCCGCGGCAATTCCTCCTGCCAGCCCTCCCGACTCCCGGCCGGGACGGCCACATCCGGTATCAGGCGGCTCCCGATCAGCACCAATACCGGGGTTTCGTCCCGACACAGGGGAATGAGAAGCCGGCGCAGCCACCGATCCAGGTCCGCGGACAGGACTTCGCACGTATCGAGGAGCAAGAGCAACGGGCTTTTGGCCGCGGCCTGGCGGAGGGCCTCCTGCAACCCCTCGGCGAGGATGCGGTCCGGTTCGATGGCAGCGGGGTCAGCGTCGCGGGCGGTCTCGTGGCACCAGGCCGCGAATACACTCTGATGCCGGTCGGTATCGCGGAAGAGCGTTTCCAGTCGCCGCGTGCGTTTCGCGGGGTCGTCCGACCACAGGCTTTCGTTCTCCAGTAACCGCCGGAGAACCGGATCGATCCGCTCCCGTTCGGGTCGTTCCGGTCCCGCTGCCAGTGAAAGCTGCCCATCGAACCGCGACCGGAGGAGGCGGTTCTGCTCGCCGCAGTGGCGGACCCGGTCGCGGGCGGACCAGTAGGGATCGGCGGCCGTGGGATCGAGCGTCTGGGCAAGGCGATACGCAATCACCTCGAACACATCGCCCGCGCACCGCGGCTCGCTCACGAGAGGGGCTCGCCAGACGGTCGAATCCCAGTCGACGATGATGCTCCGCACCGTCGCCCCGGCCTGGAGCCGAGCCCGGTGGAGGAACCAGCTTTTGCCCATCCCGCCGAACCCGTGGACCCAGATCACCTTGACCGCGCGGCCACCGGTTGGGGCTTCACCGGTCCGAGCGCGATGGAGCAACCCCTCCACGGCGTCGGCCGAATCGCTCAGTTGAAGCTGCCGGCCGAGGAACCGGGCGGGGATAATGTTCCAGTCATCTGCGGGAAGGGGATCGATGCGCGGCCGGTCCGGCCCGGTGGGCACAGCGGTGACACCGACCGGTCGCGGAGCATGTTTCGCGTCCCACTCGGCCTTGATCGTGTCGAGGTGCTTGCAGAACTCCTTGACAGACCCGAACGGGGTCTGGGTGGCCACGACATCGACCACGACCCGCGCGGCCCTCGCTTGCAACACCTTCAACTCGATGCCGGTCCGGGCGGCCACATAACCCGCCACCACCGACAGCGCAGCGTTCTCCCGCCCGTCGCGACCGGACGGGCCGTCATCGTGCGGGGTCACCACCCAGAGAACGAGCCCAATCCCCGCCAGATGGGTGGGGAGAGTGTGCAGATCCCAGCCGGTGTCCGGGAGGGTTCGCCAGTTCCATTCTGGTGGGAGTTCCTCCAGATACACGGCACCAGTCCGAGCCGGGCAGAGGACAAGAACGCCGGTCCCCGGGGCGGGCGGATCGGTCAGTTGAATCCACTTGTCCGCGGGGGACGCGACCGCCTCGCGGATCTCCTTGGGGGTTCCGAGTCGGAGGCAGAGGAACCCGTTCAGAGGTGGGTCGCTGAGCCACGGGGCGAGGATCTCACGAGTCCGTGCGAGACCGACGGCCTTCCCGAGCCCCAGCCCGTACCCGACCTCGAACCCCACATTGGCGTTGGGCAGATCGACGAACGCCAACAACCGATCGGCTTGCTGAATTCCGGTCTGGACCACCGTTTTCCAGATCGCGCCCTGCTGGGTCTTGTCTTCGGGGTTGCCAGGCCAGCGGACAATGTGGCCGGGGGGAGGCTTACCGGAGACGCCTTCGAGGTTCCCGGGAAGTGTCCCCGCGATCTCGAAGTCGTAGGCGATGAAGGTAGTGACGGGCATGGGAGTGGTGCTGCTTCCATCAGGATTAGCGGCCGGAACCTAACCCCCCAACCCCCTTCCCTAAGAAGGGGGAGAAGAGGCCGTCCCGGCTGAGCCACCCCCCTTCGGTGGAGGGGTTGGGGAGGGTTCTGTCCGCAGCTTCCATCAGCCCCGGGGCGTGCGTCACCCCAGACCGATGGTTGGCCTCTTGCGAGGTGGGAGATTGCCATCTGTCGGAATCATAACCGGAGTTGGCGTGGGAATCAAACGATTTCCCACGGACGGCAGATTACGCGGAGGATTTCCCGAAATGAATTGGTCCAGAGGCTGTTGAGTGTGGCACGACTTCCGGGATCACGATCAGTTTTCAGCCTGAAACGCGGAGATCTCTCAGCCCAGGGCACCGCCCAGGGAAGACGACCACCAACCATCTTTCAGCCTGAAAGGCTGGGATAACGTCGTTGGCGTTGCTCTCCCAGCCCTTCAGGCTGGAAACAAAAGAACCTGGAAACCCAGGGCGATGCCCTGGGCTGAGAGATCTTACCCCTTCAGGGTGAAGAGGGTCAAACCACGTCCTATACATCGATGGGTTTTTCAGCCTGAAAGGCTGAGATTTCTCAGCCCGGGGCAACGCCCTGGGCAGCCTTCAGGGTGAAGAAAGTCAGACTACGTCCGATGCATCGATAGGTTTTCAGCCTGAATGGCGGAGATTTCTCAGCCCAGGCCAACGCCTTGGGCAGCCTTCAGAGTGAAGAATGGCAAACATCGATACAGAACATCTCGACGAACAACCCCTCTGGCCACTTCGTGCTCAGTGGCCTCTACCGCTTCAAAGCCGCGTCGAGATCGCGGTGGAGTGCGGTGAGGTCGGCCTGGAGTTGTCCGGTCACTTGTCGCCACTTCTCGGGGTCGGCGGTGATTCCGGCCGAAAGTCGGCGGGCCTCGGTCGCGGCGGCGGAGGTGGGGTAGTCCGAGATCAGCTTGTCGCATCGGCCGATGCACGAGAGGTAGCGGCCTGCATCGTGGTCGGCCCGAGCCTGGGTGAGTAGATCAGTCGCTACGGTTCCCGAGGGATTGGGGTTCACAACGGGTCGTGGAGCCTCTTTCGGGGGGGCCTGTCGCAAGAGCGCAGTCATCTTCGCCACATCGGCATACCCCTGATGCCGGGCGATCACTCTCCCTTCCGGAGACACCAGAACGAGCGTTGGGAACGCCTGCACCCCCACCGCACGGGTGAGCCACTCGTCCCGATCGCCATCGACTTTCACCGGAATGAACCGCTCGTTCAGGGCTGCCACCACCCCCGGATCGCGGAAGGTGGTCGCATCGAGTTTTCGGCACCACACACACCCTTCATTCCCAAAATCGAGCAAAAGTGGGCGGCCAGTGGCGGTGGCCTCCTTCCGGCCGGCCGTGTAATCGTGCCGCCAGTGAACTTCCTGTGACGAAGCCGATCCGGCCCAACCCAGTACGATCGACGCCGCCACGACCGCCCCAATTCCGACATTTCGTCGTGGCATGTCCATCCTCCCTGTGCTGATCGTCACCCCACGCCTCCTGCGCGAGCTGGAAGAGGAAATACCCCGACCGCCCGCCAGGGGTCAACCCGACCTCGGTGCCCGCTCCTTCTCGTCGGAGGGATGTTGAGTGGACGAATGTGGCCGCCCTCCGGGTTTGCACCCAGTTCTCCTCCTGCCTCTCGAAATCTGCCCGGCCCGGGTGTATGATGGCCGCATGTCCAGCAAGACCCCTGCGAAAGCCCCGCCGACGCGGGCCGAACTGTACGCCAAGGCGGTGCGGCATCTATCCCGCCGCTGCCCGGTGCTGAAATCGCTGACGGCCCGGGTGGGACCATGTACCTGGGCTCCCGCCTCGGACGACCCTTTCACCATGCTCGTCCGGTGCGTGATCTCGCAGCAAATCTCGACCAAGGCGGCCAGGTCGATCTTCGACAAGCTGACGGCCACGGTCGGCGGTCTTCCGATCGACCGGGACCGCCTGGCGGGGCTGACCGAGGCCGATTTCAAGGCGTGCGGAGTCTCCGGTCCGAAGCAACGGACGATCTGGGCCGTGGCAACGCACCTGGACGCGAACCCGGACCTCGTGCAAAAGATCGAGAGCCACGACGACGATCAGGTCCGCACGCACCTGACGACAATCAAGGGTATCGGCCCGTGGACCGCCGATATGTACCTGATGTTCGGGTTAGGCCGTCCGGATGTTCTGCCGGTTGGCGACTTCGGATTGCGTGCGGGCGTGAAGAAGTTTTACGGGCTGGCGGAGATGCCCAAACCCCTGGAGTTGGTGACGCTCGCCGAGAACTGGCAACCCTACCGTAGCGTCGCAACGTGGTATATCTGGCGGGGTCTGGAGCTTGCCCCACAGGCCGGAGAGGGGAAGTGACGCTGGGGGGGCCTCGGCCGGGTAAACTTGAAAGTGGGAGGTGTCGCCCGTGTCCGCGTTGCTCTCCGACGAACCGACGCTCAACGACCTGCTCGGCCGGATGGACCTGGCCCGGGAGATCGGGGACACGATCGCTGCGTGCCATCCCCCGTGTGTTCTGGGAATTCACGGTGACTGGGGCTCCGGGAAAACCAGCTTTCTCCACGTCCTACATCATTACCTATTCGGCAAGTGCCCGCAGGCTGCATCCCCACTCCAGGAGACCGTCAACAGCGACAGGTGGCCCGGGTGGAAGCGCAAGGACCACATCGCTGTGATCTGGTTCGAGGCGTGGCGGTATCAGCACGAAGTAGCCCCGGTCGTTGCTCTGTTGCACGAAATCCGAGCACAGTTGCCGACTGCGAGCAAGTTGCTGGAGAAGTCGAAGAAGTTGGGCGAAGTCGCGGTGAAATCGGCCCTCTTCAGTATGGAGAGCGTGACCAAATTGATCGGCCTCCAGGCATCGAAGGTCCAGGAGGTTGGCGAGAAGTGGGAGAAAGACCACCTCGCCGAACAACTCCCCTCCCACACTCTCCGTCAGTTTCTGGAAGACGCCCTGAAGAAACTCCTCCCCCGCGACGACAACGCCCGGCTCGTGATCCTGGTCGACGACCTCGACCGGTGCGAACCCCAGGCGGCCTACCGACTGCTCGAAGGGATCAAGATCTACCTGAACCTGCCGAATTGCGTATTTGTTCTTGGGGTCAATCAGGCATCGATCGAAGCGAGCCTTGCCGAGCAGTTGGCCAAGGAGAAGGCGGACAAGCCGAACGAGGAGGCCAAGCAGCGCGCCCGGGACTACCTGGACAAGATCTGCAAGAACTTCTGGCACCTCCCGGCCTTCCAGGATCTCGGATACCTCGTCGACTTCTGGCTCGACCGCGCGTTGAGAGAGACACCGACATTCGCAGAAGTCGAGAAGGTCGCAATTGGCAGGCTGATCCAAGACCATCGCTGCCTGCCAGCCAACCCGCGTCGGATCAAGGCGTTTGTGAACACCCTGGTCCGTTTTCTCATCCGGATCGTCGAGAAACACAAAAACCGTTTCGGAGCGCTCCACGAAACGTGCATCGTGCTCGCCTACTTGTACCAGTTTCACCCCGAGATTTACCGGGTTCTGGAATGGGATCCTCCGTTCTACAATGAGCTGTATGAGTGGTGTAAGGTCATGCCGATCGAATCTGCCGATGTCCACGAGTTGCTGCGCCCACTTGGCCGGACGTTTATTCCGGAAACGAACCTCACCTTGCCGACGCCCGAAGGTGCGGGGCCACCGACGGACGCACCTGAAACCGTACCAGACATATCGACCACGCCCCAAGACGTGTCTGGTAAGTCAACCGCTCCAAGACGACGCCCGGGGCCGACCTATCCCGACCCGGCGCGAGGTAACGTGTTTCGTATCCAATCTCTTGTGGTCTCGCTTGCATATATCGTCACGCCCGAAACGATTCGCGATTGCCTCCTCCGGTGACGTATGACGCACGATCGTTCGCGACGCACCCAGACGCGGCCGGATCTGAAAGATCCGTACAACATCCCGCGTCTGATGAATTATGTACGATCCGTAGCGGATTGGCACGGATACATCAAATTCCTGGGGCTACCCCACCTCCAGGAAGGCACGGACATTTCGATCCAGCGACTGTATGTGGAGACATACGCCCACGAACGTTACGTCCGGCCGGACGAAGACCCCAAGACCTGGGCAAAGGGTCGCTATCGGCTCGTCGATCTGGTTGCCAAGCATCGCCGGGTGCTCCTGCTGGGAGACCCCGGCAGCGGGAAATCCACCCTGATCGACTGGATCGCCTGGAACTTCACCCGGTGGGACGAGGGCGACTGGCTCTACCGGTTCGGTCCACTCGTCCCGATCCCGATCGTGATCCGCGAGTTGAAGATCACCCCCTCCATCACCTGGGACGGGCTGTGCGAGGCGTTCCTCGGTCACCTGATGACGAGGGGTCGGCTCACCCGCGCGGAACTCGACGATCTCTTGCGTCGTGGCCAGGCGATCGTGCTTATCGATGGCCTGGACGAGATCTCGGATCTTGAGACTCGGAAGCAACTTCGTTTGGCAATCTACGAGGGGATGGCAACGACTGCGCGGGAATGCCCGTGGCTCCTCACATCCAGGATCATCGGGTACGACGAGGTGCCCTACGACCGAATCCCGTCCGAGTTCGTTGACTTCGACCCCGAAGCTATATCGGCGGTCAAGGATGGTCCCAAACGTGTGGACGGATCGCTGGCAGTCGAGATCGTGACCAACATCGCCCGATACTACTGTTGCCCATTCGATGACCAGCAGGTGAGCGCATTTGCCCGGACGTGGTTCGTGGCCCGGGAGCCGAACAAGCCGGAGGTCGGCGAGCAGCGGGGGGCCGACTTCGTGAGGTGCCTTCGCGCTGCGCCTGCGCCGGCGGCTCTCTCCCGCCTCCCGAACTTGCTCACACTGTTCGCTCTGGTCTTCAGGGTGCTCGCTGAGATTCCGTACGGCCGATCAGTGCTGTATGGAAAGGTGGCAGAAGCCTATCTGGAATCGATCGACAAAGCCCGCGGGTTCAAGCCTCGTTTCACGCGAGATCGGATGGAGAGATGGCTCGCGTTCGTCGCGTTCCACCTCCAGAAGCGGCGGGCAGAGGCTGCGGAGCAGGAACCCAATACCACAGTCGAGGAAATCTTGTTCCCGCGATCTGAACTCGTGAAGCTCCTGACCGTTGAAATGAACTCGATCAGCGGAGCACCCTCTCCGGAAGAGGCGGAAGGGTTTCTGGAATTCGTGGCGCGTCGGAGTGGACTCTTGATCCCGCGTGGGGAAGGACAGTTCGCCTTCATGCACCTGTCGTTCCAGGACTATTTCGCCGCCCGCTTCCTGGAAGAACAGGTGACCTCTCCTGAATGGATACTGGACGAGCCGACCTACCCGGGAACCTCTCCCGCGGACCTCCAGAAGTACACCGACAGCTCAATCTGGACGGAAACACTCATACTCCTCTTTGAATTGCTGAAAAACAAACCTCGCTGGACCGCGGCCCTGCGGAAAAAGGTGTTCGGAGACAGCTACACAGTCGGCTCGACCCTGATCGCGAACGATATGTATGCTCCACCTCGCGCAGAACTTCTCGCCGAATTGATAGTGAACCCCCACACCGGACTTGATGATACCGAGCGAGAACGGGATCTGCCCGCGCTGGTGGATTGGGAATTGCGCCGTCAGCAATTGGAGGGGGCAGGGAGCTTGCTTCGGACTTTCTTGATGCCCTCGGGGTATCGGCCGGCGAAGCGTTTTCGGATCGTCTGGGACAGGGTGCAGCAGACAAGCAGTCTCAAACGATTGGATCTGTCCGATTGCACGGGAATGACGGACCTCGGGCCAGTCAGCACACTAACCGCCCTTGAGTCACTGTATCTGGTCGGTTGCACGGGAGTGANNCGATCGGCTCACTCAACAGGCTTGAGAGGTTATCTCTGTCCGGTTGCGCGGGACTAAGGAACCTGGGATCGATCGGCTCACTCAACAGGCTTAAGACGTTGAACCTGTCTGGTTGCACGGGAGTGACGGACCTGGGACCGATCGGCTCACTCGGCGGGCTTGAGACGTTGATCCTGTCTGGTTGCACGGGAGTGACGGACCTAGGACCGATCGGCTCACTCAACAGGCTTCGACGGCTGAAGATGAATGGTTGCAAGGGAGTGACGAACTTGGGGCCGATCAGCACACTCAACAGACTTGAGAATCTGCACCTGAGTGATTGCACGGGAGTAACGGACCTCGGCCCTATCGAAAAACTGACTGGGCTCATCTGGCTGTTTCTAGAGAATTGCACAGGAGTGACGGACTTGGGGCCGCTTGGGAAACTGATTGGGAAACTGACTGGGTTGAGAGAGGTGGACCTGACTGGCTGCACCAACATCCGCTCCAACCCGGACACCCTGCGCCGACCTGGGCTCACCCTCTACGAGCCTTGAAGCTTCCGACCTCCCCTCGGCCGCCGGAAACCCGGAATCCGTCCTTCCGTCTTTCCGATATACCCACTCTATCTGAACACCCGGATACACGACCTCGCTGGATGCCCGACTGACCCGTCTGAGGTGCGTCCGATCCGGCACCCGTGGAGGCTATGATGGCTGCGCCTACCCCCGATGACACGGGGCCGAAGCCGATTCCCACGGGTGGCGACCTGGAGATCAAGGACGCCCCGCTCATTTTCTCCGGCGTCTGGGAGGATCTGGAAGAGCGGATCGGCCGCGCGAAGCTCCGGTTCCCTCGCGAATTTATCTGGCTTGGCGGGGCACCCGGGGCCGGGAAGGGCACCAATACCCCCCTTCATCCGACAGACCCGCGACATCACCGCCCCGGCCATCGGCGTCGGATCGGTCGCCGCCAGCCATTCCAATTGGGTCATGATAGTCCTCAGCCGTTAACCCCCTCCCATCCCGTACTGCTCGATCTTGCGGTAGAGCGAGCTCAGCCCGATCCCGAGTCGCTTCGCGGCCTCCCGCTTGTCGGCCGTTTGCCGTAGGAGTCGGCCGATGTGGATCTTCTCGAACCTCTCGATCGCCTCGGTCAGTTCGTCCACTGCCGAGGGGTCGTCGGCCCGGGGTGCGAGATCCGGGGGCAGGTCGGCCGGGGTGACGAGTGGGCCGTCACCCATGATGACTGCACGCTGAAGGGCGTTGTCCAGCTCGCGGATGTTCCCCTTCCACGGACTCGTCTGAAGCAATTGCATCGCCTCGTGCGTCACCCCGGTCACCTTCTTCCCCATCGCCCGGGCGTGCTTCGAGAGCAGGTGGTCGACCAGTTCCGGGATGTCTTCGCGTCGATCGCGGAGCGCGGGGAGCTTGAGCACCACCACGTTGAGCCGGTAGTAGAGATCCTCCCGGAACCGCCCGGCCTCGACCTCCTTCGTGAGGTTTTTGTTCGTGGCCGCGACGATCCGGGCATTCACCTGGATCGGCTCGTCGGCCCCGACCGGCATCACCTCCTTCTGCTCGATCACCCGAAGGAGCTTGGCCTGGGTGGCCAGGGGTAACTCGCCAATCTCATCCAGGAACACGGTCCCGGCCGCAGCGTGCGCGAATACTCCGGGGGCGTCTCGATCGGCTCCGGTAAACGCTCCCTTTCGATGGCCGAAGAGTTGGTGCTCCAGCAGGTCGTTCGGGATCGCAGCGCAGTTCACTGGAACGAATCGGGCGTCGGCCGGCTTCGCGGCCTGGGCGAATCGGTGGATCGCCCGCGCAAGGAGTTCCTTGCCGGTGCCGCTTTCCCCCGCAATCAAGACCGTGGACGGGGTCGGGGCGACCTTCCGGGCCATTTTGAACACATCAATCATCGCGGGAGCCCGGCCGACAACCAACTCCCCCGTCTCGGCCTCGCGGTTCAACTCTCTTCGCAACCACTGGTTCTCGCGGAACAGATCCCGCTGTCGGAGCAACCGCCGCACCTTGCCGAGTACCTCGTGGAGGATGATCGGCTTCATCAGGTAGTCGTGGACCCCCTTGTGGAATGCCTCGATCGCGCTCTCGACCGTGGCGTATGCGGTGATGAGCAGGACGAATGTCTCCGGGCTGATCCGGGCGACCCGCTCCAGCACCTCGATCCCATCCAGTCCGGGTAGGTTCACATCGCAAAGAAGGATGTCGAATTTTTGCCGCGCGATCAGGGCGAGTGCAGCTTCCCCGGTCCCGGCCGACTGGACGACGAACCCCTCTTGCTGGAGGAATTCGGCCAGGTTCGACCGGATAATCGGCTCGTCGTCCACGACGAGGATGGAGGCCGGAGAGGGAGTACGTGGACCCATCAGGAGATCCCTGTCGGAGTGCGGGGGAGAGCGATCGCATCGGAGGTCGGGCGGAGCGGGAAGACGAGTCGGAACGTCGTCCCCTCACCGGGTCGGGAGTCGCACCCGACCGTCCCGCCGTGGGCGGCGACCAGCTTCTGGGTGACGAACAGCCCGAGACCGGTCCCGTGTCGCTTGGTGGTGAAATACGGAGTGAACAATTTGCCCTGGTCGACCGGGTCGATCCCGTGCCCATCGTCCTCCACAGTCGCAACGATTCGGCCGTCCTCAACCCGGGCAGCGATCACCACTTTCCCGCCTTTCCCGGTCGCATCAATCGCGTTCAGCACCAGATTCAGAAACACCTGGACAAACTGGTCACGGACCCCGTTGAGGAGGGGAAGGTTGTCCGGTAAGTCGGCCTGCACCACACGAGTCTTGACCCCCGTGTAGTATTTCGCGATCCCGAGCGCTTCGTCGACTATCTCCTTGAGGCAGACCCGCCCGTGAGTGCTGCTCGCGGGTCGGCTGAAGGTGACAAGTTCGCGGAGGGTTCCCTGGATGCGAGTGAGTTGGGTAGTCACCAGCCCGAGCCGTTCCCGAGTGTAGGGGTCGAGATCGCGGCGTTCGACCATTTGGATCAGCGTGCTGATCGATGTGAGTGGGTTCCCAACCTCATGAGCGATCCCGGCTGCGAGTAGGCCGAACGCCGCCATCTTCTCCTGATGGAGAACCTGGGCCTGGGAGGCCTGAAGTTCACGGGTCCGCTCGGCAATTCGCTCCTCCAGGCGGGCCTGCTCCTCGCGCAGTCGGGAATTGAGCCCAGAGAGTTGCTCGCCGACCCGGCGGAGAAGCCGGGCCAGGGCGACCGCAGCCCAGGTCACCCAGCCGAGAATGATTAGCCCCAAAAGCAGGGCGAACACGCTTCTCCGCTCGGGTGGAAGAGCAACGAACAGCGCAGCGTAGCTGAGGCAGTCGAGTCCACAGGTGACTCCCGTGACGACGGGGGTGTGGCGAATCGCTGCGCAGATGAGGGAGAGAATGTAATAGTAACGGAAGGGGCTTTCGAGCCCGGCGTCAGCATGACACAGGAGACCAATAAAGAGGGCCTCCATGCACGACACCAGAAGGGGGTGGCGGCCAAGGAACACGCGACCTCGCCAGGAGTGATAGGTGTCCAGCGCGGTGAAGGCGAAACCGAGCGCGAGGAGCGCATCCAACGGAACGGGGTCGGCGGGAGACCCGAAATTGGCGTACAGGTAGCCAATGACCAGGCCAAACCACCGAATCTTGACTGCAACCGCCTCGGCAGCCAGGTCCGACCGCGTCGCATCGGGATCAGTTGCCAGGATGAGCCGGAGCACGGGAGGGCCTCGTGGCGAGTGGGGAGGGGGCTATTTTAGGTGAGCGGGAGGAAATAACGCCCCCTTCCTGCTGGCCCCCTTCGTGACCCTGTTCCAGCCCCACCGGCCTCTCGGGTATCATCTGGAACACGATCTCTCTTTCCAGTAGGTGGTTTTACCCTGAGCAGCCCACTGGCCTCTCCGTGACGACCAGAGCCCCGATCACCACGAAAAGCCACCTGCCTGCGTCGAGGCGGAAGGATCCCTCCGAGGCCACATTTTGCGTGCCAAGGAGTCCGCACCTCACGGGACAATGTCGGCAACTGAACCCGGAGTGGATATCCGCGGGTGGGGCTACGACTGAAGGTTGTAATGCTGAACTTCGCGGTGGTGGCCGCAGTGATCGGGTTTGTCAGTCAGTGGAATACCTACCCGACCGGGAGATGGCCCTCGTCCCAGAGCGAGCGGACCTCCTCGACCGTGACTCCGACGAGCCCACGCCCACGGATGTCCTCGGCCACCTGCTCGGGCGTGGCCCCCGGCCCTAACCGGAGGCGGGTTTCGAGCGTCTCTAGCGGCAGCCCTCGGCCACAATTTGGGAGGACATCAGTGGCCCCATTGTGGGGCAAGCGCGTCCCGGAACCGGTCTGCGTTTCGCGATCGTTCACGGTCATCCCCTATTCCCAATTCGCGCCTGCCTGTCATCTCGTGTCAGTCAGACAGCCGCGTGGCAATAGGGTGAGAAGCGGTGCAAGTCTCATACCGCTGCGCCAGCATTGTCCTCCGTCACCACGGTCTGGATGTCGTGGGTAGCGGAACCCGATAACCTGTGTTGCTCCTCCGGTAATCGCGTACTGTCCCCGACCTGCTGGACGATGGGGTGAACGGTGGTGGTGGGCTGCTCCAGTGCGGCAGGGTCGAAGTCTGTGGACGGGTCCAGCAGTTCTGGCTTGCCAGGCACGAGTTGCGTGTCCGCCAGGTGCTCGTGGTACCCGGCGGTTGCCTGCTCCTGGAGTTGAGCGTCGGTGGGGTGGGTTTGCGAGAACGTTTTGGCATAAGGAATGCTCTCCAAGTTACGGGTTGGTGCCCGCCCCCGCGCCGTAACGGCACCGGGGACGGGTTGAACGAGCCGGAAGGAAAAATTGAATAATTATCAAAATGACAAAGTTTGATATTTGCTTGCTCCTGAACAAGTCCAAAATCGGCGTAGCGTGAAAGTAAGACGTGAGCTTGGCAGAGGTACTCCTATTGGCAGACCACGGGAATCGCCCTCGATTCGCCCTGCGGCCAAACGAGGCTTCTATGTCCCACATCATCAGGCTCAGTTTTCTCCCTGTTCTTGCCTTGATTGGCGTCGCGGCGATGTCATCGCCCGCCACAGCCCAGCACATGTTTCGCGGTATGGGGGTCCGCCCGCACATGAACGGGCCCACGTTCAGGAACCCCCAGATGTCCATGCGCGGGGGGTTCAACTCTATGGGCAGGGGATTCAACAACCACAACTTCCAGCCGATGCCATCGTCCTTATTCGGTGGGCTCCCGCCGCTCCGCCCCCTCCGCCCCCTCCCGGGAGTTAGCTCGTTCAACCCGTTGATGTTCAACCCCCTGAATCCGCACTATAACCCGGCATATTCTTCCCTGGGCACGTACTACTTCCTGAACAACTACGGCCAGTCTGGCTATTATTCCCCGTACCTTTCGTCATCCGCCGGCTTGTCGGGATTTGCCGCAGGTGGTTCTTACAGCCCAGAGGCCCAGGCGACCTCCTACGCTCTCGGACGGGCGCAGCGGCAGGGATCTCTGGAAGCAATCCAGTCCGGCGGAACGGGGATAGATGAACAAGCCCCACATCGAGTTGTGACGGAAGCGCCAGCCCTGGCCAAGGCACTGGCAGCCGATACAGCGACCGTGGCTTCGGGAGAATCGCTGAACCTCATCCTTGGGGCGGCGGTTGCGGCTGAAGGTAAGGGAGGGAAAGGCGAGTCGGCATATCTACCCCCGGATCTGCTCGATGCCGCCCGGTTCGCCGGTTCGCCCACCGCCGACGCCCTGAACCTGATCCGCCAGGGCACGACACTCGAACTCCCCGCCACATTCAACGCTCCTGCGGTCGCTGCTGTCACGCCAGCATTGGAGCGATCCTTTTCTGCTGCTGTTGCCCCTGTCCTGGTTGGGAAGACTGCTGAATCCGGAAAGGTTGCGACCTTGGCGAATGCCGTAACAACGGCCCGGGCTGCCCTGGAGCCGTCAATCAAAGCTATGGACTTCGAGGACGCAACCTCAGCCCGGCGGGTTCTGAACCAACTCGACGCGACGGTATCGCTCCTGAAAAAGCCGGGAACGGCCAACCTGATCGACCCGAAGTGGCGGACCGAGGGCACGAACGTGGCCGATCTCGTCAAGTACATGACGAAGCACTCAATCCAGTTCGGCCCAGTCCCGAAGGGGCAAGAGGATGCCTACCTCGCTCTCCATCGCGGGCTCGCGGCCTATCTTCTCACTCTCAGAGAGACGACTCCGGCAACGAAATAATGATCCTGGCACTTGATCTCACGCCGGGCCGCTGACCCGGCGCGCGGTTTGCATCACACCTAGCTGAAAGGGCGATTGGCGAAGTGGTTGCGGTATAGACTCCCGCAACCTGGCAGTCGCCCCAAGGAGGATGGACCATGCCTGACATCAAGGACGCCGTGAAGAAGTCCACCGGTCTGATTGGTGATACCTGCGGCAAGGCCACTGATGGAGACGTCAAGGAGCGGATGGACGTGATCGCCTCGTGTGGGAAGAAAGTCGGGGTGGTTGACCACGTCGAGGGCGGTGCGATCAAGTTGACCAGGAACGACAGCCCAGACGGGCAGCACCACTTCATCCCGAGCGGGTGGGTGGACCACGTCGATACCCATGTCCATCTGAGGAAGAACTCGGAAGAGACGGAGAAGGGATGGAAGCCCGATGCCGCCGCATGTGCGAGTTGCGGGGTGTAAGGGCTGAGAAGACACCCGCTTGATCCGACCCGCACCACTGGGGGCGGGTTGCATTATTTACCAGAACAGTCTCATCTTCCCCCTTCGTGTGGACCATTCTGGAACGAAACGAGGACGGGCTGACCCGAAGTGTAGCGCGGGGCACGAGAGATGTAAAACTTCGCGGCCTTTGCCCCTTGTACCACCGGCTCCCCCCTTGACTCCGGAGTCGACCACCTGACCGATACCACAAACGAGCGAGTCGATGACCGCTGAAACCCCTCCATTGTCCACTACCCGTGGGGATTCTCCTTTTCCTGTTCCGCTCCGCATCCGGGTGTTGGTGGTCGACGACAACCACGACGCTGCGGACACCACCAGCGAGTTGTTGCGCATCTGCGGGGCCGATGTCGAGGTGCGGTACAGTGGGGGTGAGGCTCTGGCTGACCTCGCCGTTTCCCACCCGGATGTCTGCATCCTTGACCTGGCCATGCCGGGAATGGATGGCTGTGAATTAGCAGGCCGAATCCGCTCTCTCGGTGGGGAGCAACCGCTGTTGGTGGCCCTGACTGCGTGGGGCGATACAGCTACGCAGGAGCGGACGGAGGCGTGCGGCTTCGACTTACATTTTACCAAGCCGGTCGATCCCGCGATCCTGCTCCACGCCCTGGGGGAACACATGCATCGGATGAATGGGCCAGTCTGACCCGGGCACGGTGAGCATCCGGCACGCCCATTTTCGTCGAGCTGCGGCAATCCCCACTTCATCAATAGGCTACTCGTCCGCTACTTCAGGTCGTGGTAGTCGTCGATTTCCGCATAGACCGGCATCCCCTCTGGGTTGGGTGTATCTATTCAGATGTGGATCGCGGATAATCAAACCACTCCCGGAAATCCCAGGCGGTGAAGGAGGACGTGTGAAACGGTCGAGCAAGGCGCTGCGGGCAAACTCGTGGGTTATCTTCCAGGTGGTGGTGCGGGGCGAAGTGATTGGCCCCAAAGGGGTGTGCGAGCAGGCCGAGCTGGATGAGATGGAGCGGGTCAAGCCCGGCGGCACATGGCTGATCCAGTCGGGGATCGCCGACGAAGGGGTGGCCGAGCGTCTCGCCCGGGGGACATCCGGTGACCCCAAGCCAAGGGTTACGCGGGATACAGTGAGATGATCCAGGTGGTCGATGCCACTCTTTTTATTTGGGCGCCAGCGATGGTGACATTCATCTCTTGTTGACGCGCTTTGCCGTCCCGCTCCACCGTGACAGTGTGGGAGGAACTGGTGACCGGTGCGGTGGTTGATCGGCGATGTGCTGACCGAGGGCGGTTCAGCTCCCTGCGATTTTCAATGCTTCGGTCGATCAGACCTCCGCGCGCAACGGACATGTTCACGCGGGCGATAACCTCGCCGGAGAGTGGTCCCTTGTTCGGATCGAATGCTGCCTCCGTCATTCACTTCTTCTCCCGTGGCATAGGCGCGACCGGCAGCGGGGCAGGCGGATACTTGGCCCGCTCGGCTTGCCACTTCTTCACTTCATCCTGCTTGTTTGTCGCGGAGTACAGTTTGATCAGCCGGTCGATCGCTTCGGGGATGCGCATCTTGGCGAGCGGTGGAATGGTCTTCTCGCGTCGCTTCATCCCCTCGTAGCCAGCCAGTAGCAGTCGCTCGGCGTCGGCGTACTTCTTCTGGCCCAGCAGTGCCCTGCCGAGCTGCGACATGGTGTTGAAGGTTGACCAGACATCGGGCTGCGTCTTTTCGCGGATGGCCAGGAACTCCCGGAGGAGCGGTTCGGCCTCCGTCCATTTCTCTTGGCCCAGTAGATTCAGACCGAGTGCCGCCACCGCGCCAGCATATTCGGGTGAATTCACCCCCGCTTCCTCTTTTTGCAAGCGGAGTTGTTCCCGGTGCAGCACCTCCTCGCGGAGCTTCAGGGCTTCGGCATGCCGGCCCAGGGCGAAGTAACTGTTGGCCAGGTTCACCATGTTCTTGAGCGTTTCGGGGTGGTCCGGGCCGAGATTGGTCTTCTGAAGGGGCAGCGCCTCCTCGCGGAGCTTCACGGAGTCGGCGTGCCGGCCGACGGCGGTGAGGAAGCCGGCCACATTACGCATGCTATTGAGCGTTTGGGGGTTGTCGGGGCCGAGCTTGATCCTTCTCAGAGCCAGCTCCTCTTCTCCGAGCTTGAGGGCCTCGACGTTCCGGCCGAGTTTGGCGTATTGGGCGGCCAGGTTGTGTATGATCCGGATCGTTTCGGTGTCGTCCAGGCCGAGCCCGTTCTTTGCCAGCCCCAGCGCTTCTTCCTGGAGCTTGAGCGCCTCGGCGTCCCGGCCAAGGCCGGAGTAGCCAAAGACCAGGATTTGCATGCATTTGATCGTTTCAAGATGGTCGGGGCCGAGCTTGGCCTTCAACAGTGCCAGCGTCTCCTCCGCGAGCTCGACGGCCTCGGCGATCCGGCCGAGGGCGAGGTAGCTGAGGGCCAGATTGCCCTTGCTCCTGATCGTGTCGATGTGGTCGGGGCCGAGCTTGGCCTTCAACAGTGCCAGCGACTCTTCGCGGAGCTTGAGGGCCTCTGCCGTTTTGCCGAGGTCCGCGTAGGCGCCGGACAGCCCGTTCATGACCGAGAGCGTGTCGGAGTGGTCGGGGCCGAGTTCCCGAGTGTACAGAGACCGAGCCGTCTCGAGTTGCGCCACTGTGATCTCCGGCTTGCCCAGGTAACGAAAGGATGTCCCAATCGTCCGGCGCAGGCGGGCTTCGGTCAGCGGTTTGTTACGGAATCTCGTCTCGATCGAGGGTAACGCGGCCTTGATCGCATCGGCCAGCTTCACGTCATAGCCCAGGCCGCCTCCTTCACCCTTGGGGCGCGCGGCGGCGAAGACCTTGTCCTCGACGAATCCGAGAACGTCCTCGACCGTCTCCCTCGCCTTCTTCTCGTCGTCGGCGGCCACGAGTGCCTTCTGGGTGGCAAGTCGCTCCTTGTCGGCCGCATCCAGGGCCTCCTGCTTGGCGAGACGTTCTCCCCGTTCGCGCTGGTTCGCCAGCCCCTCCTGCCGCTTCGCCTCGAAGAGCCCCCACGTCGTTCCCGCGACACCGCCCATCAGCGCCAGCAGCACCAGGCTCGCGGCGATCACCTGGATCTTGTTCCGCTTGACGAACTTCTTCAGCCGATACCCTCGACTCGGCGGCCGGGCTTCGACGACCTCGTCGGCCAGGTACCTTTGAATGTCGCGGGCCAGCCCGTTGGCCGTCTCGTAGCGCCTGGTGCGGTCCTTCTCCAGGGCCTTCATCACAACCCAGTCCAATTCACCTTTCAACAGCTTTGCCAGCTTGGTCGGCTCAATGTTCCGGTTCGCAGCGATGTTCGGCAGGGCATCGGCTGCGCTCAACTTGGTGCTGGGCCGCGGTGGTTCGATTTCTCGCACCATCCGGAACATCTCCAGGATCGCCCCCCGCTTGAACTGTCGGGCGTCGAATGGTGGCGATCCAACCAACATTTCGTAGAGCATCACACCCAGCGCGTAGACGTCCGTCCGGGTATCGATGTCCATGCTTGACGGATCGGCCTGTTCCGGGCTCATGTAGGCGGGTGTGCCCACAATCGCCCCGGTGTCCGGGAAACTCATGTCGGTGAGCTTCAGTTCAGTCGCCTTGGCCACTCCGAAGTCGATGACTTTGGGAGTCGGCCGACCGTCCACCTCGGTCACCAGGATGTTTCCGGGTTTGAGGTCACGGTGGATGATTCCTTTCTGGTGAGCGTGCTGGACCGCCTGGCACACTGACACGAACAATTTCAACCGGGCGTCCACGGTCAAACGGTGGGTGTCGCAGTACTCCGTGAGCGGAACCCCCTTCACCAACTCCATGACAAAGAACGGCTGGCCGGTCGGCGTGAGTCCGCCGTCGTAAATGCGGGCGATGTTGGGGTGGTCCATCATGGCCAACGCTTGCCGCTCAGCATCAAACCGGGTGAGCACCGCCCGCGAATCCATCCCGGCCTTGATGAGCTTTAACGCGACCTGTCGCTTGACGGGTTCGGTTTGGCTTGCCAGGTACACCGTGCCCATGCCACCCTCGCCGATCACCTCCATGAGCGTGTAGCGTCCGTCAATGACCCGGAGCCCGGGTGGGGCGGTGAAAAGGTGAACCCTCGCAGTGCCTTCAGACTGAATCGTCAGCGGATCGGGAACGTGGTCTGCGGGACTCTGTTTCGAGGGAGCAGCCTCTGTCAATCCGGGTCCCGAGTTTCCGTCGCTCAACGGAGCATCCGTGGGGCGATGAGTGGTTGCTTCAGGCCCTGAGGCCGAGACCTCCGCTGGTGCGGTAGGGACGAAGGTGTCGGTGACTCTTGGTGTGGAGTGCGATGTGGGCTCGACAATGTTGTTGGGGTCAGCGTGGGCTGCCAGGAGTTGCTCGACTTCGGCCCGCAGATCGGCATTTAGCCCGCAGGTTTCGTCGAGGTAGTCGGGGCGACGCTCTGGCGGGAGTTCAACAGCCGCGAGGAACACATTGCGAACGAGGTTGAGTTGGGAGGACATGATGGGGCTCCTGGGTTCACACCTCAAGGCAGAATCCGGGGCAGCCGAGTCACACAAGCCGCGATTTTTTCTCACGGCCGATCGGCGAGACGGAAAGTCTCCCCAAAGCCCCTGCGGACTTGCGGTCACCGGCAGCGGCAACGTCGAGCAATAGAGTGACATCGGACATATCAGTCGATTTTAGTGGCTGCAGGTGCAGGTGGCTGAATTACCTGGAAAAAGTGATCCGGAACGCGGATCGCCAACACAAGCAAGCGAGCAGATTGCAGGGGCCCTACGAGGCCAAGTTCGGTGCCGTGGAAAGTATCACTCTGTGTGCGTCGGTCCGCCCGACAGAAGCAGCGAACACACGATTTGGGCGCGTCGGTGGATGTGACTCCTGACGAATTCCACTACGATATCCGATTCCGCGTCGCGGGAGGAACAATCCGCCGGATAAAATCTGTGTAGGGGATTCCAGCCAGACAGGATCGGGACGTTTCGAGAGGCCATTGAAGGACAACAAGATGAGCGAGTACCAGTATTACGAGTTCCAGGCCATCGACCGCCCGCTCGACGAGGACGCGATGGCTGCGCTGCGGGCGATCTCGACTCGGGCCGAGATTACCCCAACGAGTCTTACCAACGTCTATCACTTCGGTAACTTCAAGGGTAATCCCGACCGGTTGATGGAGCAGTATTTCGATGCCCACTTCTACGTCGCCAACTGGGGCACTCGCTGCCTCATGCTGCGGTTACCGGCCCGATCGGTCCCTCTCGCAACGGTCACTCCATACATCGTGGACAACACCCTGGAAGCACGGGCGACGAAAGAGCATGTGATCCTGCACTTCCACTCGGATTCCGATGAGGGAGACGAGGATTTCGAGGAAGGTGAGGGCTGGTTGGCCTCCCTGATCGGACTACGCTCGGACCTTTTGGCCGGTGATCTGCGTTGTCTTTACCTCGCCTGGCTGTCTGGGGTGGAGAATGACAGCGTGGACGAAGACACCCCCGAACCGCCTGTCGTGCCAGGTCTCCAGAAACTGACCGGTCCGCTGCGCCGATTCATCGAATTCCTCCGCCTGGACCCGAAACTGGTCGAGGTCGCCGCAACGACTTCGGGTGAGGCGTTGCCGAGAGTCCCCCCACCCGAAGAACTCGCGGCCTGGATCGCAGAATTGCCGCGGGAGGAGAAAGACCAGGTGCTGATGCGACTGATCCAGGGCGAGGGAGTTCCACTGGCCGGGGAGTTACTCCAGCGATACCGAAAAGACCACACCCGCAAGCAGAAGAGAACGGGTCAAGCCGGACAATCCGAGGAGGTTCCACGCACGGCCGGCGACTTGTTGGAGGGACGGGACAAACTGGCCGAGATCAAGAAAAAGCAGGCGGCCGAGAAGGCTGCGAAGGAGCATGCCCAATGGGTCCGCGAACAGGAAGCGGCTCGAACACGTCGTCTTGATGCCATGAAAGGTCGGGAGGAAGAGTGCTGGCGACAGGTGGAACAAGCGATCCAGTCGAAAAAGCCCAAGGAGTACGATCAGGCCGTCGAATGGCTCAAGGATCTTTTTGCTCTTGCCGATCGCTCCGATAGCAAGGATGCTGCTGTGAAGCGCATCCGAGAACTGCGCGAGCGGCACCGCAACAAATCCACCTTCATCCAGCGGCTGGACACGGCCGGCATACCGGAATGAACAACCGTTCCTTGGGGTGATTATGGCCAAAGCCGTTCCGCGCGATGTTCTCCTCAAGTGCCGCAAGCTGGCCCAACTCCCCGAGGAGGCGAGGCAGTGTCGGCTTGCGGTGTCCATTACACGCCTGACCGTTCTCAAGGGCCTGTGCAAGGAGGCGGCGACCGCCAACCGCTTCGTGGTCTATCTGGCTCGCAAGACTCTGGACCGCCTTCAGCAGGGGCAAGGTCGATCTTCTCATCTCGACACCAACACGCAGCGCCTTCACCAGAGGATGATGGTCGAAGCAATGGCCGAGATGGAAGCCTGGTTGAACGAGCAGACCGATGACGGCCGCCGCCGTTTGCGTGATCTTGTGGGACGGATGAAATCGCAACAGAATGAATACAAGAAAATCAAGTGGGCTACGGTCCGGCTCATCAGTGACTCGGAACTGCTGCTGTTCGAGGAAGTCGTCCAATGCCTGCTCGACCCTGCCCGCGAGGCTCCCTACCGGGCTTATGAAACGGCGAGGCGGTATACCGAGCGATACGAGCCCCACCTCGGCACTGGGCTGATCCCTGAATCCGCTCCTCTCGTGCAAGATATCGTTGACTTCTGGATGCAGGAGTTCTCTCTGGAGCCCGAATCACTCACTGCTCCGACCAGAAACAGGGCGGAGACCAAGAAGCCCACTCCTCCCGATGCGAGCCTACCTTCAATGAGCAAGGATCAGAAAGCTTCATTCACCCACCGCCAGGGACAGTTCCTGGCCTTTATCCACCTGTACCGCAGGATGCACCGACGGGGGCCTGGGGAACTGGATCTGGTGCGGTTTTTCGGCATCACGCCGCCCTCGGCTCACGGCATGGTGGTCAAGCTGGAAGAGTTGGGGCTGATCACGAGAGAGCCGGGGGTGGCGCGTTCCGCCCGTGTCGCGATCCCCGAAGAAGAGATCCCCGCACTGGAAGAGGTCGAGGGACCGCCCTGGTGAGGGATCGCTCGGAAGCCCCCATCGGTCAAGGCCAGCTTGGAACTCCGATCGAACTGCCCCCAAAAAATCGGTCCGGAGAAGTGAACCTCCCACCGAGTTGTCGCGTCAGAAAGATGTTCGCAGCGAAGGCGCCACGCCATCGGGGATGAACACGAGCACACAATGACTCGCCGTCACAAAATCCTCAGCTCGACTTGTACGCCGGTTTCGGTTCAACCCGATTGCCTGGCCGTTTACCCCCTTCGACAGTGACACCTGCGCCTTTCTGGGCGAAGCCCTTGTAGGCCAGGCGTCTCAGGACGCCTGGCCTTTTTCATGGGCGGCTGGGGTGGAGACTGATCTGGATGTAGGAGAGCCTGGCTTCATCCGCCGGCGTCGGAAGCCGGAGTACGCTGGTTCAAATCCAGCCATCCAGACTGACCGTTGGAAGGGCAAGCCGATTGGCGACGGCACCCGGCCCGAACCCGGGCGAGCGATGAGCCTTGAGGGTTCAACTCCCTCTCCTTCCGCTGATCGATGCGACAGGAGGCCGTTATTGCTTCGATGGTGAAAGGGATATCACGCGGCCCTGCGAAGGCCGAGATCCTGGTTCGATTCCAGGTTGGAGCACTGTGGCCGCACTCCAGGACTGGGAGAGGCGTACTGGCCAGGCCCTCGGGAGGGGACTGAGGCTCTGAACCTCGGTTGAGCTGGCTCGACACCAGCACTGGCTGCTCACATGCCGACGATGCTCGACGGGCCGGGCGCCGCTCTCGTAAGGCGGTCGAAGTGGGTTCGAGTCCCACCGTCGGCTCTTGATCTTCCTTGACGCCGGGGCTGGACGGCCAGGCGGTCGGCTGCAACCCGACTTCAAGCAGGTTCAACTCCTGCCGGCGTCTCTTTCAGATTTTGGTGTTGCACTGGTGGGGTGAGCGTTTCGCGGAACACTCGGAGACTATCGGCTCGACCACGCTGCCGAAATGGGCTTGCTCACTGCGGCCAGTCAGGGGCGGGAGGCTTCGGGTCGGAAGAGGGGTTTGTGGGTCTGCCTGGTGATCGGCGGAACGCGTCTGCCCCGTTCTGCCCGTCTGGAGGGGGGCCGGGCGGTATTTTACCAGCATCCAGCCGGAAGCCACCCTTGACCCTCACTCCAGACGGGCAACGCGAGGCGACGGCGGGAAAGCAGCGGAAGGCATTCAACGGCACAAGAAATCAGCTACCGCCTGCGGCATGTCGTGCCGATGGTCGGAAATCTTACCCCACTTGATCATTCGGCTTTGCCTTCAGGGTACGTGGTTTGCCTTCTCGACCTTCGACGACGTAATCCTTCCCCTCAATCCCGCGGAATATGAATTCGCGCGCGCTCCCCGTGTTGTACTCCGCCTTCGTCATTTCCAAGAGGCCCAGTTCCACGAGTTTGGTGATCGTTCCGGCCACGACCACCTTCTTTGCAGCCAGCCATTCCCGTACCTGCTCGACCGGGAGCAGGATCGGCTCCTCTTTCTGAATCTCCTGAAGGTAGATCGCCAGCCCGATGATGCCCTTGGCGTACCGCGAAGCCTCCAGTTCAGGTTTCAGCAGTCGAATGGGTCGCGAGGCAAGCCTTCGCTGGGCCAGGTCCATCGCCGTCCAACCGTATGGCAGTCGCGGGCGCTCACGAGTGGCGATCAGTGCGGCGTCAAACTCCTCGGCTTCGTATCCACGCTTGTTGCACAGCTTCGTCCTGACGTTCTGCATCACTGTGACCGGCACATCGCCCAGTTCCTCACGTAGCCGCCACTCCACCCGGTGGTAGTTCAGCGCATCAGTCGATAGCCGGAAGTCGGCAACCGCCTCCTCGTTCGGAAGCGTCTTCTCGGCGGTCTGCGCGTTCGTGGCCTTTATGATTACTGTGACGATCCCGTCCGAGGAGGTTACGGGATCCCTGTCGGGGCTTAGTTTCACGGGCTTCACGGCTTCTCCCCCAGATGGTGCCAACGTCTTTGGGAAGGAATTTCGATAAATTTTTTGGATGGCTGCGGTTACCTCGCCACGCATCCCTATAGCATCTTATCAAATCTGTGGAAATCTGAGACATCTTTGTGATCTTTTAGAATCATTTACAATCTTTTCAACTCCTGGTACATCCTGTGGGTCCCAAGCACTCCATAAGTGCTTATTCCAGAGCCCTCGAATGCCTGAAGCAGTGGAACCTGCGATGGCTCCGAACCGATCTAAAGTGTAGAATTGGCTGGGATTTAGCAGAAAGGTAACCTGCTGAATCCCTCGGAGGGAGAGATTCGATGGAGGCTGACAACAAGCCAACATGTGCTGAAGTGCGGCCGGCCGATAAGTGCATTTTCTTGAAGGGGAAGGAGGAAACGGCCATGTTGCTGAACGAAACGCCGATCCTGCCGACTGCCCCGCGCGCCGACTACACCACTGCTGCGGGCCAGAGCGAACGGCGAGGCAGTCAGCCTGCCATTGGTGGGACACCGATAAGCTCCACTCTTGCTGACCTGAATCGGGCCTTCCTGCGTCAATCCGCACAAGTGCGGGCCTATCGCGAAAAGCGAGACGAGGAACTGGCCGAAGCGGTCGGTGACTGACCGTCTCGATCGCAATATAATCCGGCGGTAGGCGCGAAGCGACGGGTTTCGGCTCGGTCGCTTCGCTGCATTTTGTCCCATACCGCACGGGATGCCAACGTGTCTGGCTTTTACCGCAAACCGAAGCCCGACTCGCCAATCAGTCAGGGCGACATGTTCATTGACATCCCCGTCATTGGCGTCAGCCTCAGCAGTCTCCATCAGGTTGTAGAGGAGAACGGAAGCCTGCGTACTTCGCCAGTAGAGCCCGATCAGCTAACGGACAGGATGGTCTTACTGGAGCAGGTGGCGATTACTCCCGCCATTGTGATTTCTCAGTCCTGTGATGCTGAGCGAGCCCCGCGCTTGATGTTGGCCCCTCTCTCCGGGTTCAAGCTGGACGAGAAAGAGGCTGAGAAGAAGTGGAAGAAGATCAGCCACGCAGCTACCTCCCTCGGCGAGCCTAAGAACATCTACCTACCCGGTAATCCTGCGCTCGGCATCAGCCGCAGCCTCGCCGACTTTGGGTTGGCGTTCACCCTCCCGCGCGAGTTCCTTGTCGAGGTGGCTAAACGAGGGAAGCGTACCGCTAGCCTGAGCGAGCACGCGGTCGCGTTTCTCCAGTTCCGCCTCGGGGTTTTGCTCACCCGGCTGGCACAAGACGACTTCGCATGGCCATCCAAGGAGGATTTGGAGATCAGGATTCAGGATCTGACCGAGCAGATTGCCAAAGCAGAGAAGAAGAAGACTAAGAAGACGGCAGACGCAGACAAGGCAAGCGGAGACGAGCGGGAATCGCTGATGGCGGACTTGACGGAGCTTGACGAAGAAATCGCATACTTGAAGTCAACGAAGGAGCAAGCGACCGCTGCCCTCGCCACTGCCGACGAGCTTGAATGATCCGGGTGCAGTTTCCGGGCGGGAATGGCTGGAAAGGAATCCGGTAAGGAATGGGTGGTAAATGGTAATGAATGGCGCTAAACTGTGTCAAGTTGTGGCGTACCTCGGATCCCTTAAACCAAGCCATTTTCGCTGGGATTCCAAGCGTTTCTCGCGTGCGACAACTGATTAGACCACACGGCTGGCTGTCGATCTGGTGGTTGCGGCTTCCAGCGGCGGTGCAAGATTTTGATCAGCCTGGCTACTTGCTGTCTGGGATGCAGTGACATTCCCACAGCCCCAAGACCACGACCTGCAACTTGGTTGGACCATCACCCTCTGTTCCAAGAGGTGGGATCACCCTCCATGTCGTGTGAAGCGGCTGATTCGAGCCGTGCGTAATCGGCCGGCGTGTCGAGGTCCAGAACCACGCCTGGGTCGGCCACCGGCAGTTCGAGCGTATGCGAATCCAGTGATCGGAGGAACGAGTTAATCCCCTGCCCGGCCTCGATCTGCTGGACGGCCCCAGCATGATGCCAGCGGATGAGCGTCGGGTGACCTCGGCGGCCCCCGTGGACCGGGATGATAACCGACGCTGACTGGGTCTCCGCTGCCGCCAGGAGTTGCCGGACGACCGCGGCGGAGACTTCGGGATGGTCGGCCGGAGCAAGCAGCCACCAGTCGTCTGGCCCGGGGGAATAGCGAGACTCCAGTTCTGTTAGTCCCATCACCACGGTTGCCCGCATGTCCGGGGTCGATTCGGGGAGCGGGAGGATCTCTGCCCCGGCCTTCATAGCCAGTGGTCCGAGTTCGGGGACGTGTGGGCCAAAGACGACCAGCACCCGCCCGACTCCCCCCTCTCGCAGGGCCGAGACGAGGTGTTCGATGACTGTCCGGCTGCCCAGGGGCAGGGACAGTTTCGGCCGGCCCATTCGTCTGCTGTGTCCGCAGGCCGGGACGATGGCGAAGATGGTCATCCACCCACCCCCCGGACCGTTCCCAGATTCCGGCGGGCGATTAATTCCGCCACGATGCTCACGGCGATCTCGGGGACCGTCTGCGAGCCGATGTCGATCCCAACCGGTGCCCGAACGCGCCTCAGCGCCTCCGGCGTCACTCCCTTGGCGGCGAGATCATCGAAAATCAGTCGGGCTTTCCGCCGACTACCGATCATTCCAACATACCCGCACCCCGATCCGGCGAGGTGGTACAGAGCCTCCTCGTCGTGGCCGTGGCCGCGGGTGAGCACCACGGAATAGGTCGCAGCGCGGAATTGAGGGGCCAGTTCCCGGAGTGTCTCCCCGATGTTCCCCACGATCAGCCGCTCCGCTGCGGGGAACCGGTCGGGGCTCGCGTATCGCTCCCGGTCGTCAAGTACCCAGACCCGGAAGCCGACCTCGGTAGCAAGCCGGGCGACGGCCTGGCCGACGTGTCCGCCTCCGACCAGAAGCAGAGTGACACGTGCAGCGGTGGGGAGGTAGGAAATGCCATGATGGGCCGAGGGTCGTGGGCACGAAGCGAGTGGGGCCAGATGCGCTGCGACCACTGCCCAGGCGGGTCTGGCAGCAAGACTGGCGACGGGCTGCCCGGCCGCATCGAAGAGATACCGGTCTCCTACAGGCAACCCAGCCGTGTCCGCGATCACCACCGCTTCTGTGAACCCCGCGCCCGTCTCGGCGAGCGCGTGCGACCGCTGATAATATTCGAAGGCGGCTTCGTACCCGGCATCCTCGATCGGCAGCGGGTGGGCAAGGATCGTCATTCGCCCGCCGCAGATCAGTCCGTCTGCCCAGCCGTCGTCGTCATCCAGAAGGAACTCCAGTACGCCAGGGCCAGCGCCGACACTCAACCCGTGGATCGCTCGCCGCTTCACCTCGGCTTCGACACACCCTCCCCCGAGGGTCCCGACCTGGGTGCCGTCGGGGAACACCAGCATCCCCGCCCCGGCTTTCTGAGGAGTCGAGCCGCGGGTGGCCACGACAGCGCAATAGATGCACGGGAGTCGCCGCGCAAGGGTCTCGCTCAACTGGGCCAGGAGTTCCCGCACCACACCCTCCTGCTACTCCGCCAGGGTTCCGCCGGGTGCCATCGGCATCGCCCGCGGGCGGACCCCGACTGCCTGGAAGATCGCGTTCCCGATGGCGGGGGCAATGGCAATGATCGGTGTCTCGCCAGCCCCTTCCGACGGCAGGTCCTTGCGATCCAGGAGGATCGTTTCAAACACCGGAGCGTCGCGGAAGCGGGGGACACGGTAATCCGAGAGAGCGGGGTTCAAGATCTTGCCGTCGGCGAATTCGATCTGCTCGTAGAGCGCTCCGCCAAGCCCCATCATGATCGCTCCCTCGATCTGGTTTTTGAGGTGGTCCGGGTTGACGACCGCCCCGCACTCGAACGCCGTGACGGCCCGAATCACCCGGACCGTGCGTTTCTGCGGATCGACCGCCACCTCAGCGGCAGTCGCCACGAAACTGCCTTTCTCGGTCCCCCCGGCGATGCCGAAACCGCGACCGGCCACCGGTTTCGCCTTCCCCCAGCCAAACTGCTTCGCTGCGGCTTCAAGCACAGCTCGGAGTCTCGGGGCGGTCAGATTCTTGAGTCGGAATTCGAGGGGATCGTGTCCGAGTGCGGCGGCCAGTTCGTCCATTGCCGATTCGCGGGCGAATGTATTCGCCGTGGATGCGAGACCCCGGTAGGAACCCTGCCGAAGTGGAGAGTCGGTCGTGTGGAACTCGGTTCGCCGATTCGCAACAACGTAAGGCGTTCCGAGGGCCGATGCTCCGGAGTTGTAATTATGGAACTCCCAGGCGGTGAGCGTGCCGTCCTTCTTCGCGGCGGCGGTCACCTCGATCACTCCCGCTGGTCGAAAGTACGCCCAGGTGAACTCCTCCTCCCGCGTCCACACCAGTTTCACCGGCTTTCCGGCGACCTTCGCCATGCGGGCAGCCTCGATCGCTGCCTCGCCGGTGTGCTTCCCTCCATACCCCGAGCCCATGTCCGGGACGATCACCCGAATTCGCTCCGCCGGGATGCCAAGGGCCGAGGCGATGTCGCTGCGGACTCCGAATGGCCGCTGCGTGCCGGTCCAAACGGTCAACTTGCCGTCAACCCACTCGGCGACGGCAGCCCTCGGTTCGAGCGGGAAATGCGCAATGTAGGCGACAGTGTAAGTCGCTTTCACGGTCGCATCCCCGGCCTTCAGCCCGGCCTCGATGGACCCCGCATTCCCGCCACCCCCGCCGCCTCGACCGCCACCGCCACCCCCTCCCTTGCCACTCTTCTCCTTCAGATGCTTGTACAGATCCTTCCCATCAACCTGCGGCGTGGTCTTCCACTCGGCCTTGATGAGCCCAAGGGCTTCGTCTGCAGCGTGCGAGGTCGGGGCAACAACCCCGATCAGGTCACCCTCACGGACCACGATCGCACCAGGTTTCGCTGCTGCATCCTTCGTGTCGGCGGAGACGAGTTTTGCTTTGAGGGCAGGGGGACGAAGCACTTTCGCGAAGAGCATCCCGGGCCGTTGGATGTCCGACGCGTAGGGGTGAGAGCCAGTCACGAACGCCCGGCCATCCACCTTCAGGGCTGTGGTGCCCGCCACGGTCCATTTCTCTGCTGGTGTGGTGGGAACCTGAGCCGCGATCACCTTCATCAGCTTCTGACCCTTGGTGAGTTCGCCGAACGTGAGTGTCGGCTTTCCCTGGGGTCCGGTCACTTTGCCGTCGGCCACGAGCAGAGTGGCGCGGTCGATCTTCGACTTCTCAGCCGCGAGATCAATTAACGCTTCGCGAGCCGCGGCGGCAGCGCGGCGAAGTTGACTTGCCATCGCGGGAGTCGTTCGGCTGCCAGCCGTGCCACCGTCGAACGGGACGGAGGCCGTGTCGGCCATGATCATCCGGATCGTTGCGAGCGGTGCCCGCAATTCGTCGGCCACTGCCTGGGTGAGCGAGGTCCGGATGTTCTGCCCGATCTCGACCTTCCCGGTATACACCGTGACCGCGCTGTCCTCGCCGATGTGAATCCACGCCCCCACATCCTGCGGCCCGCCGCCCCCGCCAGGTCGCTGGCCGCCGGGCCGCTGGGCGAGGGTCTCTTCCCCCGCCAGGAGAGCGATAATGACTCCCGCCCCGGCGATCCGGAAGAACTCCCGGCGGTTCCACTCAGGCCCGGGGATGGTTCCAGCCAGTTCGTACCGTTCAGGCTCCGAAAGGAAATCGAACATGGGCTGGACGTTCATTTCACACCGCCTTTCATCGCCTTGGCAGCATGTTCGATCGCAGCGATGATCCGGGTGTAGGTGCCACAGCGACAGACGTTCCCATTCATCGATCGGACAATCTCGTCGCGGTCGGGATCTGGCCGACCTTCCAGCAGTGAGACAGCGGAGAGGATCATGCCTGGGGTGCAATAGCCACACTGGAGCGCTCCGGCCTCCAGAAACGCCTCCTGCACCGGGTGAAGTTGCTCTGCGGTCGCCAGTCCCTCGATCGTGCGGAGTGTCTTGGCCTCGATGGTGCCGACCCGGGTGATGCACGAGCGGACCGTACGGCCATCGACCAGAACGGTACACGCCCCACACCGACCTTCGCCGCAACCGTACTTGGCCCCGGTCAGTCCGAGGTCGTCACGGAGGACACTGAGCAGGCTCCGGTCCGGGTCGGCATTGACCGGTTTTCGGGCACCGTTGACGTGCAACTCTGTGACAGCGGGCATGAGTGACAACCTCCCGAAGAACCAATGCTGTGAGGCGAGACGAGTCGTGCCATCGAATGTATCCGAACGAAGGTCGAAGAGGATGAGAATCGGGTGAGGGTTGCGAATGTGGATGAAGGCTCTGATAGCCAAGGCGTGCGGAGTGCAGACGTGGGGGCATCCCAGAGGGCACGCAAAGGGCACCCACGGACTGGGCAGAGCTTTCTGGTCCGATTCTGGCACGATGGCCAGTCCCGAAGAGTCAGGTGAGGGGATCATGCCGAACGTGTCACTCAGTCCAGGCGGATACAGACCCGGAACCCGTTGCTGCTGACGCGGCTACCGGGCCTGCAGTTGAGGCGATACGCCGCGCGACAGTTCCTGGCGTAGCCGTACCAGGAACCACCGCGTTGGATACAAGAATCTTCAGAAGATGTCATCGATTGAAATGGATCTTTCAGACGCGCAAAATTGTCATACGGATAGTAGAAATCCCGGCACCACTCCCACACATTTCCGTGCATATCATGCAACCCCCAGGGGTTCGCCGGGTACGAACCTACCTCCACTGTCGTTTCCTTGTATGCGCCCGGTGTCTTGGTGCCGTATGGAATTTCCCCGTCACAGTTCGCCAGGCCTCCATTAAGCTGCGATCCGAAGTGGAATGAGGTCGTCGTCCCTGCCCGGCAAGCGTATTCCCACTGAGCCTCCGTCGGCAATTCGACCTTCCAGTGCGTCCGGCCCGACAGCGTCCAGCAGAACGCCGTGGCATCGTCCCACGATACTCTCTCGACTGGTAATCGGCCGCCCTTGAACTTGCTTGGGTCCATATCCGACACGGCGTAGTACTGGGCTTGCGTCACCTCGTACTTCCCAATGTAGTAGTCCCTCGTGATCTCCACCCGCCTCTGCGGCTTCTCGCCGGCCAAGGCTTCCGGCTCCCCGTCCGGGGCACCCATCAGAAACGTCCCCTTCGGGATGCGAACGAACTCCATTTTCGCGCCACCGCCGATGTCCAGTGTCAGCACCCGTCGCGTCCCCTTCTTCTTCTCACCCTCGATCAAGTACTCGAACTCCTGTTCCTGTTCGGTGAGCGTATCCTCGGTCAGTATCGGAGCCACCTCGTGCCGTAGAACTGGTCGTCCATCATGATGCGCCACCCCGACCTCCCGCGACGAGAGGTCGGCGGGTTGCCCGCGACTGACCACCACCAGAACCGAGAGGAACACGACAAAGGTCGCTACTACGCACAGGCATTGGCACCGGTGAGAGGTCATGATCGGTCTCAGGGGGCGAGTCGGGAAGACAGAAATGATCGTAACCCCGGCCTCAACTCTCTGCAATGATCCGGCTGGGCGATCGACCAGAGTTGGCGTCGGTCGCCGCAGATCACCTACCAGCTTCATCCCCGAGTTGGGGAGATCGCCCGGCGGGGTAGATACCTCCCCAAACACTCACCATCGCGTCTGCGGCCGGTCGATCACCAGGACAGCAGGAAGGGGCTAGCTCGGCCTGACGTGAGGAAATACTGCCTTGTAGTCAGAGGCAGGGTTGCAGGTCCAACTTCTCAGGGAACCCCACAGGTGAAAGATCGGCCGGCTCGCGCAAGAATCGGATAGCCGCTGTCACCCATCAGGACGTATCGTGGGGGCGGAGGTGGTGCCGTGCCCGATCCTGTGCAAGACGACGACGGGACCGTGCCAATCATCGCGGAAATCTGCGAACACATTCGCGCGAACCTCGACGCGTCTCTCACCCTGGCCGCCCTTGGCCGCAGGGCTGGGATGAGTGCGGCACACTTCCAGCGTGTATTCAAGCGGATTGTCGGGGTCAGCCCTCGACAGTTCACCGACGCCTGTCGGCTCGACCGACTGAAGGCAGGGCTCAAAGAGGGTGGCACTGTGACAACGGCAATGATGGAAGCGGGGTATGGATCGAGCAGTCGGCTCTACGAACGGGCAGGCGACCAACTCGGTATGACCCCCGGGGAATACCAGAAGGGCGGCCCGGCGGTGGTCGTCCGGTTCGCGATAGCCACATGCGAACTCGGTCGCGTGATCCTGGCAGCGACCGACCGCGGGGTCTGTGCGATCAGTCTGGGCGACTCGGATGATGACCTCACTGCCTTTCTTCGAGATGAGTTCCCTTCCGCCGAATTGCGGCGAGATGACCCAGGTTTGCGGGACTGGCTGGACGACCTGCTACGGCACCTCGCAGGTGGTCAACCTCACCTGGAACTCCCACTCGATGTCCGGGCGACGGCGTTCCAGCGGCAGGTCTGGGAGGAACTTCGCCGCATCCCATATGGTCAAACCCGGACCTACAAGCAAGTAGCCGAAGCCGTCGGGAGGCCGACCGCAGTTCGGGCAGTCGCACGGGCCTGTGCGACCAACCCGACTTCGGTTGTGGTGCCGTGCCACAGGGTCGTCGGGTCGGACGGGAAACTCACCGGCTATCGGTGGGGTCTGGACCGCAAGCGGCAACTCCTGGAACGCGAGCAAAAGCAACAAGAATCGTGACACTCGCAGTGCTGCCGAGGCGCAACGGAAGATGAGATGTGGTTTGGACACAAGCCTGAAGCGCCAGCGAAGGGAATGCTGTCCTTCGCTGGCGCTTCAGGCTTGTGAAAACAGCTGTCCTTCGCTGGCGCTTCAGGCTTGTGAAAACGGGCAACTCATTTCGTTTCACTGGCTCCGACCTGGGATCACCGAGATTTCAGCCGTGGTCGGAGGGGCAGGAGTCGTATTGCGATCGTACTCGTACTCGCTCATGAGTTTCTGAGCTGCCGAACGAGGGTCATCCTGGTTCACATCACCGGGTTGGATCAGCATTGCTGGCGGTATCGGCCGCTCCGCAGCCACGGTCACTGGCTCGGCCGGGGCGGCATCCTTTTTCGTGGCTGGCAGCGCGGACTCTTTCGGCTTCATCATCCCAGCCAGCGGCCCGATCGGCTGGAACTGCATACAACCGACACCAGCCAACAGGAGCGATCCGAAGAAGAATGTCTTCACGGCGACACCTCCCGATAATCGCTCGTCGAGACGGGTTTGCGGGCCTCGGCGGTCTGAATGGCCGGGGTCGGGGCGGTTGGGGCAGTCAGCGGGGTGACCGCAGCCCCGCTCCCGAGTCGCTTGTCGAGACTGGCCGCAGCGGTCGAGGTGTCCTGGGGAGATGTTTTTACTCTGGGCACTCCCAGAGCTGCGACCCGGGCGGTGTAGAGGGCCGTCGCTTGCCGCTCCAGTTCGTCTACCTGTCGAGACAGCGACTCATCGTTCTTGTCGGCCGCGACCTGCCGGAGCTTCAGGCAGACGGACATCCGACGTTCCCAGGCATCCTGCTCTGCCCGCAACGCGCCCGCAATAACCTCTGGCGGAAGAGGAGCCGTGATTTTGGTCGCTCTCGCACCGGAGGCTGGCGCAGGCTTTTTCGGCTTCGGGCCGAAGAATTTGTCGAACAGCGTGGTCTGCTCGCCGGGTTGGCGAGCGGGAACGGGCGGATCGTCGGCGGCCGCAGCCGGCACTCCCGCGCTGACGGCCAAGGCCGCGGTGAGCCCCCAGGCCCGGAATCGGTTCATGGCTTCCCCCCTCAGACTGCTCCCCGATCCCCCTGGGCCACCCTTCCCCTGGGTGAACCGGTCCGTGTCGAACGGCAAACGGGATTGGGCTGTGCGAGGCGGCTTATGCCAGCTTGAAATGGGCGTGTAAAGCCCGAGTCTGATACAGGAACCCGCAGAGGCTGTCACATCCCAGGAGCAAGCATCGGTCTAACGGGAGGGCGAGGCTCCTGCCGAGCGTAAGGCTGGTACGGCTCGGCAGGAGCCTCGCCCTCCCATATATACGTCCAATCGTCTTCCCATAGATGCGACAGTCTCAACGGGTTCCTGGATGAGGGGCGAGAGGAGTCTGACAGGTGAGTCCCACGACTCAGGGCCTTGCCGTGGGGTCTCTGAAAGCCGACCGCCGTGTCGGCGAGGGTCCGACACTCACCAATCCGGCCCGAGAACCTCGCCACCCGCACGGGTGAACGCCGCCTTCAGTGTCTTTTCCGACGTCTTCTTGGTGTCGATGAGTCGGACGGAGCCGTCACACATCAGGGCGTTGAACATGTCCACCATTCCCGGTGAAGCGAGTTTCGGCAGCGCCTTCTTGGGGTCGAACAGGAAGTCGCCCGGCTTCGCCCACGGGATCGGATCACCTGCTTCGATCACCATCACTGTATTCGACGTTCCGTCGGTGATGTTGATAAACGTCATGTTCTTAACGGTCGGGTCGAAGACGGTGCCCGGTCCGGAGACCCCCTTGTAGCTCGTCAGGCCATACCCGTCCTTCGCAATTGGCGCGATCTCGTTTGGAGAGAGGTATGTCTTGATGATCGCACTGGAAAACTTCTTGTTATTCGGGCTGTCCCACGGCTCATCCATCTTGAATCCGTTGTACAAGTTGTTCTGCTCGATGAACGGGAGGATCGCCACCCGCCAACTCAGGATCGGTTTCCCGGTTTTATCGGTAATGTCCGCCGGGAACCGGCCGAAGGTATCGTGGTAGTTGTGAATCGCCAGTCCAATCTGCTTGAGGTTGTTTTGGCTTGACACCCTCGCAGCCGAAGAGCGGACTGTCCTGACGGCCGGGAGAAGGAGCCCGACCCCGACCGCAGCAAACGCACCTGTCGATCCGATGAGTTCCTTCGGGATTGTGGTGGCGAATACCAGGTCTGTCCCGTCTCTGGCGATCAACTTCGGATTTGCGAGCAGGTCATCGAGTTGGCCCAGCGAACCGAGCCCGAACACAGCTCCAAGTGCTTCCGGCAGATCCTCTGCTGGCCGAGGGGTCTTGATCATGGGGTTGAACAGCTTGTCTTCCAGTTCTTTGGTCAACTTGGCGAGTTCCTTCCGGCCCCGATCAGCCAGTGCGCGAACCGCTTTATCGGCGTCCCCGGCCGCGGTCGCGTCGGCGTAGGCTGCCCGAACCTCCAGTCGTGCTTCCTGGCCCAGATCGAGGGAAATCACCAGTTGCTGGGCCTTGAGAATCGGTCGGCTTTCCTCTGGCAGCCCATCCAGGGCACCCGGCGGGATTGGCAAGGCGGCGATGTTCGCCGCAACAACCACTGGGCGGGTGCCGGCCAGTTTGATTGCTCCGGACAATGGTCCGTCCTTGGCAACCGGCCGGGCAAGGTAAGCCTCAAGAGCGCCAGGCTTCCCAATGAGGACGTGACGGTCATCCGGGAACGTCGCGGCAATCCCCATTTGCTTATCGGTGTAGACCGTTTTCCCGCCGCTTTGCGATTTCTGCGAATTGGGGAGATACGCCTTGACGATCTGGGCTGGCTCGAATGGAGCCGAAAAGGCGATCACTCCGAACACCTGCGGTTCTTGGCTCCGGGCGTCGAGCCGGACAAACACGGTTGCCCGATCGAGCGATGATGGGGACGGAACAAATTGTTTGTCGAGAGTCGAGAGGGCTTTCTCACCCGCCCGCTCCCAGGTCTTGCGGAGTCCCGCGAACATCTCGTTTTTCCAGAGGTCTGCCAGTCGGATGTGAACGAACCCGGCCGCATCCGCCGGAACGAGCGCCAGGTCGGCCCCTAGGGGCGCACCTGCTGCGGCGGGTTGGGCCACGATCTCTCGATCTGTCCGGACCACCCCGACTGCTGTCATCAGTGCCACCAGCACAGCCACAGCAGCCAAGGTCCGCCAGCGGCCCGTGAGAAATCCTGTCCAGGAGAGCATGTGACACCTTCAGTTGTTGGGTTGGAGAAAGTGTCGGACCCGGGGAATGTCCCCAGGTCCGTATCAAGATTGTTGTCGTATCCAGTCAGCGAGTCAATGGGTGAGACCCTGCTGATTAGGCGACCGGCAGAGGAAAATCGGCCACCGTCATGGGGAGCAAGTGGCGGGCATTGGAGCCCCGAATGGGACTCCTGAAAATAGCCCAGGGTGGAACCGGTCTGCAGGCGAAACCTCGTCGAGGGGGGAGATTTCCTCTCACCCCTCGCTTAGAAGTCGTTCCCAGGCACCTCCCCGCCGGCACGAGTGAGTATGGCATTCAGCGTCGTCTTGCTGATGCCTTCGGAGATCGCCCGTACCGACCCATCCGCGAACCCCATCATGGTAACCGGGCCGTAGAAATATCCCAGCAGCTTCTTCATGTCCTTGTCCGGTTCAAAGCTGAGTTCATCCGGCTTGGTCCAGGGGACAGGGTCGGCTGCGGTTGCAACCAGGATCGTATTCGAGGTGCCGTCGGTGAATTCTACGATTTTCGGCCCGCGAAGGGAGTCGAACGCAGCCCCATTGCCGACGAAGACTCGATAGTGAGTTTCGTTCTTTTTTGCCTTAGTCGGTGCCGGCTCAGCGTAGACGCTTGGCATCTTGTCGAGCAGTTTGATATTGTTCGGGCTGTCCCAGGGCTCATCCAGCTTGAACTGCTTGTACAGTTGCTGCTGCTCAAGAAATGGTAAGATCAGCACTCGCCAGCTCAGGAGTGGTTTCCCGGCTTTGTTGACCACAACAGGAGGTGGTAACGCCCCGTATGTGCTCTCATAATTGTGCATTGCCAGAACGATCTGTTTCAGGTTATTCGAGGACTGAGACCTGGCCGCTGCTTCCCGAATTTTGATCGCCGCCTCCGCGAATGCTCGATCATATGGCAAGTCGGCCGAGATCCCGATTCGTGTGCGGGTCTCGGTCCCCTCGGTCTTGAAGGTCGCCCCTTTGACACCAGCCTGGACCGCTCTGAGGATGGTAAAGCTGTCACTCACATCCGGATTCTGAAGGAACTGGGCAAGCCCTTGTTCGAGAAGTTTGGCGAGGAATCGGAATGCTTTTTCGGACTCAATGGCCTGTGCCGGGGTGTTCGCCTTGACTCGGACCTCGACAGCCAACTCCCGGCCCCAATCGACGAACCCAGTGATGGATTCACCGGCGAGAAGCGGTTGGAATAGACGGATCTCGGGCGGCACCTTGTCGCCACGGATCTCGTCGGGGAGGTTGGCCAAAGTCGAAGCGACGACGAGCAAGTGAGTGCCGGTCGCCGCCTCCTGGATGGCTGATGTGAGTGGTCCGAGCTTGCCCTGGGGACGAGGTGTGGCGTAGGAGCTGTCAAGGCCGACGAGAACCACGGCGAGGCGGTCCGACGGACTGCGGAGTGTGAATGGCAGGCCCTCAAGGGCCTTCCCGATCCCGCTCTTCAATTTGTCTTGATCGTAAGCGGAGCGGAACGTCAGCACGATGCCTAATGATTGCAGATCCTTTGGACCCCTCAGCCGCGGCAAGAACACTGTGACCGATCGAAGTTGGTCGGGGGTGATCCCGAACATCCCCTTGGCCTCCCCAGCCAACTTCTCAACCAGTTTCGTGTCGGCCGACCGGACCGCCCTGCCAAGCGTCCCGTCCCAGACTTTCGCAGCGTCCGCGTGGACGAAGATTGCCGCATCAGGCGGTATATATTGGAGTTCTGGTGGCAACTGGGGTGCTGGCTGGGCTGGTACCCCGGGAGAAAGGCAGAGGAGAAGAACAGCGGACAGCCCGAGGGGAAGACTGGTCCATCCAAACCCAAGCCGTTTGCGGGATTGCGATAGCATGTCGAGTCTCCAGCCATGAACGTCGAGGATCGCGTTGTGGGGTTCGAGGAGCGGAAGAACTGGAACTTTTTTCGCCGCCAATCGCCAACTCAGCCCGCCGTACTGTGTTGTAGTAGGCAAGACGCCTGACGGGGGGTGGGATTTCATCCCACCTGTACAACCGCTACTCTGCTCGCTTTGGGGCGCACCCGACTCGATCGTCATACGTATTCACGCGGGCAACAGGGTTGCATCCGCCCGAAAGGTGGTTAATCTGAATGGAATGGGGTTGTTCCTGGGTGCCCCACCCGCGGTTCTCCGACGGGCCCAGGAGGTAACCTCATCACTCTTCTCCAGTTTGAGGGGTTGTCATGTTCAGTAACGTCCATCGACCATTACTGTACCTGGCGTTCGGGCTCACCGCCTGCACTCTGGCCGTATGGGCCGGAGGGCTCAAAGCCCAACCCGAGCGAAGTCGGACGCAGTTCTTACCGTACCAACCGCCGGGGTTCTATCGACCGAGTGATCCGTTCGCGATGAATCCCGTCACGTTTAACCCGACCGCCATCGGCGGTGGGGGACTCCAGGGCGGTCCTGGGGGCGTGTCCGGCATTCAGGGTGGGAATATCGGCAACAACTCGGGTGGTGGACTCGGCGGACTCGGTGGTGGACTCGGCGGACTCGGTGGTGGACTCCAGGGTGGTCTTGGTGGTGGTCTCCAGGGTGGTCTTGGTGGTGGTCTTCAGGGCGGTCTTGGTGGTGGTCTCCAGGGTGGTCTCCAAGGTGGTATCCAGGGCGGCGGCGCCGCAGGCGTCGGTGGGAACGGGTTCGGGTTCCTCGGCACGGGGCGTGGTTTCGTCCTCCCGATGAACGCACT
>PLDW01000046.1 GCA_003136315.1 Gemmataceae bacterium | reverse complement strand
ACCGGTTCCATCGCGGGGTCTTCGGCGAGCAGGAGCAGGCTTGCCTTGGCGATGTCGCCGGTCTGTGCCGCGGGGTCGGGGGTGGCGGCCACCTCGGCGGCAAGTGCCTCCGCCATCTTGGCATCCGGGGCGATGTCGGCGGCCTCACCCGCAGAGAGTCGGTGCTGGGCTACCGTTTGGAGGATCCGCTCCGCCACAGCGGGGTCGAGGGCCTGGATGCGTGCGGCGAGGTCGGACATCGGATCTTTCCCGGGTGGGGTGCCAGCTTGGCATTCTTGATCAGTGAGAGACGTTCGTTGTGCAGGCCGGCGTCCCTACCGAGTCCCACTCTGGATCGCAAACGCACCCAGCAAGGTGAGTGCGACTCGATCCGCATCCGTTGACCAGAAACCACGACTCGTGGAACGAGTCGCCCACTCTCACCGACTCCAACACCAAACGCGACAACCTGACCTGGTTACTGTATCAGTGGCGATGGTTGCCTTTCTTGGCAAGGCTCAGATCGTGAGGAAGTCAGGTGACATTTTTCGGCCTCATTGTGTCGACAATGCGGTTCAGGTCGGAGAGGTTCGACGTAAGAACTCGTCCAAGATCAANNGGCCACCCATCATCGGTCCATGCAGGGCCAATACGGACGGGCAGCCCGTGCCATCGATTTCACGGTTTTGATTCTGGACAACTCCTAAGTCCAATAACTTCGTCTGAAACACCATTGCACCTCCCGTGCCGATTTCATCAATCGACACGTAACTGCTTCACTACACAGTCGTTAAAAGTTTCCCAGAGCTTTGCGGCGTCAGCCCGAGTCCGCCGCAGGTGGATTTCCCGAACGTGACCGGCTGCACCCAAAATCAAAGCAGGCAGGCCCCTTCCTACCCGCTTGCGACGTGAATTCCGTTTTCGAGTGGAAAATGCTAACCAGGGCTGACGCCCTGGTCTCCTATCTGAAGGCCCTTTGGGGCCTTGAATCCAATGGTTCTCGTCTCAACGGTGGTGGGGGATAATCGCTCAAGAGAGCCGGGCGAGCCTGACCGGTTGCGGCCATCTCACTACGGCTTCTTCGGGGGCGCTTCGACTTTGTCTTTGGGCATGTCAGCCTCTTTCGCTGGCATTGTCTCTTTCGGCGTCGGCTCCTTGAGCCCGGACACGCCACCCTTGGGGCCAGGACCCACAGTCACCGGCGCGGCCATCCGGATCGGGGCGGCATACTTCGCGGAGGCGTCCCGCACGCACACCAACAGCCCATTGTCGGCTGCCAGGTAGACACGGTCGGTAACGGTGTTCACCACCGGGATGTTGAACTCCGGCAGGTCAAGACCCGTCAGGGGGATGGTGTGACCTGTCGACGGCTCTGTGGGGCGAACCGCATCATACACGAGGAGTTTACCCTGTCGGTCCCGGATGTAGGCAAAGTCCTTGTTCACAGCGATGAGTCGATCAGCGGCCCCTTCGGTCCGCCAAACCACATCGCCGGTCAGGCGATTCACCCGAACGACTCCCGAGTTGTCGCCAGCAGCGAACACGGCGTCATTGGTCACCAGGGGAGGACGGTTGTTCAGTCCCCCAATGTTCGCACGCCACGGTACACTCATCCCTCCTGGCAGATTCCCGGCATCCAGGTTCACTGCCACCAGGGAGCCGTCTCCGAGCGGGACATAACCCGTCGTCCCGGCCTGACCTGGGTTTGCCGATACTCGTTCCCACAGAACACCGGCGACCTCAGTGGATTTGTCCAGCTTCGACAGCGCGAGAAATCTCTTGGCGTCGGTGGCCACCCAGATCCGGAAGGAACCCTGGATCGGCGGGTAGAGAGCCCGACTGTTGAGTCCGTACTCCCACCGCAGGGTTGGGCTAATCCCCTGGGGGCGGAGGTCGGACAGGGCCAGGGCCGCAGCGACGGACGGAGGGATCGTCCCCAGAGACGGGGTTCGCTGGAGAGTCTTGTTGGTGGCGTCCCGCAAGTGGTAGGGCTGGCGGAGGGATGGGAGGGTCGCCAGGGAGGGTGACTGCTGGCCGGTCTCCATCCTGTACGGTGGGCTGAGCCTTTGAACCACTGCCAGGGAGGGGGTTCGGGAACCGGTAACCCCCCCGGTCGGGGCCTCGGGCGGGACGCTGGGAGCACCTTGGTCGACTGCACCTGCCGGGGTCGGCTGTACGACCCCCAAGCCGGGATACCGCCGAGCGAAGTCGTCGACCGGATTGCCCACCTGCTGGCCCCGGTCGGATTTCCCCGTGCCGATCTTTCCTGGCTCCGGGATCACGATCGGGTTGGGGAGGTCGAACGCTGCGATCCGCTGCACTCCCGCGGTCCCGGTCCGGGCCGTGAGAAGCACGTACACCGACGAGTCATCGGCCGCGAGCCCGGCCGTTGGAACCGACCCGAGGTCGAGGACGAATTCCGTCACACCGGCGTACCGGTAGAATGCATACAGCTTGGTCACGTTCATGACGAACACGAACTGCCCGTTCACCGCCACTGGATAGACATTCGAGCTGGTGCCATCGCCGAGCGCGGCCGTCCACTGAATCCGGCCTGTCCGGGCTTCAATGGCGATGAGCAACCCCGTCCGCGTCTGGACGAACAACTGGTCGTCAAGCGTCTGGATGAGCTGAATCGAGTCCCGGCTGCCATCGATCGGGAGATACAGCGTCCATTCAGTCCGGAGGTTGAGCCGGTCGAGGGCCAACTTGTCCGGGGGCAATGCGCGGGAGTACGACTGGCGGTTCTGGGTAGAACCGACCGCGACGAGGGCGAGCAGTAGGCCGACCGCGGCAGCCGAGCGGGACCACATGATGGGAACTCCGGGACGACAAAACCTGCGGGACGGGACGGTGGGATTATCCTACCACCCGCGACTGTCCGACGCGAGGGGTGTCAGTTCGGGAACGGGAGGAGTCGGGGCAGAGGGCGTGCGGGTGGCGCCGGTTGTGCCACCTGCCAGTGGGGGAATTCGCAATGGTCCGTGGCGATTCAGTGGGGTTCACTTCTTTCCCATCGCCCGACGACGGGCGAAAAAATCGGTGAGGACTGCACCGCACCGGTCGGCCAACACCCCGCCGATTACCCGCGCCCGGTGGTTCAACCGCGGGTCTGAAGGAATCTGATAGAGTGTGTGGCAGGCCCCGGCCTTCGGATCGGCACAGCCATACACGACCAGCGGAAGCCGGGCCTGGACGATCGCCCCGGCACACATCGGGCAGGGTTCCAGTGTGACGTAGAGGATACATCGCTCCAGTCGCCACGATTTTAGCGATTCGGCTGCCTGGGTGATGGCGATCATCTCGGCGTGGGCGGTGGGGTCGTGCAACTGTTCGCGCATATTGTGGGCCGAGGCGATGACTCCCCGATCCGGAGCAATGATCACCGCCCCGACTGGCACCTCGTCTTCCAGGTCCGCCGTCGCTGCCTCGCCCAGCGCCAGTTCCATGTGGTGAAGGTGGAACGGGTGGTTCGGATCGGTGAACGCGAGGTCGAGCGGGCTGAACGGATCCATCGGCAACTCGGCGGGTTGTGGAAAGGGGCGACCGAGAAGGCTGTCCAGGCGTGGTTTCCAGTGGGCGTAACGGATCAGGTTCGGAGTATCGGGGAATCGAAGCGTGCCCAGAAACGCCTGGGTTCCCAGGGCGGAAGGTCCCCAGGGCTCCCGCCCTGGGCTAAGAACGGCCGCCGCTCCGCGGCTCAAAACCCTGATCTCTGTGGCCGTAGGCCACTCGTTCTTAGCCCCGTATGGGGCGTTCGTTCTTAGCCCAGGGCGGAAGCCCTGGGCGGGCTCTGCGGCTGAAAACGTCACCTTTCCAGTTGTCGCCCGATCGCTCTTAGCCCAGGGCAACGCCCTGGGCACTCCTCGTTGTTCTATACAGCCGGGTTCAGGACGGGGGTAAGAGCCCTGTCCCCCAGCCTTCTTGATCGTCCCGAGTGCCTCGACCCTATGCCTGAGGAGCCGTTTCTGCTTTAATCACGGTTCCGGACTTCCTCCCACCCCTGCCGGAGACCCGCCGATGCGGTTCCTTCCCTCGTTGCTCCTCCTGCTCGCGTTGGCACCTGGCGCTGTTGCCCAACAACCCGCGTTTATCGCCCCAACGGACCCGAAGACCCCGGCCGAGGAGCGGAAGACCTTCACCGTCCCGGACGGGTTCGAGGTCCAGCTCGTTGCATCTGAACCCGACATCCAGAAACCGATCCAGATGGCGTTCGATGCCAAAGGTCGGCTTTGGGTCACCACCTCGCACCACTACCCATTCGCGGCAGAGAAGGGGAAGGCCAAGGACAAGCTGTTCATCCTGTCTGACTTTGGCCCGGATGGAAAAGCCAAGAAGGTGCAGGTGTTCGCCGATTCGCTGAACATTCCGATCGGCATCCTGCCGCTGCCGGATTGCAAGTCGTGCATCGTCTCCAGCGTCGGCGAGATCCTGAAGTTGACCGATACCGATGGGGACGGGAAAGCGGACAAAACCGAAGTGCTCTTCACCGGGTTTGGCACCCGGGATACGCACGGGATGTACAACTCGTTCACCCTGATGCCCGATGGATGGGTCTACGCCTGCCACGGCTATCTCAACACGTCGAAGGTGAAGGGGAAGGATGGGCACACGGTCGAGATGAACTCCGGCAATACGTTCCGGTTCCGGCCCGATGGGAGCCGGATCGAGGTTTACACGCGCGGGCAGGTGAATCCGTTCGGGATCGCCATCGACCCGTGGTTCAATCTCTACACCGCCGACTGCCATAGCAAGCCGATCACACAACTGATTCCGGGAGCCTACTACGACAGCTTCGGTAAGCCGCACGACGGGCTCGGGTACGCTCCTCACGTCACTCCTCACGACCACGGCAGCACCGCCCTGTGCGGGCTGACGTGGTACGATGCGGATCAGTTCCCGAAGCAATACAAGGGGTGCATGTTCCTGGGGAATGTGGTCACCAACCGGATCAATTTCGACCGGATCGAGTGGAAGGGAGCAACACCCGTCGCGAAAGAATTGCCGGATTTCCTGGTCAGTTCCGACCTGTGGTTCCGGCCAGCGGACATCAAGCTCGGGCCGGACGGAGCGCTCTACGTGACCGATTTCTACAACCGCATCATCGGGCACTACGAGGTGGATCTGAAACACCCGCAACGCGACAAGGACCGCGGTCGAGTGTGGCGGATTGTGTGGAAAGGGACGGATGGCGCGGCACCTGCCCCGAAGACTCCCTTCACCGACCTGATGACAGAATCCGAAGAGGCAGTCGACCGGTTGCTCGGCCACCCAAACCTGACGGTCCGCCTCCTGGCGACTCGCGAGTTACTCCGAAGGCCGGCCGAGAGGCAAGCTCTGAAATCGGATGCGGGACAAGAATACGTTGCCCACCGGATGTGGGTGGAGGACATGCCTCGCGCTGGAGCTCAACTGGAGAAAAATGTTCCTCGCATTGTCAAACCCGACACGCCGCTCGTGGATACACACGAAGTCCGAATCGATCTCGCCGTCCGGGAGTGGGAGTTGGAGCACGAGCCGGAGAAGCAATTTAAGGGTGGGCTAACACCCCTCTTTGACTTAACCGAACTTCCCCCGCAAGTCGCACGGGCCACATTCGAGGCGCTAGCTGCTCATCCGAATCCGGCTTCTGTCCAGGGGATGGTCAAATTCCTCCAGAAGTGCCCTGCCGACGACACCCATCTGAAATTCGCAGCCCGGATCGCTCTGCGGAATACGCTGCGCGACGACAGCGAAGCGTGGAAACTCGCCCGAACCGAGCTGGCCTCCCTCCGACGGCTCGACGTCATCGAAGCATGGAAGCTCGCGCCGAGCCCCGACAGTCCGGAGGCCGCCATCATCGCCGATGTCGCACTGGGCATCCCGGACGCCCAATCGGCTTCGTACCTGGCGAAATACGTGGCCACTCATGCCGACGCTCCGAGGCTTTCCGAGACCGTCGAACACATCGGCCGGTACGGCGACGACACGGCCCGAGATGCTATCGTGAAGGCTACGATCGAGGTCAAGGATTGGCGAAAGAAACACACCATCATCCTGGCCTTGCGGAAAGGTGTGGCGGCTCGGGGGCAGGCGCTGCGACTGGCAGAACAGGCCCTCGCTACGGGACTGGTGACGTCCGGTTTGGCCGACAAAGATCTCGCAATCGTCCAGGCTGCCTGCGAACTGGCGGGTGGGATGAAGCTGACCGAGGTCCGGCCGCTGATCGTCACAGTCGCAAGCGATACCAAACAGCCGGAGGGGGTGCGGGCCGCTGCGATCATAGCGATCGCCGCGATCGACCCCAACGCGGCGATCACCACGCTGGTCGTCGCCGTGAACGATGCGACAAACTCGGCGGGGCTGCGCGAGAAGGCCGGGCAATTGCTGGGGTCGGTCGGGAGTCCGGAAGGCGTGGCCGCGGCACGGGCGGCTCTCAAGACCGCCCCGTATCGCGTCTCCGTCGCCCTGGCGGTCGGGATGGCCGGGTCGAAACCCGGGGCGGTCGCGTTGCTCGCCGAGGTGAAGGACGGCAAAGCTCCCCCGCGTCTGCTCCAGGAGAAAGCCATCCTTGATCGACTGCGAGCGGCCAACGTCCCGAATCTCGACAGACAGATCGCGGAACTCACGAAGAACCTCCAACCGGCCGATCAGAAACTGGCCGAACTCCTCAAACAGCGGAACACGAAGTTCACAACTGCGAAGGCCGATCCGGAACAGGGGGCCAAGCTCTACACCAAACACTGCGCAGCGTGTCACCAGATCGGTGGCCAGGGCGGGAAAGTCGGGCCAAACCTGGATGGAGTCGGGGCACGGGGTCTGGAACGCCTGCTCGAAGACACACTCGACCCGAACCGGAACGTCGATATCGCGTTCCGTGCCCGTGTGCTCAACCTCACGGACGGGACCACCAAAACCGGTCTGATGCTCCGGGTCGAAGGGGAAGTGGTGGTGATGGCCGACGCCGAGGGTAAGGAGTACCGGGTGCCGATGAACGAGATCGCCTCCAATCGAGAGACTTCACTCTCCCCGATGCCAGCAAACTTTGGTGAGGTGATTCCCGAAACCGACTTCTTCCACCTGATGGCCTACCTGCTCGCCCAGCGGGTCAAAGACCCGCCGCCCAAAAAATGATCCATGACGAACCCGGGTGCAAACCCGGGTTCGGCTTTTAACCCCACGGTGACCCGATGACCCGCGCGCTGCCCGCACTGGTTGCTGGCGTCCTGGCGTTCCTGGCCGCACCCTCGACCACACCCGCCGACGCCCAGACGCCGCCCCCGACGGTCCTGGTCCTCCCCTACATCCAACCCGGCGACGGCCCGACTTTAACCGGGACCGATGTGAAAGTGATCTGCTGGATCACCGACCAAACCCCTGGCACATTCGTCGTCGAGTTTGCGACGAAGGGCAACCCGGTTCGCACCGTCCAGCCGGCTCGCACGAAGCTCGATTTCCCCGCGTACAAGGCGCCGGTGAAGATCCTGGAGATCGCTCCCCCGCCCCGGGAGGTCACCGGTCCCCCAAAAACCGATTTGGCGAAAGAACCGAAAGAGCCGAAAATCCCACCCCCACCGGAGAAGGACCAGCACTATTACAGTTACGCGGCCTACCTCGACAACTTACCGTTCAACGCGGATGTGACCTATCGAGTGAAGCTCGGGACAACGGTGATCCGCGAGGCCACCTTTCGGACCCGGGCGACGGCCGACCGCCCGGTTCGGTTCGTCCTGGTCGGCGATCTGGCCCAGGGCCGCCCGGCACAAAAGGAAGTCGCCTTCCGCATCTCCCAGGAGAAGCCCGAGTTCCTTGTGGCACTCGGCGACATCGTCTACCCATCCGGGCGGGCGAACCAGTACGCAGCGTTCTACTGGGGCACGTACAATAATGTTGCGGAGGCCGGTCCGAAGGCTGGGGCTCCGCTGATGGCGACAGTTCCGTTCTACCCGGTCCTCGGGAACCACGACATCGCTGCGCGATACCCCACCGTCCCGGATGGGCTCTCGGTGTATCGGTTCTTTCACGTCCCCAGAAACGGACCGGGCCTCGGCCCCTGGACGACCCCAGTCGGCAAAACCGGTAACGATCCGGCGGTCGCCGCGTCGTTCCGGGCAGAAACCGGGGGGAACTACCCGGCCATTGATGCCTACTCATTCGACTACGGCCCCACTCACATCGTCGCCCTGAACAATAACAAGGGGATGGCGATCGACTCGCCCGCGTTTCGGAAGTGGCTCGCAGCCGACCTGAAGGGAACCTCGGCCCGGTGGAAACTGGTCTGCTACCACGTCCCCGCATTCCAGTCGTCGAAGCAACACTACGCCGAGCAGCAATGTCGCCAACTCCAGCCACTTTTCGAGGAGTGCGGCGTGGACCTCGTCTTCGCAGGGCACGTCCACAACTACCAGCGGAGTGTCCCGCTGAAGTTCGTACCGGACGGGGCCGGGTTGGTGAAGGGGAAGGTGAATGGCACGTTCGAGCTGGACACGGCGTTCGACGGGGTCACGAACACCGCCCCGAAGGGGGTTATCCACATCGTCGCCGGGGGTGGCGGAGCGAGCCTGTACGGGCCAGGACTCGATAAAGTGGTGGACCAGTTGAAGAAGGACCACGGGGCCAACTTCGCTCCTTACACCGCCAAACACATTGTCGACCGGCACTCGTTTGTCGTGCTCGATGCAACCCCCGACCGACTGGACTTCCGGGCACTCGGAGCAGATGGCGCGGAGCTTGACCGGATTGCGATCACCAAGACGAAGTGAGTGGCTGATCACCGGTGAACACGATTTGATCGGTTGTGTTTACCTCGAAAAGGTAGTATCACGCAAACGAATCTACGCAACCGGAGTCGTTCCATCATGGTCCGCTAAGGTCTCCCCCCGTGCAACAACTGGCCACGTGAGATCAGGAAACCGTTATGAAACCGATCTTCCTTGCCACGGTCCTTTTCGCCGTCTTCGATCCTGTTGCCTACGGCCAATGGCAACCACAGTCCATCAATTCGGATGCGGACTTCCGGGGTGTTTGTTCTGTTGGCCCAAAAGTCGCCTGGGTCAGTGGTACGAAAGGGGCCTACGGACGAACCACAGACGGCGGCAAGACCTGGTCTGCCGGGACGGTACCCGGCGCGGAGAAACTGGATTTCCGGGACGTCGAAGCTTTCTCAGAGACCACCGCTTACCTGCTCAGCGCTGGGCCAGGCGAGGCGTCTCGGATCTACAAAACGACGGATGGCGGCACAACCTGGTCGCTTCAGTTCAAAAACGCCGAACCGAATGCCTTCTTCGACGCGATGGCCTTCTGGGACGAGAGGAACGGGATTACCCTGAGCGACCCGGTCAACGGTCGATTTCAACTGATTGTCACGTCCGATGGCGGAGCGAACTGGAAGGCGGTTCCGGAGAAAAACCTGCCAGTGGCCCTGCCAAAGGAAGGCGCCTTCGCTGCCAGCGGCACCTGCCTCGTCACTCGCGGCGAGAGCGATGTCTGGTTCTGCACCGGCAGTGCCAAAACCGCGAGGGTCTTTCATTCGACTGATCGCGGTCGGAACTGGACGGTCAGCGAAACGCCAATCGCTGCCGGAGTTGAGTCCGCCGGGATTTTTTCGATCGCCTTCCGCGACCCGGATCATGGAGTGATTGTCGGCGGCGATTACCGCCAACCGAATACCGCAGGCGCAACAGTGGCGACCACGAGTGACGGCGGCAAAACCTGGACCCTCATCGGCCACCCGCTTCCGTTTCGCTCTGGCATTGTCTGGGCGAAGGATCGGTGGGTTGCGGTCGGTACGTCAGGTTCCCATGTTTCCTTGGACGATGGTGCGACCTGGAAGCTGCTTGATCGGGAAAACTATAATAGTGTTTCCTTCACCCCGACGGGAGAAGGCTGGGCCGTCGGACCGAAAGGCCGAATCGCGAAATTCGCGCGAGACGAACGGTGAATCTCGCTCTGAGGCACTTGCCAGGAAATGACCTTCCACGATCATGGGGTGTGCCATGGGCGGCTTGGCCGCCCGTGAAGGCATTGCACGGGCGGACAAGCCGCCCGTGGCACCCGAGCGCGACCAACGCTGACTCTCGCACGGAGTTCTTGAAAGACCCCAGCTCATCACCGGGGTCTCTCAATACGCAGTGCCCCTGCCTGAAACTGCCGAGCCGAGACCGAGTCTCAACCTGACTGCACCCCCGACATTTGCCGCCGCCGCTCGATGATTCGCCGGACGAGAGCCACCTTGGCTTCGGCCAAGGTCAGGGTCGTATCCATGCGCCCGAGATGCTTCTGAGCGTCGCGGACAAGGGTATCGGCCCACTCGGCCATTACGGACACCGGACGGCTGGTCGGATCAGTCACACGATTGGGGTTCATGATTAGACTCGGTTCGGGCGGCCAGAACTCATTCTGCAACCCGCGTGCCGAGGCTTTCCCCTCTTCACGACCGGAGCGGAGAGTTCTTACCTGAAATTACCGGCAGAGTCGGTAATACTTACGCGGTTTAAGCTGGGAAGAGCTCACTGGATCCTGGAATCGCACAATGTTAAGGGGCACCTCTACTGGCGGTTGCGTCCAATTCCAAATTCCTGTGCCTGGCTGGCACGCGGGGTGCTTAATCACAATTCTCAAGTAACACGTCGGGCCTTCCCCCCAAGGCCCGTTTCACATACCTTCTTCCCCTGTCCCCTGGCCCATCAACAAAAGCCAGCAGCTTCCCCCCGGCTGCTGGCTTCTTCTTTTCTGCTGACCTCGACACTGCGAGCCGCCTGGTTTACGTTCTCCCATCTCAATCCCCAGAGAACCCACCAAACCAGAGGACATTCCTCGTGATCGAAACGCCGCAAATCGCCGAATCAGCTGAACAATTGATGGCGTTCATCCCCCTCATTGTGCCGCGTGCCGAGATTCAGAACGCGATGGGGCCAAGCATCCGCGAGGTGTTCGCCACCATCGCCGCCCAGGGGATCGCGCCGGCCGGGCCGTGGTTCACCCACCATACGCGGCGGCCCACGGACACGTTCGACTTTCAGGTCTGCGTCCCGCTCGCGATGCCGATTGCCGCCGCGGGTCGGGTCAGGCCGGGGATACTGCCTGCTGCGAAGGTGGTCCGCACGGTGTATCGCGGCCCCTACGAGGGGCTTGCTGCCGTCTGGGGCGAGTTCCATGCCTGGATCGTTACCAACAGATACAGTCCAGCGCAGAACCTCTGGGAGCGCTACGTCGTGGGTCCAGAATCGAGCAATGACCCAGCGGACTGGCGCACGGAACTGAACCAACCGTTGGCCGGGTAATCCGTGTCACATTCCTTTGGGCCAGTAAGCGCCACCCGCACAGCCCGCTATTACGCACTACACACTCTGCGGAGAATTCTTTTCATGTCCACCAAAGCTTTCGCCGCCCAGACCGCCAAGAGCCCGCTCGGGCCGTTCTCGCTCACCCGACGAGAACCGCTGCCCACGGATGTACAGATCGAAATCCTGTACTGCGGCGTCTGCCACTCGGATCTGCACCAGGCTCGCAACGAGTGGAGCGAGTTCGCCCCAACAGCGTACCCGTGCGTCCCCGGCCACGAAATCGTCGGCCGGGTGACGAAGGTGGGCAAGGACGTGAAGAAGTTGAAGGTCGGGGACCGGGCCGCGGTCGGGTGTATGGTCGATTCGTGCCGCACCTGCCCGAGCTGCACCCGTGGCCTGGAGCAGTACTGCCAGCACTTCCCCACATTGACCTACAACGGCAATGACAAGCACTCCGGCGGCGTCACCTACGGCGGTTACTCCGACAGCATCGTGGTGGACGAGGCGTTCACACTCAAAGTCTCGGACAAGGTGGATCTGGCTGCCACAGCTCCACTGTTGTGCGCTGGAATCACCACTTACTCGCCGCTGCGTCACTGGAAGGTCGGACCCGGGCAGAAAGTCGGGATCGTTGGCCTTGGCGGTCTCGGGCACATGGGCGTGAAGTTGGCCCATGCGTTCGGAGCGCGCGTCGTGCTCTTCACCACCTCACCGGGTAAGATCGAGGATGGGAAGCGGCTCGGAGCGCACGAGGTGGTCGTCTCGAAGAATGCGGATGAGATGAAGGGCCACGCATCGAGTTTCGACTTCATCCTGGACTGCGTCTCCGCTGACCACGACATCAACGCCTACCTCTCGCTCCTCAAGCTTGATGGAACTCTCACATTGGTCGGGGCACCAGAGAAGCCGCTCCCGGTCGCCGCGTTTAATTTAATCATGCCACGCCGCCAGTTCGCAGGTTCCGCAATCGGTGGGATTGCGGAGACGCAGGAGATGCTCGACTTCTGCGCTGAGCACGGGATCACGAGCGATGTCGAGGTGATCCCGATCCAGAAGATCAACGAGGCCTACGACCGGTTGCTGAAGGGCGATGTGAAGTATCGTTTCGTGATTGACATGGCTTCTCTGAAGTGAGAGGTGCTCCCCAATCTCGGCGGTTTCAAACCCGCCGGGGCTGGGGCCAATAGAATGACACGGGCCTCAGCCTTCGCCCGGACTCGATCACTCCGACCTGCCTCACAGAGAGTCTTTTGCGTTAGGAAGAGGAATCGTGGCCTCGGAGACACACTTACCGGGCATACCCGGCGTCACTTCTCGATGGGGACGACGTGCGACCCGGTCGCGGTCTGTCGGATCCGGGCAAGGAGTTTGCCGTCCAGGGTCACGACCTTGTCCTGGTACGTCCGGTATGTGTGCTTCGGGTTGTACGGGTACGGGTTGGCCTCGCTCGGGATGGACGAGAACACCTCTTTCCCCTTCAAGGAGACGTGGATCTCGCAATCACTGAAGCGGCCCAGCGCGTACTCCCAGCAGAGCTTTCCGGCCGCCTCGCGGGCCTCGACCACGAGGAGGACTTCCGGGTCGGTCCCGGCCTCGGACACAAGCGCGAACACGGCCCCGTCCACCACCCCGGTCTTGGCCGCCGGGTACCGGTACAGGGGCGTCGGGAGCAGTCGCAGGTCGTACCGCTTCTTGTCCGCGGACGCAAAGGTGTGGCCCGTGAACCCCTCCGCGAGCTTGCCCATCTGGGTCTTTCGCACGGCGGGGGTGTCGGCCGGGATTCCAGCGTCGCCCAGAACCTCGCGGGCCAGCCCGTCCTGCGGCTTCCACTGGTTGAACGCGTCCCTCTCGACCACCAGCCGTTCAGGGTCCAGCGCGTGGAACTCGTGCTCGATCCGGCGGGCCCCTGGGAAGTTCTGCGCGGGCGACGAGAAGATGCACCCGAGGGCCGCGGGTCGGCCAGCCCTCAGCCACACAAATATGACCCCCTGTTGGCCGCCGTTGTTGGTCGGGTTCGCCCACTCGAACACCGGCTCCGGCTTCAGTTCGAGCGGCTCCTTGGGCGCAGACGCGACGGCGATCGAGTAGTCCTTGGCCTCCTGCAAGTAGATCGGGAGCATTTTTTTCGCGATGGCGTCCGCCGGGTCGGCGGCGGCCGTCACCAACAGGAGCGCGAGGAAGCTCATCGTCGGTTCTCCGGTCATGAGATGCTGCCGAGGGCCAAGTCCTCGGCTGGGCGGTTCTCCATTCACAGGCTACCGACGGGTGCAGCGAGGTCAAGTCAGAATGTCTTTTTTACCACCCGACTGGCAGGAGACCCGCGACATCGATCGGCGGTTCCTGCCCCTTCTGGGGCTGGCTTCGGCTCGGACCGCGCCGTCGGATAAGTTCCGGTATACTCCGCGAACGCCGAGGAGGACGCTCAAGGGAGGGATCGTTCTTCTTCCTTAGGAGTTGTCCAGAATCAAAACCGTGAAATCTGGTGGCACGGGCATCTTGCNNGCATGGCCAGGATGGCCATGCCACATAGAGTGCGGCCGTTTTGCTCGTATTCGCACGCTCGGCGAAAAGCACGGTTTTGATCTTGGACGAGTTCTTAGGACCACCGGACAAAACCCCTCTACTGTGAGGCAGAGGGACTCATATCGCCCTCCTGCTCCCCCTTCCTTCTTAGGGAAGGGGGTTGGGGGGTTAGGTTCTGGCCGCTCGTCCTTTTACCCTTTGGTATCCGTCCGGCGAATCATCCATGTCCAGAACAGCCGCTGCTGCCTACCCCCAGAGGGCTCGTAGCGGCTTGCCATCGGTCAGAGCCTGCACCCGTCCGAGCCGGTCGGTGATGGGTGTCTCCGGGTCGATCCCGAGGGCGTGGTAGATGGTGGCGGTCAGGTCGGCGGGGGAGACGGGATTGTCGGCGGGGTAAGCCCCAATCCGATCACTGGAGCCGTAAACCACTCCGCCTCGAATCCCGCCCCCGGCCAGGACGGCCGAGTAGCACCGCGGCCAGTGCTGACGGCCACCATTCTCGACCCGGGGGGTTCGGCCGAACTCACCCACCCAAACAACCAGCGTGTCCCGGAGTCGTCCGCGGGTCTCCAGGTCGTCGAGCAGGGCAGCGAAACCCTGGTCGGCCGGGGGCATGAGGCGATTCCGGAGCGAGGGGAAGTTGTTTCCGTGCGTGTCCCAGAAACTCTGCCGGTCGTCCGGCCAGTTGACCGTTACCATTCGTGAGCCCGCTTCGACCAGCCGACGGGCGAGCAGGCAACTCTGGCCGTGCGTGTGTCGTCCGTAAGTGTCGCGGATCGCAGCCGGTTCCCGCGACAGGTCGAACGCCTCAGCGACTGTTGGGGATGACAGGAGATCCAGGGCTCGCGATCGAAGCCCGGTGATCCCGTTCGTCGGCTTTCCGGCTGCCTCCAGCAAACGAATCAGCTCTGCCCGCCCGGCCAGTCGGTTGGTGGGCACGTCCACCGGCGCGGTGAGCCCGGACACCCGGAACCCCGGGGCGTTCGGGTCGCCGGAGACCAGGAAAGGGTCAAACCCCGGCCCCATCCATCCCCCGTTCTGACCGGGGGCGACTCCGCCCGGAGCGGCAGGGTGGGAGACGGCCCACGGGAGCGTCACGGCGGTCGGGAGTGGACCGACTCCCGCAGCCAGTTTCCCGACGACCGCACCGATGCAGGGGGCGTCCGCCCGGCTCGGCCCGTCCGCGTCCGAGTTGGGCTTCGGTGCGATACGGCCGGTGAAGAGGTGGTGGACCGGTGACAGGTGGGCCGGGTCGGTGTGTGTCATCGACCGCACGACCGCGTATTTCGTGGCCCGTGTGGCCAGTCGGGGAAAGTGCTCGGAGATGCGTAGCCCCGGGACAGTTGTTTGGACAGCACCGAATTGCCCACGAATCTCGACCGGGGCGTCCGGCTTGGGATCCCAGGTGTCGAGGTGGCTCGGCCCACCCCACATGAACAGTACGATGACCGACTTCGCCGACGGGCGTGGTGTGGCTCCTACCGGCGTGACGAAACTACCGAGCAGGCCAAGGGTACCAGCGCAGACGACATCGCGTCGAGACGGGCAAAGATTGCGGCAGGAGGGTTTACGCCCTGGGAACAAACCCGGCGACATGTCAGAACCTCGGTGGGATCGAATCAGGCAGGACGAACCAGCGGCGAGATTCGGCGGGCGGTGGGTACGGGCAAGTTCGGCGTCGGCTGAAAACGGGATGAGATTATTGGAACGCTCCGGCCTCCGGGATGCAAGCACTTTTTTCAAGATTTGCGACACCGCACCTACCCCTTCGGTCCAATTCCACCGTGGAAGTAGCGCCGGGTTTACCCCACACATCTCAGCCGACATCATTTGCCAGATGATCGGAATAGTGGGATTGCCGGGGATCAATCGAATGCCAAGTTGGAGTCATAACTCCACAAATAGCAAGTGGTTATGATCGCAACGACTAGATGTCTATTTCACAAGTCCTTGGGCAGTTTTCCCAGAGCCCTCGCGACTTAAGCTCTTGGGAGGACAGGACGTATGACTGCCCGGAGACAACCGAAATGAACATCTAGCCAAGCCAAAAGCGCGCCGAACGACGTAAGATCAGTAAATACAATAGGTTAGGTGCTGGTGATGCGTTCGCACTTGAGTTCTCAATCAAACCTTCATTATCTTTTCTTTTCCCAATCCTTGAGGGCTTATCGCGCTTCTGATAGTCTTCTTTCAGGTACTTGTTTCTGGGTTTCTGGCGTGGTTTGTGCCACGGTTTCTCGTTCCCGCTGACGTTTCGGAGGAATCCCATGCTCGGCTCTGTGCTCGCCTTTCGAAAGAGCCCGGTTCGAAGGGCATTTACCCTGATCGAGCTCCTGGTCGTCATCGCAATCATCGCCATTCTGATCGGCCTGTTGTTGCCGGCGGTGCAGAAGGTGCGTGAAGCCGCTGCTCGTGTCAAATGCACCAACAACCTGAAGCAGATCGGTCTGGGTGTCCACAACTATGCCGGCACGTTCAACACGGTGCCTCCGATCGGTTCATGGAACAACCTCTATCGCAGCAACGATTATCCGCCTGCGACGAATGGCGGCAGCAATTTCGCGTCCGATGGGGCCACAGGAAGCTACCTCGTTCACTTGCTGCCCTACCTGGAACAAAATGCGTTGTTCCAGCAGTTCTACGCTGCCGCACCGCTGAGCAGCACGGCCACGGGCAATGCCACGTTCACCGCCTGCGATGCGTTGATGGGAACTCCGCTCACTAATTTCGTATGTCCTTCGGATCCAAACTACGGACCGGGCTTCATTACTGAAGGAGGTACGAATTACGCCTATGGGAGCTACGCGGGTAATGTTTGCGTTTTCCTTCCGACTCAGAACCGCCAGCCTTCTCTCATGAACTCGATGCCGGATGGTCTCTCCGATACGGTCATGGTGAGCGAGCGCATCCTGAGCTGTAATATCAACGGGCTGGAGTACAGCGCTTCGGGTACGAAGTTCGATGGCCCGTGCTGGGCCTGGGTTTACCCTCACCACGGAGATGGCTCTCAGTGGGCTGCCTTTGGCTGGATCACAGCGGAAAAGCTGGGGATTCCAGGAGCGGCAGATGAAAGCGATTTGCGCACGGACTTCCAGTCTGCCATCTCGGGAAACCCGCCGTTCCAGGTCAGTGCCACCCCCACCAGTTGCGACATTTCCGTCGTTCAGAGCACTCACCAGGTTCTTCTGGCCCTGCTTGGCGATGGCAGCGTACGCTCCTGTGCCTCGGGTATGTCGACCGCGACGTGGGTCAAGGCCTGTACGCCCAACGATGGCGGCGTGCTTGGCAGCGACTGGTAATCGTACCGATCTCCCGCGCCCGACATGACATGAAGCCCTGGGCGCGCGGCGAGGAGGTTGTGGCCGCAGGTTTCCAATGTGCCGGAAGGCATGAAGCCCTGGCCGCGCGGCGAGGGGTTCCTCTGTCTGGCTCTCCAGACAAACCAATGCGACACCAGATCCTGAGGTTGGGTAAACGACATGCGGATTCGCACGATCGCCATTTGCGCTTTTTGCCTGGTCCTTCCGGTGGGATGCGGGAAGGACGTGAAGTTATACGAAGTGACAGGGACAGCCACCTATTCTGGGAAGCCGATTCGGAATCTCCTGGTGAACTTCAGCGATGAGAGTGGTGTGAAGGGTGGCGGCCTGACGGACAGCGAAGGCCGACTGACGTTACTTCACGTTTCCGGCCGGCAAGGAATCGAGGCGGGCACCTATCGAGTTTGGGTGAGTGTGCCCAATGCACCGAAAGAAAACAGCGAAGGAAAGAAGCTGGCCAAAGCAAAAGTGGACCGCGAACTCGCCAGCCTCTTTCAGAAGTACGGCAGTGCGACCCAAACACCGAAAACAGTCGAGATCAAAGACAAACAAGAAATCCAAATCGTATTTGATTGAAGCACCAGGGGAGAAGGCCGCCGGGTCCATGTCGTCGGAGAGGACAGAAGATGTAATGCTGCCGCCATGCCCACACGAAGCCCTCAAAGTTCCGGGAAACTTTTTAAGTACTGACTTTGGAAGCAGTTGCACCAAGTTTTTTCAACTCGGCACGAATTCTGCTATGAGGCAGTTTGACCCTGGATTAAGGACTTATGTCGTGCCTTTTGGGACCTGCAAAACAGGCCGCGAAGGCAACGGCAAGTTTCCCAGAACTTTGAGGCAAAGCCGTGGGCATGGCACCCGGCGAATCGGCCCGCAGAAGCGATTTATGGCGTCAGGAGCGGTCCTCTCACAACCACTCTTCTCGCTCTGGTCGAAGTCGCCCGTCTGGTTGGGGTGGATTGCACCTCTTTTCCTGAATGTGATGACTTGATCAGGCAAGCCGAGTTGCACAAGCCCATGCGGGAGGGAAAATAATGCGCGAACCGCTACGAAGGTTGGCGTATCCTTTGAAAGGGATTACGCTTACCCAAAGGCAGTGAGTGAGAACTTGCGATGAAGAAGGACCGTGGCAAAAACCGCAGAGGACCAAAACCCAGCACTATGTGCCGCAGCTTATCCTGCGCGGTTTCACCAATGAGGCCGGGCTACTGTGCTGTTTCGACAAGGTTTACGATACGACCCGGACTACATCAACGAAGGCCGCTGCCCAAGAACCCTACTTTTACGAAGTGCCAGCAGTTGAAGAGAACCTGATCGAGAATTTTCTCCGCGACCTTGAGCGTACATGGAAGCCGATGCTGGTCGATCTCATCAAAAGTGCAGATGCCGGGCACATTACGGACAAGCAGATTCTGGAGTTTTCACCATTTCTTGTGCTGCAATGGATGCGCACTAAGACGATGCGGGACATATCGCGCGAGTCGATTAACAAGCATATTCAGTCGATGATGGATACTACGCTTGCACTGAATAACATGGCCGGCCAGGTCCAGGCAGGATTGAAAGAAGAGGCGCTTGTTGGAGTCCACATAAAGCAGATACTCGATCTGGACATGATAGAGAAAATGTCCACTTGCCTCGAATGTCATTACTGGGTAGTAGGAATCAACGAGTCCGATCATCCGTTTTACACTTCGGATCATCCTGTCGTTCTCCGGGCAAACCTATATGACGGCGCACGTCTGATGTTCGGCCCACGCGATCCTGGGATTGAGTTTGCCTTTCCCCTTGATAGCAGGCATATTTTATTGATATTAGAGAGAAGTCATTTTGCGGAGTGGAAGAAGCACAATAACAAATCCGTTGTGCTGAATGCCCAGCAAATTCGAGATTACAACGGCCTGCAAGTCTTGCGGAGTTGCCAGCGGGTCTATTGCGCAAAAAACGACTTTGATCTGGCCCGTGAATTATGTGCCGCTCGCCCCGAAATCCGTGACTCGAACCGACCACGAGTGCAGGTGATTACGACCCCCGTGAAGGGCATGAAGAACCAGATTATTATGTTACCGATGGAGTAGGGCAGTGATCGTGCTAAGAGGCCAAAACAATCGGGGCAGATAGCGGAGCGGTAGCAGCCACCAGCCCCAAACGATATGCTCATTGCCAATGAGTTACCCTTTTACTTGGTGGAACGATGACGTGTTCTCCAACTCCAGCCTCAGCCGTTACTTGTCCTTCTTCGCCCGCGTCCCCTCGAAGTCGAACTCGCGGGTCTCTCCTCCAACTTCCACCCCGGCCTTCCCCTTGAGCTTGTCCCCCTCAACCTTCAGCTTGTACTTGATGGTGAGTTTCATCTCCATCACCTCCCGCTCGGCGGTGAAGCTCAGATCCCCATCCTTCAGCTTCACGTCCTTGAGCTTCGACTCCTGCTTGTCCTGAAAGGTCATCATTCCGACGAGCTTGTCCCCGTCCTTCTTGACGACCAGGGTAGACTCTCGCTTCTGCCCGCCGATCTCGTACTCGCACTTCCACGTCCCGACCGGGTCCGCTTTCTCGTCCCTCGCGGATGTGAGGTTGCACAGACCGAGTACCATCGCCACCGTACACATCGCCTTCATGGTCGCACTCCGAAAGGACCGGACGGAAGCAGCGCCCCATGCGGACGCCGCTGGCCATTGTAGGGTCTGGTTGACAGTCGGGGAGAGACTGACTTTCGGCGAGTTCGGGAAGGTGTTGGTGGACTGCGTGTCGTGGGACGTGCCGGCCAATTCCCTTGTGCATGGTCTGGGGACTGGCCAACGGGGCGACTCCTCGCGTGGTAGCTCAGACGTCCAACCGGCGTGCGGCACCGGCACCATCTGCGCGAATGTTGCGTTTCCCGGCCAAGGGCGTTAATATCGGGGCGAGAATTAGCCGTGTTATGCCAACCGGCACAATCACTGTTCGGCGGCGGAGGGAAGCGATGTGGCGATGGGCGTTGGCGCTTGTAATCTCGGTGGGCCTCGCCGTCGGCGTGACCCTGCCCAAGTTGTACAAGATGGCGCAGATCAAGGGCTGGCAACCCGGCGCGACGGTGACCACCAGAGTCATTACAGACAAAGGCGTGGACCAAGGCCGGCGGGGGCTGAAACACTACTGGGTATCATGGGCGAACCACGGTGGCGCGCTGACCCGGGCCGATCGCGACAACGTCAGCCCCGAGGACTGGCAAAGCATGAGGGTGGGGGATAGCGTCGAGGTCGTCCGCGTGCCCGGAGATGACGCGGCATACCTCAGAAACGGGGTGTTCGTCGAACCGGGGAATTTCGTGTTCGACTATGTACTCCTCGCCGCCGAGATCATCACGGCTCTCGTAATGGTGATCCTGCTTTTCATGTCACGGCGTGGTCGGACGCCCGCACTCACGCCTGAATTCGTTCGTGAAAAGATCACCGCTGCGAATCAAATGATCGATGAATCCCTGGCGCAGCATCGTAAAGAACTCGAACAAATCGAAGAGCAGTCTCGTAACGAGCAGTCGCCCGATCTCAAGAATCACTACCTAAAACTGGCCGAGGAGAAACGAAAGGTGATTGAAGAAATCGTCAAAACTCGGCAATCATTAGACGACCAATTAAAAAGTATCCAGCACTTATAAACGCGCGATATCGGAAGATGGATCCGAATGGAATTTCTCGCGTGCTTCCGCAACCCTGATCGCTTCAGAGCCGAGCCGGTCGCAGCACCTGGCCCGGCTGTCTGACTTGTTTCCCGTTGCTTGCCGGTCATCCGTGTTCGCTGCTAGTATCGCGGCCAGGGAGGGATTTCCGACCGGTTGAGATCGTTCTGCGGTCACGTCACCCGTCCTCTCGGTAAAGAACCGGTCGCGCGGGATGGTTTCCGCATCTCGTGCCCGTCGGGCGAAAGGGCTGGCTCTTTCGCGACACCTCCGCTGTTGGGATCGGCCCGATCAATTCGAGTCACAGAACCTCCATTGATTTGCTTTGTACTGCCAAGTACACTGCCATCCCAATCGTACTTTCGGGGAGCGTTCCTGATGCTTCGTTTGCTGTTGGCCCTGGCTGTCACGGTGGTGCTCGGTCTCGCCTCCCGGCTGTATCCAGTGGACTGGTTCCTCTGGGACCGGGTCCTCGGGGAAGTCCTTTACGCGGTGGCCGCCTACCTCGCTCTGGCCATGCTCCTGTTCCGCAAACCGCCGTTGATCATCGCCGTGACTGCGTTTGTGTGTTGCCTGTCGGTCGAGTTGTTCAAGCTGACGGGCATTCCAGCCGAAAACCAACGCATGTTTTTGGTCCGATGGTTTCTGGGCATGACCTTTTCCGCGGTGAATCTCGGCTATTATTTCATCGGCGTGGTGCTGATCGCTTTCGCGGACAGTGCGACCCGTTGTTCCAAGCATGGTGAGAAAGGGCTCGTGAAGCGAATTGAACGAAAACCAGGCCGAACCCACGCTGCACCGGACCCGGCCACGTAGTTTGTTTTCCCATTTCTCGTCGGTCGTCCGTGTGCGATACTGGAGTTGCAGCCGGGCAGGTGAGCAGGTTGTTTAGCAAAGCAAAGGAAGATTCCACGGCTCGCGGAGGAAGCAAGACGATGTGGCTTGCCTATCTGCGTTTCGATGCAGCAGCCGAGACGAGGAACGCCGGGTGCCACTGGCGGCTTGCCGCCAGTGAAGCCGCAGACAACGAGTTTGGCCGTGCAGTCTCTTCCTCGCGGGATGTCCCTCGGTGTTTGTCGGCCCGTGCGAACGGCTTCACCCAGCCGGGAACCCGTCGACCCCTGGCGATTCCGAACTCGTGATTACGCAACTCTTGGCACCGCTTCCTTCTCCGGCAGGCAACCTCCCCAGTAGGGTGACCTTGATGAGCTTTGCCGAAGAAATCCCGCAGCAGAGAAGGATTCGGCATTATGGTGTTTAGTGTTTAGTGTTTAGTGTTTCGTGTTGCTGGCCGCAGGGTCCGAGGCCCAAACGGTGTCACGAAGGTTGGAAACCGCTTCCTTGAGTGAAAACAGGAGACGGGTGTGACGATTCCCACCCAGACTCCCTGGAACTCGTCCCATTCGGAACGTCCCCGAGAACCGCGTGACACAGCCAAAGTGGGGCACCACAGAAAGTGTCACATAATAGACTTGTCAGAGTGTCGTATCGTGATCCGGCTCGGTGCCCAATCCCCGGGCAGCCCTGCCCAGGGCTGACGCCCTGGGCTACTGTCTGACATCCCTTCGNNCGAGCCCGACCGGTTACACCCGATTGATTTCTGGTCCATCCGGCAGACCTGAGACAGCAGATGTCAGGAAAAATCCCTGTTTGGCGGCGATGCCGCCTGGTCACCGAGTCTTCCGCCGGTAACGTAACCCCCGTCAAGGTCTTTCACGCACTGGGTCTCCGCGTTTTCCGTGCCCGGTCCCCTTGCTCAAGGGGTGATTGTGCCGGACAATACAACCCTGTGGCAACTCCGACTGCCAGGATTGAACTGCCGACCGAAGTGGTCGGCCGACCCCCGCTGACTGAAAGGAGGACGCGATGATACCCGATGGCATACGCCAGGTTCGCTGCGCCTCCCGTAGCTCAGCGGTCAGAGCGCCGGTCTTATAAACCGGGTCAGTCGCGGGTTCGATCCCCGCCGGGAGGACTGGTGGAGCGGGTAGCCGTCGGGCCTCGACTCTCAGCCAGTCATTCAGGAATTGTTGGGTCGCACAGCCCGCATCGGGTCATTCAGTTCGCTGGCCGGGGGTGGTCTCTGGCTGACTACTCAGAGCTGACAACGAATAGCGTTCCCCCATGCTTCGCTCATCCAACTTTCGCCCGCCCGAACTGAAGTCGGCCCGGGAACTCGGCCTGATGCGTGAGGCGGGCAAACTCGTCGCCCGCGCGCTGAAGATCTGCCGCGACATGGCAAAACCGGGGGTCCGGACCCTGGATATCGACCAGGCGGTCGAGAAGTTCTATGCTCAGCATGGGGCGACCCCGCTTTTCAAGGGTTATCCGGGCAAGGTGCCATTCCCCGCAGTCACCTGCTTGAGTCTCAATGAACAGGTCGTTCACGGTATCCCCGGACCTCGGGTACTCAAGGAGGGCGACCTGCTCAAAGTCGATACAGCATGCAAGTTCAACGGCTGGTGTGCGGACCGGGCTATTACCCTGCCGATCGGGACTGTGTCGGCCGAGAAATTGCGCCTTCTGCGGGTGGGCTTGGAAACGCTCCAACTCGCCATCGACTTGCTCCCCAAGCGGAAATGGTGGAGCGAGGTGGCCAGCGTGATGCAAAAGCATGTCGAGTCGAACGGCTTCCGGGTGGTCACCTCCTATGTCGGGCATGGGATTGGGCGGGTGATGCACGAGAACCCGCAGGTTCCGAACTACGTCGACCGGGAGACCCGCAAACAAGACTTCAAACTGGAGCCCGGGCTCACGTTGGCCGTCGAACCGATGGTGAACATGGGCCGGGCCGAGGTCGATACCCTCAACGATTACTGGACAGTGGTCACGCGCGACCGCCTCGCCAGCGTTCACGTCGAACACACCCTGGCACTGACCGCCGAGGGGGTGATGATCATCACCGCCGACGAGCCGGAACCCGTTCCACCCCCTGAACCTGCGGGAGTGAATGCATGAGTCGCAGCCGCAAACGTCGACCGGGCCGTGACACAGTCGAACTGGTGATCCAACAACCGGCCTGGCTTGAATTGCCAGGAAGTGGTCTCCAGGTCATCGCCGACAATCTGGTCTGTTGGAGTTCGGATGAGACCGCGCTTTTCAGAATCCCGCTCGCAGCAATCGAGAATGTCTCTCTTCGTCGACGCATTCAGTGGGCAGGAGTGAGGGTGATTATCTTTGCCCTTGGTATGGGGGCGATCGGTGCCTTTGTGTCCGAGAGTTCCATTTTGACGGCGATTTTGTATGTGGTTGCTTTGGGGTTGCTCCTCATTGGGTGTGTTGGGTCGATTCGCAACACTTTCCTCATCCGCGTGACAGGAAAGCTGATCGGGGTTCCCCTCGGATTCGAGTCGGGTGATCATGCCGTCGGGTTTGTCTTGAGTTTGCAGGAGGCAATCCGAACCAGCAAGCGATTGGCTGCGGAAATGGCGAATCAGGATGCCCCAAAGATGCTCGGGCCTGGGGCCTGATTTCCAGGCGCGCTCTTGTCGTTTTTCCGGCCTCCACTAAGTTGGAGGTTTACGGGCTTTTTGTCGGGTGTATTGCGGAACGGGTGGACCATGAAGGTGCGATCGAGTGTCCGGCGGATCTGCGAAAAGTGCAAGTTGATCCGCCGCAAGGGTGTTGTGCGGGTCATCTGCGAAGATCCGCGGCACAAACAACGGCAAGGGTAATGTTTCTGGTGTCTCGTGTCGGCGGAACGGGTCAAACTGCACTGGCAGACCCCTCTGTTAGGTCAATACGAAACACGAAATACAAAAACACGAACGAAAACCATGCCCCGTATTCAAGGCGTCGACATCCCGCCGGACAAGCCGACCCACATTTCCCTGCGGTATATCCGTGGGCTCGGGCCGACCACCTCCCTGGAGGTGTGCGAGAAGCTGAACATCGACCCCCAGCGCCGGGCGAAAGAACTCAGCGACGACGAGGTGGGTCGGATTGCTGCGCTTTTGGATCGAGACTATCTCGTTGAGGGTCCACTTCGGCGGTTCGAGGCGACTAACATCGCCCGGCTCAAGGAGATCAAGAGCTACCGCGGCGAGCGGCACCGCAAGAACCTCCCGTGTCGCGGCCAGCGGACGAAGACCAATGCCCGCTCCCGCAAGGGTGTCCGCAAGACGGTGGCCGGCAAGAAGGGCGTCAAAGATCTCCGCTAACGAGGCTGGTTGCCAGTGGTTCCTTGCGGAGCCGCTGGCTCGCCCTCCGGTTCGTGTTCGAGCTGGGTCAGGGCGCTGTCTTCGCGAAAACACTCCCCCAACTGCCGACTGGCAACTGGCATATGGCTAAGTCCAAAAAGAAGAAGGCTCGCCGCAACGTCAGCCGTGGGATCGCCCATGTGCAATCGACGTTCAACAACACAATCGTGACGATTACCGACACGAACGGGGATACGCTCTGCGCCGCGTCCGCCGGGACGGTCGGCTTCAAGGGCAGCCGCAAGAGCACCCCGTTTGCCGCCCAACGGGCGGCCGAAGAGGCGGCCGGGAAGGCCGCCAAATTCGGGGTGAAGGAGATCGAGGTGCGGGTGAAGGGTCCGGGTGCCGGTCGCGAGTCGGCTGTCACCGCCCTCCAGGCTGCGGGGCTGAACGTCAAGGCGATCGAAGACGTCACTCCGCTCCCGCACAACGGCTGCCGTCCGCCCAAAAAGCGGCGAGTGTGATTGGATTGGCCGTTGCCCGTGGCCAGTGGCCTGTTGCCTATGCAACCCGCCACTGGCCACAGTGTTGATATCGCACCCATCCCGTCACGACTCTGGGGTTCGCCGGGATCGCGATACGACTGGCAACGGCCAACGGACCACCGGCGACTGGCGACAGTCCCACTTGACCCCTGACACCGAGTCCCGACTCCGCTCATGGCCAGGAACACCGATCCCGTCTGCAAAATGTGCCGACGGGAGCAGATGAAGCTCTATTTGAAGGCTGAACGATGCTTCAGCCCCAAGTGCCCCATCGATCGGGACGCGCTTCCCCCGGGGATGCACGGTGCCCGTCGCGGCAAACAATCGGAATACGGCATCCGTCTCCGCGAAAAGCAAAAGCTCAAGCGGTTCTACGGCATTCTGGAAGCGCAGTTCCGGCGGTACTACACCCTTGCCACTCGATCACCGGAGAACACCGGTGAGCAATTGCTCTCGATCTTGGAGCGGCGTTTGGATAACGTCATCCACCGGCTCGGGTTCGCCAGTTGCCGCGGGTCGGCTCGCCAGATGGTCGGCCACGGCCACATCCTGGTGAACGGCCGCAAGTGCGATATCCCCAGTATGCTGATCAAGCCGGGCGATGTGGTCAAAGTGAAGACCAACGAGCGGAGTCTAAAACTCGCCCGTGAGTCGCTCCAGAGGAACCTCGTCCGTGTCCCGGATTTCCTCGAAGTGACCAACAACGGCGACCAACCGGAAGGCCGGATGTCCCGATTGCCAAACCGGCAAGACGTGGACGAGCGGATCATCGAAATCCGCGAGCAGTTGATTATTGAAATCGCAACAAGGTAAGAAGAACGCAGTCAGAAACGCGGAACGCAATCAGAAACGCGGAACTCGGAGCGCGGAANNTTCCGCGCTCCGAGTTCCGCGTTGCAGCACTGGTGGCTGTCGCGACCGGTCGCCAACATCGTGATGAGGTTCCGAGTACGTCCCGTCTGGTTCGTCTTTGTCCGGCCCGGTCGCGGGGCTGGCGAGGGCGGAAAACCGACGGCTAAGGAGGATCGATCATGCGCGTTCGCTGGCGCGGGCTGGAGTTGCCAAACCGGGTCCATGCTGACCGGGCCACCCTGACCGACACCTACGGGAAGTTCTTCGTCGAGCCGTTCGAGCGCGGTTTCGGGATGACGCTGGGAAACAGCCTCCGCCGGATTCTGCTGTCGAGCCTGGAAGGCAGCGCGGTCACTCGGGTCAAGATCCAGGGTGTGATGCACGAGGTCTCGACCATCACTGGGGTCGTCGAGGACGTCACCGACATTATCTTGAATGTCAAAAGCCTGGTGGTGAAGAACGTCTCCGACCAGCCGAAAGTGGTTCGTATCCAGAAGCACGAGGCCGGAGTGGTCCGGGGAGTTGACGTCCAGCACGATGAGACGATCCAGATTATCAACCCGGAGCACCACCTCGCGACGATGACGAGCGATGTCCCGTTCGTGGTCGAGATGACGGTCGAGAACGGCCGCGGCTACCGGACTGCCGACGACAACGCCGGTAAGGAACGCGAGATCGGTGTGATCCCGGTCGATAGCAGCTTCTCCCCGGTCGTCCGGGTGAAGTACGACATTGAGGAGACCCGGGTCGGTCAAAAGACGAACTACGACCGCCTGGTGATGGAGATTTGGACGAACGGGACAGTCGGTCCGCAGATGGCCCTCGTCGAGGCAGCGAAGATCCTTCGGAAGCACCTCAACCCGTTCGTTCAGTACACCGAGCCCGGGCCGGAGGTGTCGCTCGACGAGCCGATCGAGATCGTTGGAACCGTTGGGAAAGAGACGGTCGACGCCGATCTGGAGCGGAAGCTGAATATGAGCCTGGCCGAGCTGGAACTTTCGGTGCGGGCGACCAACTGTCTGGAGACCGAAGGGATCACCACTGTTCGCGAGCTGGTGATGAGGGCCGAGGACGAACTCCTCGAAGTCCGCAACTTCGGCGAAACGACCCTCCGCGAGGTGAAGGCCAAGCTCCAGGAGCGGGGCCTGAGTCTCGGGATGAAACTCCCCACGCGTCGCTAATGCGATGCCGGCCAGAACCATCCCCTAGCCCCTCCCCCGGAGGGTGAGGGGAGTCAAACCAGCCTCCGGCTCCCCCTTCCTTCTCAGGGAAGGGGGTTGGGGGGTTAGGTTCTTCCGACTCTTCTCCCCCTTCCTTCTTGGGGAAGGGGGTTGGGGGGTTAGGTTCAATGCCACCACCGGGTCAGGGGTGAGGTCCAGAGGCAACAGCCTCAAAACCTCACCCGGCACACTCTCGCCTGCCTTGGCACGGGGCGAGGTACTGTCTGCCTTCGTTGACCCCTTTACCTCCTTACTCCACCAAGTGAGCCATGCGCCATCGTAAAGCCGGCCGACACCTGAACCGGAACGCTACCCACCGCCTCGCCCTGTTTCGCAATCTGTCACGCGCTCTGCTCACGCACGAGCGGATCGTCACCACGCTTCCGAAGGCGAAGGAGTTGCGTCCCTTCATCGAAAAGCTGATCACCCTGGCCAAGAAGGCTGCGATCGTGATGGATGGCGCCGCTCCGGACGATAAAGTGGCCCGGGCCAAGGCCCTCCACCTGCGCCGCCAGGCGATCACTCAACTCGGGCCGACCCACGGAACCGGGCTTTACGACAAGAACGACGATCCCGTGATGCGCGAGGGGGCCAAGAATCAGGTGACGGTCACGGTTCTGGATAAACTCTTCCGGGAAATCGGCCCGCGCTTCAAGGAGCGGCCGGGTGGCTACACCCGGATCATCAAGCAGCACTACCGGCGACTCGGTGATGGCGGCACGACGGCGATCATCGAACTGCTCAAGGCCGACGAGAGGAAGGTCCGCCTGAAGGAACGCAAGCCAGCGGCCCCTGCCCTCGCGCCAGCACCGGCACCGGCACCAATCCCAGCTCCGGTGCCCGAACCAGTGCCCGAACCAGCACCCACCCCGGCTCCTGGCTGAGCGGGATCGAAGTCTGTGTTCGCGAAATCGGCCAGGGTCAAAGGGAGGCAACAACAGGCGAACCGGCAACGTCAGTTGCCGGGTAGGTGTCAGCTGACCCGGCGACTGACGTCGCCGGTTCGCCAATGACAATGTTACCCCTCGCACCCACTCATTGAACCGTGCCGCGAAACAATAGGAGGAGGCGGCTGCTTGCCGCCTCCTCCTATTGTTTCGCGAAGTTCGCATCTCTCGTCGAGTCACCCGGCAAAGTCGATCCTTTCCGCACCTCCACAACGAGACAACCAGCCATTCCCTGTCGAAGATCCGGTGCGGACCGGGGGACGCATTGTCTGAGTGATCATTCTCCCGAGCACTCCGGGTTTCCACCGTGGCCGACCGCTCGACCGCTCCGATCGAACTGGGGGATTCCTCCTGCCCTCTATTCCGTGATTGGTGACGAATGCTGCACACCCTTCGTCAAACGCTCATCTGGTCGGTCGTCCTGTTCGGGCTGGTGGCCGGGGGCTGCCTGACTGCCCGAAACGAGAAGGTGGTCGCCGGTTACCCCATCTCGGAACCGGCTGATGATTGTCACGCCAATGCCACATTCGTCTATGTTGTCAACGGGTTAGATCCGGTCCACCTGGCTGGGGTTCCCGCGCTCACAAAGCGACTGAAAGCGAGCGGATACCCGAACACGCAGTTTGCCGAGTGGAAAGAGATCGGGCGGATTGAAAAGGAAATCCGCAAAACTCACCGGTGCCAGCCAGACGCTCAGTTTGCCCTGATCGGCTACAGTATCGGAGCACCCGTGGTCCGCAACGCAGCGACTCGGCTGATCCGGGATGGCGTGCCGGTGGCCCTGGTGGGGTACATCGGGGGAGACTACCTGAGCGACTCCGCCGAGACCCGGGTGCCCGGAGCCGGGCGGGTGGTGAACATCATGGGGGATGGGCACCTGATGACCGGTCGGAATCTTCTCTTCAACGGGACCGACATTACCGGCGCAACCAACCTCCGGCTCGCCGGGACGCGGCACTTCTTCCTCCCTGAGCACCCGGAGACGTTCGCCACATTATTCGCTGCCCTCAATGCCGCCACCGGTGGATTCTGACCGCCTCTCTGGGTGGGTCGCCCCTGGACAATCCGGTCTGTCGGGAGGATACTGGCCCGTGGCCGAGGGTGGGATGTTGACTCTCGCTCCCACCCTCGGCCACACCCCACTCCCACACCCAATAGAGCCACCTCATGCGACCTGTTGCACTCACTCTCGCTGTCCTCAGCGGCGGTCTCCTTCTCACCAGCAGCCGGGCCGAACCGCCTCAACCGGAGAAATTCGACGACACCGGATTTGTCCCGATCTTCGACGGCAAGACGCTCGACGGCTGGAAAGTCTCGGCGAAGACGGGACACAGCGGGCCAAGCAAGAACAAAAGCGGCGGCAAGTGGGTGGTCGAGGATGGGGCGATCGTTGGCAGCCAGGACATCCCCGGGAACGGGGGGATCATTATCACCGAGAAGGAGTACGGCAATTTCGAGGTGGTGCTGGAGATGAACAACGATTTCGGCCCGGACAGCGGGCTGTTTCTGCGGAGTAACGATAAGGGACAGTGCTACCAGGCGATGATCGACTACCACGCGAACGGGAACCTGATGGGGATCTACGGGGAGGGCATCGGGGGCAAGCCGCATGTCCGGAACTTCGACTTCGCGAACAAGGTGACCGACATCATTGTCCCGAGCAAGCAGGGTCCAAGCGACTTCAAGTGCCCGGTGAGCCCGGCCGACTGGCCGCAGTTTTGGAAGGCGGGGGAGTGGAACGAACTCCGGGCCACGGTGGTGGGCAACCCACCGACGCTGACCACCTGGATCAAAGGGGTCAAGTTCATGCAATACACGGACACGCAGAAGCGACTCCCGGACAAGGGCGGGATCGCGCTCCAGGTCCACGGTGGCGGGGACTACACCAAGCAATACGTGCGCTACCGGAACATCCGGGTGAAGGAACTCGGCAACAAGTAACTTTTCCTGATATAGCAACCCGCAGAGGCTGTCCAATTCCAGGAGCAGGCATCGGTCTAACGGGAGAGCGATGCCTTCTGGTCAGGCTTCCTCCGCTTGTCAGTGACAGCTACCCCGACCACTTTAGTTCTCCAGGTTACGGATACTCAAGGGCCACATTTCGCCTCTGCGCCGGTGGGATCGCAGCAAGGACTGCGTTGACCTCATCCGATCCGACAGCAAATACGATGACCCCTTGTGGGGTTCGCGCACAGGCAACTTCCCGCCCGGCAAAGTGGTGACGTAAGGTCGCGTCCGCGAGCAACTCTTGCTGAGTGGCGGTATCCGTTTCGATTCCGTCCTCAAGCCACAGGCGTGCGACTTCGGCATCAACAGCCCCGCGGACCTCGTCTGGGATCATCAGGTAATCTTCAGACCGCTCCTCCTGAGTGAGGATGCGCTGAGTCCGAGCGACTTGTTCCGTGATGCGCTGAGCCCGGGCGACTTCGACAGGATCTGCAAGGGCAGCAAGACTACCTACTGCAATTGTCATATTTGATCTATCCTTTTCTGGACCTGGAAACTTGATCGTTAGCCGAAGAATACTGGGGGTAAAGGGTGCCGGTTAGAGTTTCTGGTCAGGTTTCCTTCGCTTGTTAGTGAAAGCGAACCCGACCCTTTTTCCGACACTTCTCGTTGGACGCGACACTATCACACCTGGTTCCCACGCTCCGCGTGGTAACCGGTCTTCCCCCCGCTCCGCGGGGTGGGCCAACACGCCAGGGACAACGTTCGTCGGATCGCGATCACGCTTCCGTTCCGTTCAGGCCACGACGCGGAGCGTCGAAGACGGCATTCCCACGCGGAGCGTGGGAACGAGGCATGGGCTGGATTACTATCAAGTTCAGCCGCGGCTCTACTGGAGGCGGAGACCACGGCTGGAACGCCTACTTGGGCGGCGTCGCGGTTAATTTGGCTGCCATAGAAAGTTATATCTCGACTCCAAGTGTACATAGATCACGCGCACACTATGCCTTGGAAAGTTTCCAGCACCTGACGATTGTTCATCGTAACTGGGCTGGAGGTTATCCCGGTGAATTGGATCCAGCGATAGATCTATGAGAAGCAGAACGCGAAGGCGCGCTGACGCTTGGCTTACTCTGCATAGTTTCCGGAGTTCGGATCGGTTCTGTGAGCCATAGAGCTCGGTACCACCTTCGGGCGGACGAACAGCGAACTCGATGACCACTGGATTGTTGCCGCCGCATCGAAAGTCGATTCGCTGTGGCCTCGGGCGAGCGTGCATATGCACCCAGTGCTGTCGTGACATATTGCCAAACCGACCCTGAAGGTATCCGTAAAGAATCGGGTCCAAGAGTTGTTCGCGCCGCCCTACGTGCCGGCCCGAATAGTCTCGGAGTAGGCAGATGACGCAATGCGCGGAATCGGTTATCGCCTCAATGTTCAATATGGATCCTCCAAACCCGCCGATCGACCCCGCTCCCCAGCCGGGACCGCCCCCGGAATGCAGTGGTTACGGACAGCCTGTATGCGGCCCCAGTCCGGTGCAGCGGAGGTTAGCCGAATCCAATTTCATCCACTCGATATGCTACTTGGGGCAAATAAAGGCCATGACCTCCATCTTGCCGTCGTGCTTACGCAGATCATTTTCCAACCCTACGGGATTACCGACAACTCCCTCCGGATCATAAACAAAGCAGATCAACTTGAGACAGTCGGGGTGGGCTTGATATCGCTTGATGTCAATAAGCAATTGGTCTCCAATTTCCTTCTCACCGAACGTCATACTTGTTCTCTTAACCTCGATAACAATTCGTTCATTCTTCAGCAAGAAATCCATCCTGCTCGATCCACCGGCATAAGAAGGTGTCCACTCTTCTGCACGAATATCATCAAAATACAGCTTGAGCAGTGCATGCAGCAGGTCTTGGATATCGTACTCATCCTTGATCTCAAGCGTACTCCGTTTTCCGTGCCGAACTCTCAGTTGACGAGCAACAGAATGAAAGCGGCCAAGTATCAGTGAAAGTTTTGCGAGGGGATCCTCTGTGTGCTTCACAACGGTCTCGTCTTGCCAGAAGCTCTCGACCTCTGCGACAAGCGCCTCCAACTGAGCTTCTGATGTGTCAAGCCCCTCAAGGTATGCTTTCTGAAAATCGCTATCTGGTGTGCCAGAAATGATAAAGCTTAGTGAGTACGATATTTGGCAGAAATCTTTCAGTTGTGGTGAATCATCTCCAAAAAGGTTGGAGATAATGGATTTCGATCTAGTCCGCCACTTGTCAAAATCGATAGAACCGCGTCGTTGCTGACGCAATTGTTTGATAGGACCGATTTGAGAGGTGAGCAGTTCCCGCGCTTTATCCTTCGGCACTCCCATCCCACACCTCCTCCGCCTAATTTGTTTTTGGGTGCGAAACTACACACACCAACACGGGTCAATCGCGTCTTCAACAAACCTATCTCCAGTCCCGAACCCGTTCTGCCCGAAGAACTCACGCCATCTCGCCTGTCCAATGACTTCACCATCGACAGAGTAACGAGGGTGTGCGAAGAGCGTCACCCAACCAGGTGAGCATCACTCCTCCAGGAAAATCCTTCAAATAACTCGCTGATGAGCAAATCGCTCCCAAACCCTCACATCCGCAGCTTAAACGAGCCGAACTCGCCCGTCAACCGCTCGTCTCACTCACTGGCACCCCCGCACCGTTGCCCCTCCTGCCCCCCTCTCGTATCCTGCGTGCAAGTTCTCCCCACTTCACCAGGAAACTCGCCGCGGAGGCTCTCTTATGCCGTCGGACACCAAGGTCCGGGTTGCGATCATCGGCCTCGGTTTCGGGGCCGAGTTCATCCCCATCTACCAGGCCCACCCCAATGCCGAGATGGCTGCCGTCTGTCGGCGGAACAAGGGCGAACTCGAATCCTGCGCCAATAAGTACGGCATTCCCAAGCGGTTCACCCGCTTCGAGGATGTCCTTGCCGACCCCGAGATCGACGCGGTTCACATCAATAGCCCCATCCCCGACCACGGGCCACAAACGATCGCTGCACTCAAGGCGGGGAAACATGTTGCGTGTACCGTTCCGATGGCCACCACCAAGGAGCAGATTCGCGAGATCGTTGAAATCCAGCGACAGGTCGGGAAAGTGTACATGATGATGGAAACCGTCGTGTACAGTCGCGAATATCTGTTCGCCAAGGAGTTGTACGAGACCGGCCAGCTTGGCCGCATTCAGTTCCTCCGCGGCAGTCACCAGCAGGACATGGATGGGTGGCCGGATTACTGGCCCGGGCTTCCGCCGATGTGGTACGCCACCCACTGCGTCAGCCCGTGTCTGGCGATTCTGAGCACACACGGGAAGCCGGCCCTGGCCAACGCCGTTTCGTGCTATGGGTCAGGCCGCATCCGCGAGGAGTTGATTCCGAAGTACGGCAGCTCCTTCGCGGTCGAGACCGCGACCTTTTCCGTGACCGGGTCAGACGTGTGCGCGGAGGTGACGCGGAGTCTGTTTGATGTCGCCCGTCAGTATCGCGAGAGTTTTGATGTGAGCGGATCGAAAAAGAGCTTCGAGTGGCAGCAGGTGGAGAACGAAGATCCCGTGATCCACACGAAGAATACCCCGGAAACGCCACGCTCCGAGCCAGAGATTCCGACGCGGGTGAAAGTGCCCGACTACGCCCGACTCCTCCCCGAGCCCATCCGCAAATTTACGATGCCCGCCACCATCCAGGATGCCGAGCACCTCAGCTTCCTCCAGGGCGGCGGGCACGGCGGGAGCCACCCCCACCTCGTCCACAACTTCCTCGCTGCCGTTCTGGGCCAACAGCCTGCGTTCCCGGACGCCCCGACCAGCGCCAACTGGACCCTCGTGGGGATCTGTGCCCACGAGTCGGCCCTGAAGGGTGGGGAGCAACTCAAGATCCCGGTGTATTGAGCAGGTGGTGGGGTTCAAAACGAAGGCATTGGCCCGCAGATGACTGGACACAAGCCTGAAGCGCCAGCGAAGGGAATGCTGTCCTTCGCTGGCGCTTCAGGCTTGTGTCGAAATCAGCTTATGTCGAAATCAGCGTCATCTGCGGGCCATTTCTTCTGAATCTCCGGCCCGTCTGACAACAGTCAACTCTTGGGCGGACTCGCCTCCGGAGCAGTCGGGGCCTTCTCCTTCGGGGTCGGAGCAGGCTCACTTTTCGGGGCATCGGTCTTCGGGATCGGCGACGCTGGCACCACCTTGGGATCGGCCGCCTTCGGATCAGCAGCCTTGGGCTCCGCAGCCTTGGGTTCGGTCGGCTTCGGATCGGCGGGCTTGGGATCAGCTCCCTTCGTCTCGGCAGGCTTGGGGGCCGGTTTGGGATCGGCTGGCTTCGGATCGGCCGGTTTGGGGGCCGGCTTCGGATCGGCGACGGTCTTCAGTTCGGCCGTCGCACCGGGACGGAGAACCAGCGGGGCGACCTCATCCAGGTTCGGGAGCTTCTCCCCGCCCGCCCGGGTGACCATCGCCAGGAACACCTTCGGGTCGATGTCCGCCGGAATCCACCGGACCGTCCCGTTACCCATGATCGCATACGTCCCGGATTGACCGTCCGGCCGAGTGTGCTTGAAAGCCTCCATCGGAGCCACCGGATCGAGCCCGACGACGGTCGCGCCGCCCCCCGCAGCCCACGGCCTGGAGTAACTGTCCGGAGGAACCTGGAGCAGGTAAATCGTATTCTCCAGCCCGTCGGTGACTTCCTCGACCTTCGACCCCCAGTCGTATCCGCTGATCCCGACCAGGAGTCTCTGGGCCGGGTTGGTCGGGTCGTACCGCGCTGCATCTCTCCCGATCCCGGCGACCGCAACGTAATTCGTACCCCCGAACGTATATTCCGGAGCCAGCGGCGAGGTCGCCCGCCAGGACGATTGCGAATAGTACGAAACGAGCAACTCCGGAACCCAGGATTCCGTCGCGCGGGCACTCTTCTCGTCGTACCAGGACACATCACGGTTCAAGTTCTGGCTGACCGTCAGGCGTCCCAGGTAAGGGAGGAGTTCGGCAAAGAAGCTGACCCGCTGGTCAGGTGGGTATGGCATGTTCAGCCGGGCGGAATCCGTCGTCGCACGGGGGAGCGTTCCGCGGGGGAAACTGTTGTTCGTTTTGACGTACTGATTCACCGCCTGGGCCAATCCGAACCAGGTGTCGGTGCCCGCGAACACGGTCGCTTTGCCCTTGATCTGGCTCAAATAGCCGAGCAATCGTGGTGCGATCGCCCTGCCGTACACTTCATCTTTCCACAACAGGTTGCCGGTGATCGTCACGGTAAGATCGGTAAATCGAAGCTCGATGGAGGATCGGCCTGCCCTCGTTGGTGGCTGGGTCGGATTTTGTGTACCGAGTCCGCCCGGACCTCCAGGGGGGGGCATCCCCGACCCAGAACCGGGACCACCCAGCCCAGAACCCGGATCGCCTGCGGATAGCCCGGGTTTTCGTTTCATGGAACCAGGAGGGGGACTTGGAGCATCACCGCCCGGAGGCTGTGGCGTGCTGCCCGGTCCCATCGGGTAGCCCGGCAATTGCGGACTCCCTGGTGCCATCGGATAGCCCGGCAACTGCGGGCTGCCTGGTGCCATCGGGTAGCCCGGTAGACCCGGTGCGCCTGGTCCGCCCAGTGAGCCCGGTCCGCCTGGTCCACCTGGACCAACTGGTTCGGCAGAGCCAGGCGCAGCGAGATTGCGGAACTCGATGGAGGACGGGTTCGTGAACAGCAGCAGCGAAAGCAGAGGAACCGCGTTCGACAGACCTGGGGTCAGGTGTTCCAGCGCGATCTGCCGGGCGTCCGCTTCCGAGTTCCCGATCAGCCGGAGTACGAAATGCGCGTAGCGGGGGGAGACCGTCGTCACGTTCAGTGCGACATACTGGGTCCGGTCGAGGACCGGGTTGATCACCTTCATGACGCCATCATAGTCCCGTTTGAAGTGCTTGCGGTCGTAGACCGCACTGTTGAATTTTTCGGCCAGGATCATCAGCGGGGGACCACCTGGGTCGTCATCCATTGCGTTGAGTAGTCTCTTCAGATCCAACGAGACGGAGAGGAACGTCGGGTTGGAGGTGAAATCCTTGTTCAGTTGGGCCGGTTCGACAGGCGGTGTTGTCGGGGTTCCCGGAGTCATCGGACCGGGAGGTGTCGGCCCGGGTGTGGGTGTGGGCGTTCCCGATGGTCCCTTCGGTGAGGTTCCCTTGGGAGTGGTGGGGGGTGCTTTCCTCACGACCGTCTGGAACTCCGGGTAGCCGTCCTTGTTCAGCCCGGTGAGGAATTGCTCCAGCGTGCTGTGGTCACCAATCAGAAGGGTCTGGGTGTCGTAGACGCAGGCACCGAGCCTCTTGAGTGAATCCGTGTCGACCCCGGACGTCTTCATGGCCGCTGAGTCCCACCCCGACGACCGGTCATAGACCTCGGCGAGCAGGGACCGGGCAGCAAGAGCGCTGCCGACGGCCGTCAAGAACGCATTGGCCTTCAGCGTATGCAGGGGCTTCCCATTCACGGTCCGGGCGGGTCCGAGCCCCACCACCTTCGCGAGCGCATCCTTCTCGGCAACAGGATCCTTCAACCGGATCAACCCGAACGGGGCTCGTTCTTTATCCCCGACTACGCAGTGGTAATACTGGTCAATTTGGTCGAGATCGAATCCCATCGAGGATCGGAACAGGTCGCGGATGGCCAGGTCACTCAGCGGCCCCCCGAGAGGGGTCTGCCGGATCTTGCCGAGGTCAAATCGGTAAACCGCGATCGATTTCGCGGGGAGGAGGTTCGTGGGATCTTTCGTGCTGGAGGGGATGGGGGGAGCTTTCGGTGGTGGTGTGTCCTTCTTCTCCTCGTTGGTGCCGGGGTTGGCGGGATCCTGGCCCGTACCGCTCGAGACCGGCCCTCCCAATGAACGAGGTGGCGTGCCTCCGCCCCCGCCCTTTGATATCGGCTTATCCTCACCACCGGTTAGCGCAAAGAAGGCTAACCCGAGGAGGGCCAGGGCAACCACGCCGAGGCCAACCCCAATCAGAACCTTCTTGTTCTTCTTGCCATCGGTCTTCTTTTTCTTCTTCCCCTCGCCATCCGTCGGCGCAGCGGCGGCGGCACCCGATTTGTCGGTTTTTTCGTCCTTGCTGGGCTTTTCTTCGCCCTTTGGAGTGTCCTCCTTCGGGGCCTCGACCTTGAATCGGTACTTGCACTTCGGGCACTCGACCTTGGTGCCAACCAGGTTCGGGTTCTTGATCAGGACCGTCGCCTCGCAACTTGGGCACGGAACCTTGAAACTCGGCATGGGGACTCCCCGCGGTGACCACCCGGCGGACATGATGCCGCGATTGATGAGATTGCGCGTCAGGATCATCATATCGGGCGAGGTTTCGGTTATGCAAAGGTATTTTGTCGCCGTCTGTTGGGAGAAGCCGAGGAACCCCGCAGAACCGGCACGATTTTGCCGGGGGCGAGAATCGTGGGGGGTCGTGTCCGGTCGAATCGGACTCTTGACGGTTTGGCGGGTCCAGCAGTTGGAAAATCGATCGGTTATGCGGGACGCCCGGCCAGGAAATCGCAATTTCTCCCGGTCTGGGGGATTTTTCCTCCCCGCTTGAACCGTCCACACTATCCTAACAATCGTGACGACCGGCGCGTTCGGGTGTCCTGCCGGTGAATGGGGTTCCGCACCATGCCCTCTCCACTCAACGGGCTGATTGAACGATTCCGTCCGAGGCAGTACGGCCGGCGCCAGCCGCTGGTGTTGCTTAACGGCCTGGCCGAACAGGCGGAATCCTGGTATCGCAATCGCCGCTTCTGGAGCCGCTTCTTCGAGGTTCTGACCCCGAATATTTTGGTGTATGAGGGGGAGGCTCTCCACCGTCGGATCGAAGCCAAAGAACCGATCACGGTCGATTATTTTGTTCAGCAGTTGCACACCTACCTGACGCAGTTTGTTCAGAGCCCCCCTTACCATCTGGTGTCGAGTAGCCTCGGCGGGAAGTTGGCTGTCGAGTTCGCGGTCCGTTATCCGAATCTGGTCAACCGCGTGGTCCTGCTATGCCCGTCCGGGATGGGGGACAAGGAGCAACTGCCCATCATGGAGGGGATGGCGGGGCGGAACTCGAAAGCCCTGGTCCGTAGCGTGTTCCACCGACCCCGATTCGTCGACCAGGATATGCTCCGCTACTATCAATCCCGATTCACTTGCCGGCCGTGGAAAAAGGGTCTCATCAAGACCGTCCAGGGGACGCTCGAGCACACGGTTCGGGAGAAACTCCGGGAGATGAAGTGTCCGACACTTCTTGTGTCAGGAGCCCAGGACAAAGTGTGCGATCCGAAAATCGCCGAGGAAGCAGCGCGTGAGCTGCCCAACGGGATGTTCCTCTCTGTCCCGAACTGCGGCCACGCCCCGCAAATCGAAAAAGCTTGGAAGATCAACCGGTTGGTCGTACACTTCCTCAGCGCCCCCCAACCAACTGCACGACCGTCCTGGACCCAACTTCTCCTTGCCAAGCCCCCCCGACCCCGAGCAAGCTGATGCCCTTGCACACCGCTTCGGCCGACCTGAAGACCACACCGAACACCACCTCTGGCCGGCCCCACCGGGGTCCGGACTGGTGGCTCATGATGAAGAAATTTTGGTCGAAGGGTCGGTCGATCGCATCGTTTGCCCCGAGTTCCCGGTTCATGGCCCGGTCGATGCTCGCTGGGATCGACTTTGGCACGGCCCGATGTGTCGTCGAACTTGGGGCTGGGACAGGGCCGATCACCGCGGAGTTGGTCCGGCGAGTCGGCCCGCAGACAAAACTGCTGGTGATCGAGATCGACCCGGACCTGTGCGGCCGCCTGAAAGCCCGCTTCCCGCAGATCGACGTCGTCCAGGGCGACGCCTGCCACTTCGACAAGCTCCTCGCCGATCGTGGCATCACCCAGGTTGACCACGTCTGTTCCGCACTGCCGCTGCCGTCGTTCCCGGCTCCGCTGCGAGAAACCATCCTCGCCACCTCCGCCCGGATGCTCGCCCCCGGTGGGACGTTCCGTCAGTTGACCGTAATGCCGCTGGTCTATTACCGGCTCTACTGTGGGTATTTTCAGGACGTGCGATTCCGATTCGTCCCGCTCAACCTGCCCCCGGGTGGGGTGTACGTTTGCCGGGGCTATCGGGGGCCGGGATAAGACTCAAGTATAAAGTTTAAAGTTTAAGAAGTTTAAAGAGGCGACCCAGGGCGTTGCCCTGGGCTGAGGTGCCCCAGGGCGTTGCCCTGGGCTGAGAAATCTCACCCCTTCAGGGTGAAGAGGGCTTTGCCACGGCCTCCACAGCTATGGGTTTTCAGCCTGAAAGGCTGAGTGCCCTCAGCCCAGGGCAACGCCCTGGGTGGCATGGGCAACGCCCTGGGTTCCGAAGGCAACGCCCTGGGTTCCGAAGGCAACACCCAAACTGCCACTTTCACATTCTTTAAACTTCTTAAACTTTAAACTTTAAACTTTTCCGACATGCCCAGTTCCGCGTTTCTGGCTCCGGTGGCGGGCCACAAGTGGGTCCGGCAGGCGGCTGACGCGGTCGCCGTCCGGTACGCCCATGCTCGGACCATTGCACTGGATCGGATGGAGCCCCGGAAGGTCCAGCACGACACCCTGATGCGGCTCGTCCGAACGGCCCGCAACACCCGGTTCGGCCGGGATCACGACTTCGCCCGGATCGGGTCCGTCGCCGACTACCAGGCCCGGGTTCCTGTTCGCGAATACGAGTGGTTCTGGAACACCTACTGGAAAGACACTTACCCCCGGCTCGATGACGCCACCTGGCCTGGCCGCATCCCGTACTACGCCCTCTCTTCCGGAACGACCAGCGGCGCCACGAAATACATCCCCGTATCCCGGGAGATGGTCGCATCCAATAAGAAGGCCGCGTTCACCACGATTGCCCTGTTCCGGCACGCTCACCCGGACGCACGGCTCTTCACCGGGAAGTTCTTCTTCCTTGGCGGAAGCACCGATCTCCGAACCCAGCCGGACGGGAGCTTCGCGGGGGATCTCAGTGGGATCGCAGCGAAGGAGGTCTACGGTTTCCTCCGCCCGTACACATTCCCACCCTACGAATTGTCGCTTTTGACCGACTGGGAGGAGAAGGTCCGACGGTTTGCCGCGCTGTCCGCCGTTGAGCCGATCACCGCCCTGAGCGGCATCCCGTCGTGGATGCTGAAATTGTTCGACCGCCTCAAACAGGTCACCGGAAAGGGGAGCGTCGCCGAAATCTGGCCGGAGTTGCGACTGGTCATTCACGGGGGGACGAAGTTCGACCCCTATCACGACCTGTTCCGGAAGGAAATCGGCAGCGACGCGGTGAAGTTCTGCGAGGTGTACCCCTGCTCCGAAGGGTTCATCGCCACCGAGGATCCGCGCTACCATCTTCTCCGGGTCGTGCCCGACCATGACATCTTCTTTGAGTTTGTCCCGGTCGACCAACTTGGTCGCGACTACCCGACCCGGCACACCCTGGGCGAGGTGGAGGTCGGGGTGCAGTATGCAGTCGTGCTCACATCCTGCGCGGGAGTCTGGTCGTACCTTCTCGGGGACACCGTCGCCTTCGAGAGTCGCAACCCACCCCTCATCCGGTTCACGGGCCGGACAAAGTACTTCCTGTCGGCCTTTGGAGAGCACCTGATTAGCGAGGAGGTCGAAAAGGCCGTGGCCCAGGCATGCCACCAGATCGGGGTGGATCAGGTCGATTTCCATGTCGGTCCGGTATTCCCGTCCGATCCCCGCAAGCCGGGTCACCATCTGTACCTGATCGAGTTCGCTGCCGCAGCCCCGGACCCGTCCCGGTTCGCCCAGAAAGTCGACGCCGACCTGTGCCGACTGAATGAGGACTACGCAGCCCACCGGGTGGGGGACCTGACGATGCTCGTTCCCGAGGTGCGGGTGGTACGACGGGGTGGTTTCGACGAGTGGATGAAGGCCCGGGGGAAATTCGGCGGGCAGAACAAAGTCCCGCGGATGGACAATTCGGGGAAGATCACGAACGATCTGGTTGCGTGGTTCGAGTCGCACGGGTGGTTCGCAGGGACTTGAGACTGGACAGCCGTCGACCCAGAAATGACGGGTTGAGTAAGGACCAGCCGTTCGCCAGACAAAAGAGCAGGTGTTCAAACCCGGGTGAGCGGACTACCAAAGAGGTCATGAGCAAGAACTTTCCGACCGGATTCACGATCGGCAAGGGTTGCCTTCTCCCCGGGGGGCTGCCTGTCCCGACAGGGCAGCCCAATGTGACCCGCAACTGGAGGATTGGTGATGAAATGGGTCGTTTGTCTCCTCGTTTTCGCCGCCGTCGCGTGTGTACTGGGGACAGGGTCGGTGCGGTCGCAGCCAGTTCAGCCAGTTGGACAACCACGCGTCTGGCAACCATCACCCAACGTGGCCTGGAAGATTCTCCTGAGTACGCGAGTCAGCCAGTATGGGCATCGGAACTGGGTCGTGATCGCCGACTCGGCGTATCCATCGCAGTCCCGTGGTGGGATCGAAACGGTGGTGACGTATACCGACCACATTGATGTGGTCAGCGAAGTGCTCGCCCAGCTCGGTCGGCACAAACACGTCCGCCCGGTGGTCTATATGGATAGCGAGTTGCCTTACGTCCCGGAAAAAGACGCCCCGGGAATCGGCAAGGTCCGTGATGACCTGGCGAAAGTGCTTGGCGACCGGAAGCCCACACCGATCGCACATGAGCAAGTGATTCACAATTTAGACAAGGCTGGGGAAAAGTTTAGCGTTCTGGTGCTGAAGACGACCATGACTCTGCCATACACCTCGGTGTTCCTGGAACTCGACTGCGGCTACTGGAGCCCGGACGCGGAAAAGCGGCTCCGCGACGCGATCAGGGCGGCGAAGCCCTGATTGAGTTCCCATTGCTCCCATCCTCGGCTCGACGGGCGACCCGGCCCCGTTCATAATGGTCGGGTGAACCCGACCCCATCCATCCTCGATCGCATCGGCAACACACCACTGGTGCCCATCGCCCGCATCGGGGCCGGGCTGCCGGTCCCGATCCTGGGTAAATGCGAATTCCTCAACCCAGGTGGGAGTGTCAAGGATCGGATCGCCAGGGCGATTGTCGACGACGCGGAGCAACGGGGGCTTCTACAACCCGGCGCGACCCTCGTCGAGGCGACGGCCGGCAACACTGGTGTCGGGCTCGCCCTGGTTGCCGCGATCCGGGGTTATCGACTGGCGTGCGTGATGCCCGCCAAGATGTCGGCCGACAAGCGGTCGGCTCTGGTCGCGCTTGGGGCCGAAGTGATCGTCGTCGATAACGCACCGCTTTCTTCCCCGACCAACTTCCGGAACGTCGCGCGGCGACTCGCAGCCGAGCGGGGTTGGTTCCTGACCGATCAGTTCGCCCATCCTGCCAACCCTCGGATTCACGAGCAGACGACCGGACCCGAGATACTCGCACAGTGCGGCGGGAAGGTCGGGGCGTTTGTCAGCGGCGTTGGCACAGGGGGCACGATCACGGGAGTTGGGCGATTTCTCAAGACTCACTGCCCGACGGCGAAGATCATTCTCGCCGACCCGGTGGGCTCACGGTTGGCTCACCTCGTCAATGCGATTCATCCGGATGTGGATGCGGGTTATCAGGTCGAGGGGATCGGCGGGAGCGAGCCGCCGGCTGTACTGGATTTGTCGGTCATTGATGCAGCCGAGCGGGTGACCGACGAGGAGTCGTTCACCATGACTTGTCGACTGATGCGGGAAGAGGGCTTGCTCGTGGGTGGTTCCTCGGGGACGGCGGTTGTGGCGGCCCTCCGGACAGTGGCCCGCGGGTGCGATGGGCCAGTCGTCGTCGTTCTGGCCGACTCCTGGGATCGCTACCTGTCCCGGCCGTGGATGCAACAGAGAATCTGAGCCAGACGTTCCCTTCACAGGTCGGAATGGAACACGAATTCGCTTAGGCGTGCGGTGTTTGGAATATCTTCCCGCGAACCTTACCGTCCCGGGCCGCCGTCCGTGGCGGTCCGGCATTCGCAGAAACTGGGGAAGCTTGTCCCTGCCGGTCGCCTTATCGGGTCAGTTTCTTGATGTCGACCACATAACCGTCTGCTGGCATGATCAGTCGTTTCAGCTCGGTTTCGTCCGGGTTCTTCTTGCAGCGGATCACCGATCCATCAGCGATCGCCACGTGAAACACCCCATCGAACAGCCCACCGAGTTTCGGGAGGGGCTTCTTCTCGTCAAACACGAGGTCCACCGGCTTCGTCCAGATGACCGGGTCGGCTGCCTCATACACCAACCCGGTATTCGACGTGCCGTCTGGGAAGCTTTTGGGTAACTGCGGCTTGTGATTCGGACCGAACGGAGCTTTCTCACCCGTGAACACCTGATAGAAGGTCTCGGCCTCTTTGGCCTTCACCCGGATGGGGGCGTAGATTTTTGGCAGCTTGGCGATGAGCTTCTTGTTGTTGTCGCTGTCCCACGCTTCATCAAGTTTGAACTGGTTGTACAGGTTACCCTCTTCGATGTACGGGAGGATCTGGACCCGCCAGCTCAGCAGGGGTTTTCCGTCCGCCGACGAGATGTTGTTCGGCAGTGACCCACCGTTGGTGTCATTGTAGTTGTGAAAGGCCAGCGCGATCTGTTTCAGGTTGTTCTCGGAGCGACGAAGTTCCGCCGCGGTTGGCGGCTTCGCATCATCCGCCTGGATGGACGGGGTGGGGACGAGCAGAGTGACCGCCCCGGTCACCCAGAGCGCTAACAACAGAGTTCTCATTCGAGCCTCCGGAGAGATGGTAAGTCGGTCTGTTCGTGCCGATTGATCCAACGGCCACGACATGACCCGGGATTAGTGTCCGCCTTCACCCGGGAGCTGTCAATCAATACCGGATGGGCTCGCCCGCTATGGGTGAGGAAGGGGAGCCACTGCGGTGAGATGCAAGGTGATTCGTGGGCTCACAGCACCCGGGCGATGGGAGCGGTGGGCATCGGGAGAATGCGCAAGGGCAGGGCGATTGGGGTTAGTTTCTGGCCCGGAAAATGATTCGGCCGCGGGTGAGGTCGTAGGGTGAGACCTCGACGGTCACGCGGTCACCCGGGATGATTCGGATGTAGTGTTTCCGCATCTTTCCGGCGATGTGCGCGGTCACCTGTCCGCCGATGTCGAGTTCGACTCGGAACTGCGTATTCGCCAGGGCCTCTTTGACCCGGCCTTCGACTTCGATCGCTTCTTCTTTCGCCATGTGATCGGGCGTACCTCGATTGGGGAGAAGGGGGCGAAGCACGCCCGTGACTGGGGCAGCCCCCAGGAGTTCACGGGTGATTCCTGCCGAATCCGCGCGGCGAGTCGTCTCGCTCGCCACCCGGATCAGGGACGGTATTCTTTCTTCGGCGGCTTGGGGAGCAACGCCTTCTTGATCGCACGGAGCCGACTCGATTCCTTCCGGGTTCGCGCTTCGCAGGGCTTTTCGTAGTATTCGTGCGCTCGGATTTCCCTCTTGAGCCCGCTGCGCTCGATCAGTTTCTTGAACCGCCGCAGAGCCGCCCCGATGTGCTCCCGGTCGTGAACCCTCATCCGCAACCCCATGCCGCCTCCCGGTATGCTCTTCCATCACGTCATTAGTTGAGAATTATAGCCCGGCATCCCGCCATCCGCCACCCGAATTCCTCCCGATTGTGCGGAGTCGAGGCCAGGACCGGCTTCGCACGGGGATATGCTCTGTGATACAAAGCGGTTGAGATATTGCCTGGGTGTATCACCCTAACCTCCAGGCAGGGCAGGTGTTGCCAACACCGCAACCAATCGCGGATAAACGGCCCGCGATAGTGTCGGGCCGGGTTCCCCGTAAAAAGCAGTTTGGTCGAGTCGCTGGTTGGCGAGTTCAACGCGAGGGTAAAGGTCGCGACAAATACTGGCACCGCACGACTGGGGCAGGGGCGATCTTGCCAGTGCGGGCTGTAGTTCCCATACAGGAACCCGTTGAGACTG
>PLDW01000483.1 GCA_003136315.1 Gemmataceae bacterium | reverse complement strand
TTGGGGGGAGGTTCTTGTTCGGATCGGTGTTCTTGCCAGTTTCAAGCGGCGGCGGTGACGTGAAAGCCCCGATGGGGCTTACCCCGACCTTGTACCAGCCAAGCGGCGCGCCCTCCCGCTGGCCGGTTGTCAGCTTGTAGTTGCCGCTCCCATCCACGAAACCTTCGGGCGATANNCCTCGATTTGTTCCCCTTGGAGTCGTCCGGCTGAAACGTGATGGTTCCGGCCGTCATGGGCACACCACCATCGAGAGTCACCTTCCCAGTGACGGGCACGAGTTTCTCGGAACCGAAGCCTCCACAGCCGGTCACGACTGCCAGGCCGAGGAGTAAGGGAAGGAAGAGGAGGAGCCAACGGGAGCCAATACTACTGTTAATATTGTTATCCATGAAATATTCAGGCTATTCAGTTGAAAATATCTGTCATATCCGAAGTTCGGCAGATCAGATCCGAATCATAAAGCAAGGGCAAGCAAATTCGTAACTTCGGTGGGCAGTCGGTGTTTTATTTACAGGCTCACCTCACGCACAGCCCGAATGGGGTATTGTGCAGTGAACATAAGTTCAAGTCGATACCGGAGCGTGTGACTGAGGTGAAAATCCACCTCTATCACTGGGAGATGAGAGCTCCGGAGGTGCCACCAGGCACCACCTGACCAATCTTGAAAGTTTGAGAGGGAGATGAGATTAGATATGGCAGGAACACCCCCCAAGATCAAGAACAAATTCCATATTTTCAGAAAATTCTCATGTCTGCGGTCCGGCTCGCTGGTATTGGCAGCCCTCCGGCACCTGGCCCAGAGCGGCTTGATCGAAAGTGGCCTGGGCTGAAACCACGCAACGGGCTCCCGGTTGACGACCACCCCCGCGACCGGCTGAGGAGCGGAGAGATACTCGGCGATTAGTGAGTGGCGATCTCGAAGCGATTTCCTGACTGGTGAAGAACTTGCAGCGAATCCATTTCTGAGAGAAATCGACGTAAGTCCAATCAGTTCGGTGCGGGTTGCCGGATTCTTTGGGCTGATGTCGATCCACGGCCCTTGGGCGATAAGCTCCAATCGTGGGGTTGGCCCAAGAAGCCGCCGCCCTTCAGGGCGTGCGGAGTGTCACCAGTTCCACGGGCGGGTAGCACCCCCACGAGTCGAGGAGTCTCGCGGGTGAACTGTGTGGCCGGATTCTCGGCGAGTTGACCGGTCAGGAGACCATCAACTTGAGCTGGACGGTCCCGATCTGGACCACATCCCCGGGTTTGATGAGTCGCTGCTGGCCCGGGTGCACACGAACCCCATTCAGCCAGGTTCCGTTGAGGCTATTGAGGTCTTCAATCACAATCACCCCTTTATGAAAGGTGATCGCGGCGTGCTGTCGGGAACTCCAGATCTGCCCCTCCGCCTCCTGAGCATTCAGGTCGATATCCACAGGTTTGTCGGCGAACCGACCGACCGTGTTGCGGCCAGGGTACACAGGGTATTCCTGACCGACATTCTGGCCGCGGAGAACGATCAGTTTTGGTCGTTCGTTTGGCTGTGGGGTCGGGGTGCGGGGTGCGCTATCGGCTCCAGGCGGAGGGGTCGCCGTTGGAGTGGTGCTCACGAGAGCAGTGGCCGGGTCGAGGGCCTGGCGATCACCGTACGGCCGCCCGATCTCGTTTCCGGGAGCGATTTTGGCTCCTGACTGTCGGAATCGGTCCGTTTCGAGCCTGGTCGGGGCGGGAGTGAGCGGGGGGCGGATCGGCTCCACCATCGGCGGAGGGAGCGGCGGACTGAGCATAACCGTGACCGGAGCACGTGGGTCGTCCGAGGGCTGCTGGGCCCAGGTCTCCCCTACGTGCGTGGCAAACTCTTGGCTCATCGCTGCCGGGATTACAGCCTCGAACCGTGGTCGCCCACACCCGAGACAGGTATTGGCATCATCCGGGTTATCGGTCAGGCACTTTGGACAGGTGGCCATCGCACGCGACCCTTGAATGGCGGCCGGGATTCCGTTCGACCGTGCGAGCCGTCCCCAGGCAGGAGCGATCGCCCGGCAAACATCAGACGGAGTTGCCACCAAAGCTACTCTATCTCACAATTCCCGCTGCGGTCGGGATTCGTTGGAATTATACCCCGGCCTGAATTTGGCCTGCGAATACAACTAATGTTCAAACAATTATCAGTTCTGAGGTCGAATGACCTCGGACGACTCCCGCTGATCTCTCACTCTATTGGCCCAGCATGGAAGTATGTGCGCATGCCGACGGCCTGATACACAACCTTGGTGGGGCTGTCTCATTTCAGAAGCTATCATGGGTATAACCGATGTGCAAGGCTCCTGCCGATCTGTTTCAGCCTGACGCTCGGCAGGAAAATTGTACTATCGTGCGCGCGTCCCACTGTGATCTTGGAGATGAGACACTGCAACTGGGTTCATTTATGAGAACCACGAGGGGAACCGATTCATCCCAGGTTCTATTCGTTCGGGATGTCCTATTCCTGGTCTTGTGCGAGATCCGCTTTTCTGGCGACCGGGTTGGCCTTGAGCCCCTGGCCCGTCGGGGTTACAGTCCCGGCCTGGATTACCGGGGCCAGCGGAGATTCCCCACACCCACCGGGCCGCCGGCATGGATGCCGACCCCATTCTCAGTACCGATGAGCGGACCCCGATCACCATCGAACGGGCGACCGAGCCGTTTTCCGGCATGGTACTCTTGCGGGTAACAGGGTACTGGCAAGCCCCAGCCGATCGCACACCTCCACACCATCTCGAAATCCAATTCGATGCGGCCACCATGACGCGATGCAGTCTCAGCCCCGCCCAAGCTGTCGATATCCCTCCCGGCCATGTCCGTTTCAACTTCGGAACACAATTCCCGCTCGAAGTCAATGCCCGGGTGGTCCAGGTGTTCCTGGTCCGCGAGACTGGTGCCACGCGAATGGCGCAGCAGGACATCGCTGCGATTGGGCTGGATGCGGTCGCCACCTCACCCACTGGAGTGCTTGGCCGGGCATTGCGAGCGATCACGTCCGGAGAGATCTTTTCGGCGTGGCGGTGGTTGGCCCGTCTCTCGCGGGTCGCAGAGAAACTCCTGAGTATCCGCCAGAAGGTGCGGTATAAGTTGCTGGGCCGACGGTTCCGCGCACGCGCTTTGCACGATGCGTATGTGGCCAATACGGGCCTCACACCGCGACTGCGTCAGGCAATGGCCGACGAAATCGCGGGCTTCCGCTACCGGCCGACCTTCAGTATCCTGGTGCCTGTCTACCTTCGGCGAGAAGATGGGGTCGGGTCGAAGTGGCTGGAACGGGTCGTCGAATCGGTCCAGGCACAGGTGTATCCGCAGTGGGAACTCTGCCTGGCGGATGATCACTCGACGGACCCGGAATTGCTCCAGTATCTCGACCGACTCCCCTCCGATCCCCGAATCAAACTGGCCCGGCGGCCGATCAATGGCCACATTTGCAAGGCCACGAATACCGCCGCCGAACTCGCCTCTGGCGAGTTCGTGGCGCTGCTGGACCACGACGACGAACTCGCTCCGCACGCCCTTTTCGCCATTGCGGAGCGGCTTCAGCGACAGCCCGATGCGGATCTTATCTACTCGGACGAAGACAAGATCGATTCGGCTGGGCACCGGTATGATCCGCAGTTCAAGCCCGACTGGTCGCCGGAACTGTTGCTCAGTTATAACTACATCAATCACTTCACGGTGATCCGTCGACAAGTCTTTGAGGCGGTCGGGCGGTTTCGCGTGGGATTCGAGGGCTCCCAGGATCATGACCTGCTTCTACGGGTGACTGAACGGACCGACCGCATCGAACACGTCCCCCAGATCCTGTACCACTGGCGGGCGCTACCCACCTCCACGGCATCCGCCGCGGTGGTCAAGCCGGTCGTCCACACGTCCGGCCGGAAGGCCGTGGAGGAGGCTCTGGCCCGGCGGGGAGTGACGGCGTCGCTGTTCGTGCCACGGTTCGCCCAAAAGCTCAATTTGCCTGTCCTCGGACTCGATGGCCCGGACGACGGCCCTGAGGTGGCGATCCTCATTCGCGGGGACGCAGAGGCCGCCCGCCGAACTGTCCGTGCGCTGCGGCAGACCACGGCGTATCGACACTTCACAGATTACCTTGTGATCGATGGGGCCAGTCCGGCCGAGGCCCTGAATCGAATGGCTGCTGGGCGAACCGAGGATCTTCTACTGTTCCTCGAAGCCGGGGCCGAACCAACCGACTCGCGGTGGCTATCCCGGTTGGTGGCGAACCTCCAGTTACCTGGGGTCGGCGCGGCCAGCGGCAGGTCGGTCGGGGCCGATGGGACGGTCCTGGATGCCGGTCCGACAACGGGAATGCACGATGGAATTGCCCCGACTGAGACGTTCAATGGGTTGCCTGCGAGGCAGGTTAGCTACTACTTTTATGCCGAAGTGACCCGGAACACCTCCACCGTGAGTGGTCGATGCTTGCTCACTCGCCGGGAAACGTTCGAGCAACTGGGCGGTTTCGATGCCCGTCGGTATCCGGAGACTCTCTGGGATATCGATTTCGGGCTCCGTCTTCGCGGGCAGGGATTACGGTGTGTGTACGTTGGGGGAGCGGAATTCCGGATGACCCGAGCGGAGCGCAACGACCTCCCAACTGAACGGCTGGCTCTGAAGCGCGCCTATGGTCGGCTCCCGGACCCGTTCCACAACCCGAACTGCTCCGAGCGTGACGCCTGGCGACCATCCTGTGACGCCCCGTTGTCAATCCCGGCCGAAGCCACCGGGCCGCCGGTCCGGGCGCTAGTGGTCGCCCATAACCTGAACAACCCGGAAGGCGCGCCCCGTTACCTCTCCGAGATAGTCACCGGGCTCCGTGAGCGGAGAGCGATTGATCCGGTGGTGTTCTCTCCCCTCGGAGGTGCCGGTCAAGCGGTGTATTACGATGCCTACATCCCAACCGACATCCGAGAAACGCCCGTCAGTAGGCGGTTTATTGATGGGCTCTGGTCGCCGCGGGAGTACGAAATCGCCCAGCGGGCCGCGGTTCGGGTGATCCGTGACCACCAGCCGGAAGTCGTGATCGCAAACACTCTCACCACATTTCCGCTGGTCGAGGCGGCAGCGCGGGCTGGTGTCCCGGCCGTGTGGATCATCCACGAAAGCTACTCCCGAGAACACCTCGAACTTCTTTTCCCGCCATTCGCACGGACCCGAATCACCCAGGCATTCGCTCTGGCTGCGCGAGTGGTCCCGGCATCGCACGACACCGCAGCCCTGTTCACGCACCTCAACACTCGGGGGAACGTCCGGGTGATCCACAACGGCCTCGACCCGGAGCCGTTTGATGACTACCTCCTCAGAATGTCTCGTGCCGAGGCTGCTGGACATCTCCCGGGCTCGGCTGGGAAGATCCGGTTCGTGGCCGTTGGCACAGTCTGCGAGCGGAAGGGGCAGCACACCCTCGTCGAGGCTGCTGCGACGCTCGCCCGGGAACGGGACGACTTCGCCTGTTACCTCGTCGGAGTGCGCGACGGCATCCCGTACGCCGATTACGTCCGCCAGTTGGTCAGTAGACATGGGCTCGAATCCATCGTCCATCTGATCCCAGAAACAGATGATGTCTGGGCGTTCTACCGCGCCTCGGATGTATTTGTCTGCACATCCCACATGGAAACGTTCAGCCGGGCGGTCCTGGAAGCCGAGGCGTTCGGGCTGCCGATCATCTCGACCCCGGTGTGTGGAGTGGGGGAGCAAGTATCCTGGGGGGCTAATGCCCTCCAATTCGGGTTCAGTGACTCGGCCGGACTCGCCACCCGCCTCCGAAAGTTGCTCGACGACGGCCCCCTTCGACGGGAGATGGGGCGGCAATCCCGGGCAACGTTTGACAACCACCTGAACCACACCGAGATGCTCGATCGGTATACCGGGGTGATCCTGGCCGCAGCCCGGCAGGGGCCGCGGGTCGGCACCGCACTGGCTGGAGTCACTCCGACATTCCGCACCACCCGTCGGGCGGCTTAGAACCACCGAACGGAACCTCTCCCCAACCCCTCCCCGAGGGGAGAGGGGCTCAGAACCAGACCGGATCTGCTCCCCCTTCCTTTTTAGGGAAGGGGGTTGGGGGGTTAGGTTCTGGCAGATGGCCCTCAGGATTGACCTGCATGCGCGCGACTGTCGGCCCCCTGTCACGTCACTTTCCATCGGCAGTCGCCATAGTGGGCCGACTCGCCAGGCGGGTGGCCGGCCGGTTCCGGCTCGCCCTCCGCGGCGAGCACCCCGGCTCGTTCTTCGATCTCCGCGATCTCCGCGCGGTGAATCGCCTTCTCACCTCCGCTGACATTCTGCCTCTCGTTGCCGACCCGCGTGAGGCAGAGGCGGATCCGCTTTCTGCGGCCCGGTTCGTCCTCGCTCTCCTGGCGACCACTCCCCGGTTGCGCCGATCCTACCCCCGCGCACTCTCGGATGGACCGGATGGCCCCTTCGCCCGGTGGCTCCGAACCGACGGAGCGAGAGCAGTCGGACTGAGCCCTCGTGGGGTCGAGAATGTCCAGTCTGCGTTCGAGTACGGCCACCAGGCCCGGGGCGACAAGGTCTACGAGGTTCGCGATGATGTGCGGGCGATGTTTCCGCTCGGCCTCACCCCCGCCCAGCGAGGGCTGTATCTGGAGTGGTTCGCCAGGTGCGGTCGGTACGAAGATCCGGAGACCGATCCTGTCAGCATACTGTGGGCACTGACGGCTCTCGACGAATCCCCCGACCGGGGACTGGGCACCGCCTGCCGGATGCAGCCGGGGTGGCAGGAGCGAGTCCCGCACGGGCTCACCCGGTTTGGATGGGATGAGCTGAAACAATGGGTTGGCGTCGAATATCACCTGCGTAGTCGGTGGCTCCGACAGGCCACGCTTTGCCAGTACACTCGCCCCTGGGACGAACTCGCGTTCCTCTTCGTCGCCCGGCTGGACCTGTCTGATTCGTTTCCGTTTGCGGCCGCTCGTGGGGGCACTTCGGCCGCCGTCCTCGAATGGGTACAATCGCAGAGGTTGCCCGGGGTCGATCCCACCTGGGAAGCGGAACTCGCAGCCGATATCCGCGACGGACTCCCCAATCGTCCCGGAGTGAATGTGCTGGGCCTCTTCCGGTATCCATCCGGGCTCCAACAGGCTGTGGTGGGGCTCGTCGAGGGGCTCGCTGCCAACGCGATCCGGACAGTACTCCGCGATGTGCCGGTCCGCACGACTCGCGACCTACGGCCTAGGGACGGATTCGACGGGCTGGAGCGATTTCCGGTCACGATCATCAGCACCGGGCTCGACATCGGCTGCGGCGAGGCATACCGAATCGCCGGACTCCATCCCCGGCAGGATGCCTACCGCGTCGCTGTCTGGTGGTGGGAACTCGACCGGCTCCCGACGGAGTGGCTCGACCGCGGGCGGGAGGTGGATGAGATCTGGGCACCAACCACCTTCATCGCCGGGGCTCTCGAATCTCTTGGGAAACCTGTGTATCGGATGCCTCCGGGGGTGGAGTTGCCGGTGTTTGATCGACTCCCGAAGGTCGCGTTCGGACTCGACCCGGAGCGATTCACGTTCCTGTTCGTGTTCGATATGAACAGCCGGATGGCGCGGAAGAACCCGCTTGCTCTCATTCGGGCGTTCCGTATTGCGTTTCATCCGAGTGAACCGGTCGATCTCGTTATCAAGGTGAGCCCGCAGGAATCCCATTACAAGGAGAACTGGCGGACCCTCCGAGCCGCGGCAGCGGCGGCGGGCGTGAGGCTTCTGGATCGGGGGATGTCCCGTGGTGAGTTGCTCGGGCTGATCAATGCCGCCGATGCGTATGTGTCGTTGCACCGGTCGGAGGGGTTCGGGTTGACGATGGCGGAGGCCATGCTGATGGGCAAACCGACCATCGCGACCGCCTATTCGGGGAACCTCGACTTCATGACCCCCGACAACAGCTACCTCGTGGACTCGGTCCTCGTGCCGGTTGATGCGCCCGAAGTCACTGCTCCACCGGGGGCAGTGTGGGCCGAACCGTCAGTCGAACATGCGGCAGCACAGATGCGGGAGATCGTGACGAGATCCGACGAATCACAACTGCGGGGGTTGCGGGCGCAGGCTCATTTACGGGACCAGTTGTCGCATCGGGCGTCTGGAGCGCGCATGGCCGTCCGCCTCCGGACGATCGGGGGGGACCGGCCATGACGGGGGCACTGCGTAAGCGGCTTGATCCCGGCCGATTCCTCCGCAGCCTCGCCCGGCGCGCCTGGGATTCTGTGCGCGGGGAAACCGCGGCCAGCTTCTTCAGCCCGTTCAATCGTGACTCCCTCGCCCGTCTTCTGGCCGAGTTTGACCTTTCACTGCCGACCGCCGACCCCCGGCAGGCCAACGACGGGGTGGCCGGGGCGGCCCGATATGTGCTCGGACTGTGGTGGGAACGACCGGCCCTTCGCAGGCGGTTCCCGATTGCTCTGTCGGGTCCGGTCGATGGGCCATTCGAGACGTGGCTGAAAGCCGACCCCACCATCCGATCGAGTCTGTCCACAGTGGGTCACCAGAACCTCGTCGAACTGCTCGCGGCCCGGCCATTCGAGCGTGTCCGGCAGGTGTATGAACTCCGCCCGGACGTCCGTGAGGTTTTTCCACTTGGGCTCACCCCGGCCCAGCGAGGCGAGTACGCAACGTGGCTCTTCCGTTACGCGAGGGAGGAGTACGGTTTGAGAGATGATGAGATCCTGTGGTATCTCCTCGGTCTCACTGAAGACTCCTCGTGTGGCCTGGGTGTGACGTACCGGCTTACCCCAAGTTGGCAGAGAGCGATTCCCGATGCTCTGACTCCTGCTGCATGGGAGTCTCTGCGGGCGTGGGTGGGCCAGACCTATCCGGATCGCACTGGCTACTGGCTCCGCCGGGCAACCTGGCCCGAGATCGCGAATCCTCGTCTCCCCGCGCCCGCGATCAATGTCCTCGGTCACTTCAAGTACGATTCGGGGCTCCAGGAGGAGGCTCTCCAGCATGTGGCTGCGCTGGAGCGATCAGGGTTTCGCACATTCCTCCGCGACATCCCGGTCAGCTATCCACGGGACTGGCGAGACAGCGGCCGGTTCACTGACATGGAGACCGGTCCCATTACGCTCATCAAGATCGGAGCAAATGATCCACTCGATCAGATTTACTATCGTGCGGGCTTGCACCCACGGACGGGGGTGTACCGGATCGCTTGCTGGTCGTGGGAATTGGAGGCATTCCCACAACGAGCAGTTGAACGCGGCGGGTTAGCCAATGAGGTCTGGACCCCGTCCGAATTTTGTGCCCGGTCGGTCCGTGCGGCCATGCCGGGTCGGCCGGTGTTTGCCATGCCACCCGCGGTCACGTTGCCCGAGTTTCACCCTCAACCACGAGGGTTCTTCGGGCTCCCTGCGGACCGATTCCTCTTCCTCTTCATGTTTGATATGGCCAGTGGGATGGAACGGAAGAACCCCCTCGGGCTGATCCGAGCGTTCCGCCGGGCTTTCCGGGCGAATGAGCCCGTGGACCTCGCAATCAAGGTATCGCGCGGGTCAGCCTACCCGACCGAATTCGCAGAACTCCAGCGGCTCGCAGAGGCAGCCGGGGTCACGCTCATCGACCGTGTCATGCCGCGGGCCGAGGTGTGTGCTCTCCTGGCAACGTGTGATGCGTACGTCTCGCTGCACCGCTCCGAGGGGTTCGGGTTCACGATGGCAGAGGCAATGTTGCTGGGCAAACCAACGATTGCCACCGGGTACTCGGGGAACCTCGATTTCATGACCCCGGACAACAGCTACCTTGTCCGTTACGACCGGGTCGCTCTCGACCGGGACTACCCACCATACGCGGCCGGGTGTGTTTGGGCGGCTCCATCGGAGGAACACGCAGCCGAATTACTGCGCCGAATCTACAAGAACCAGGACGAGGCCGCCATGGTCGCCAGGCACGGACGAGAGATGGTGAGCCGGTTCCTGTCACGCGAGGCTGCCGCCCAGCGGATCACAACGCGGCTCGCAGAAATTCCAGCTTTAACGAGTTTAAAGTTTAAAGAGTTTAAATTGTAAAGAACATCTCCCTCGTTCCCACGCTCTGCGTTATGCATTACCCACCACTTCTGCATTGGAGGCCCGACCAAACTCTCCAGGTTTCCTACAACAGGGTGCCATGCCCACGGCTTTGTGTGGGCATGTCGGCAGCCTTCGGACAGATCGAGTACATGCACAATAATCCTGTAGGTCGCCGGTTGTGTGCGAAAGCGGAGGATGGGATTTGGTCAATGGCGGCGGATGATTCGGCAATCTGTGTTGGGCTGCTGCTGATCGATCGGGAATCGCTGCCAGTGCCTGGGAAGTTCCTCATTCGTCAAGGTGCCTTCATGCCCACGCAAAGCCGTGGGCATGGCACCCGGCTCACCCCGCAGAGCGGGGGAAGACCGGTTCCCACGCTCCGCGTGGGAACCAGGGGAGAATTGCAGTTTAAAGTTTAAAGAGTTAAAGTTTAAAGAACACACGAATTACGGAGTCCCCATCGACGTGCTCACGCTGTCTCAGTTTCGGGCGAAGTTCGACATCAACTCCCCGCGGGCGCTCCGCCTCGCCGTTGATGTGGGGCTTGCCTGCCTCCTGTTCTGGTCCGCCCACGCGGCCTACCGGGGAGCGACCGGGCACGTCCAGAACTGCGATTCGCAATACTCCCTGGTGGTTGCCGAGAAATGGCTCGCCGAAGGCACCACAGACCTGCGCGGGTGCGTCCCTGACGACCCAATGGACCGTCGTCAGATGCGTGGGTATACCCCCGGCCACGACCTCCCGTACCAACTCGTCCGCCACACCGACTCCCGCCATCCGGCCGCCCCCCCCGCCGTGTACTACGGCTACCCGCTCGGATCCACCGTCCTGTCCTTGCCCTTCGTGGAGGCGTCTGGCCGCAGCCGGGGACTCTCGATGCTGCATCCGGACGGACGGCCGAACATGGCTGTCGAGGATCTTCTGCAACTGCGGATCGCAGGCCGGGTCGCCGCGGCAATCATCGTCCTTTTCTACGTCCTGGCCCGGTTCTTCTGCCCGCCGCCGGTTGCCGTTCTGATCGCGGCCGGGTTTGCATTCGGGTCGCCGGTGTGGAGTACGCTCTCGCGAGCGTTGTGGTCGCATACGTGGATGGTCTGTTGCCTCTCCGTCGCCGTGATCCTCCTGGTGGCTCGTCGGCGAATCAACCGATCCCCCTGGAAGATCGACCTCCTCTTCGGTGCGGCCCTCGGAACGGCGTTGTTCTGGACGGTTTTCGTGCGGGCGCACGGGGTTCTGTCGGCCGCAGCGATCGGAGCGTATCTTCTTCTTCACCACTGGAGAACGCTAATCATTACGATTGCGGCTGGGGGGCTCTGGTCGGCCGGGCTGGTGGCGGTGAGTCTGAGTGCCTTTGGCACACCGACTCCACCATCAGTCTACGACGCCGGGGCGATCGATGGCCGCGATGTACTCAATCGGTTTGCGTGGCTGATGGTGTCGCCCTCGCGAGGCCTGTTGGTCTACTGCCCGTATGTGGCAGCGGTTGCGGCAATCCTCATCGCGTTCCGGAGGCATCTGTCCGAGACCGGTCTGCTCTTCCCGGCGGGGTTGGCCGTGGTTGCGCACACGACCCTTTTTGCGTGCTACAGCGGATGGCACGGGGGAAGCAGTTACGGCCCGCGGTACTTCTGCGATCTGCTCCCGTGGTTTGTGCTCGCGACCGCCATCGCTGTCAGGGGGCTGCTGAATGCTCCCGGCTTCTCGTGGAGGAAGGTGATCGCCACGGCTGCACTGGTAGCATGCTTTGGCTGGGGTGTCTTCGTCCACGCGCGCGGTGCGAATTCTGTCCGGGCGTGGATCTGGAATGCACGGTCGCTGGCGGTCGGGCAGGAAGAGGCGGTTATGGAGTGGCGGCACCCTCAGTTCCTGGCGGGTCGCACATTCGAGGTTCACATGGACGGGTCGGTGACCGAGCGGAGGTGACTGCGCTCTAATACAGGAACCCGCTGAGGTTGTCCCATTCGCTGTCGGAGTAGGTGAAAGTAGGCGACTCGCTCCGCGAGTCGNNCTCAACCGATGCCAATCGAATCCCTGCACGATTGCCGACTGACATTGCGCTCCAGAAACGGTCACTCGCGGAGCGAGTGACCTACTTTTCCGCCTGGGATGCGACACCCTCTGCGGGGTCCTGTATCAGATCGATGCAGCGCGGTCCTCCACCCGCGACCGTCAGACCTGGGCAATACGGGATGGTGTGAGTCTAAACGCTATCATCAATACAAGATAAGTGCATAGCGAAACGCCGAAGCTGACAAACCATGCATAATGGTAGACTTCAATCCAGAGGGCTGGAACTTGGGTAGCGGCCACAGTCGCCAGGAAACCGGGTACGCAAGGTGCAACGCCCGCCGCCAGGGCGAACAGGGCGACGAAGTTGAAGCCGGACCAATACCAGTAGGGGCCTTCCTTGATATAGAGTCCGCGCAAATCGAGCTGTGACCGACGAATAAGGAAATAATCGGCTATGAGGATGCCGCCGACCGCCCCAAGCAGTGCGGAATAGGCGATGAGCCAGGTGAAAATGTAACCGGAAGGATCGGCGACCAGCTTCCAGGGTTGAATGAGAATGCCAATGACCCCCGTGATCAAACCCCCTGTGCGAAAAGAGATCTTCCTCGGCCACAGGTGAGCAAAGTCGTTGGCTGGGCTGACCACATTGGCTGCCAGGTTCGTGGCCAATGTGGCCAGGCACAAGGCAAATAGGGCCACGACCAAAATCACGGGATTACGGAACTTTGTCACCAGAACCACCGGATCCCAAATTTCCTCACCGTAAATGATGATGGTCGCCGAGGTGACTGCCACCCCAATAAAGGAGTACAGGGCCATCGTGGTGGGCAACCCGATCGCCTGACCGACGATCTGATCACGCTGCGAGTAAGCGAACCGGGTGAAATCCGGAATGTTAAGGGACAGTGTCGCCCAAAAGCCGACCATTGCCGTTAGCGACGGAAAAAAGAACTGCCAGAAGAGACCTGGCTTTGGTCCTCCCGGCGCGAATTTCGAGGGCTGCGAAAGAATCGGACCAAACCCTCCTGCGTTTTCGTAGGCCCATCCTAGCAAGGCAAGGCCGAGGAGGATCAGCAGTGGAGCTTTGATATTCAACAAGAAGCGAATGGACTCGATACCGCGATAGATGACCGCAAGAGTGATGGCCCAGAAGACGAGAAAGCACACGAGCTGGGCGGCATTGATGTCGAGCCCCTGGATCACGGGAAGCTCTTTCCAGCCGGGCGAGAAAATGGCGAGAATCTGGTAAATAGCCCAGCCGCCGATCCAGGTCTGGATGCCGAACCAACCGCAAGCGACCAGGGCTCGAAGCAACGCAGGGACGTTCGCACCCAGGATACCGAAAGACGCTCGGCAGTAGATCGGGAACGGGATGCCATACTTGGTGCCGGCGTGGGCATTGAGCACCATCGGGATCAGGACAATGGTGTTTCCCAAGAAGATAGTCAACACCGCCTGCCACCAGTTCATGCCCTCGGCAATCAGCGAGGAGGCGAGCATGTACGTCGGGATGCAGGCCGCCATCGAGATCCACAGTGCAGCAAAGTCTTTGATGCCCCATTTCCGATCCGCACGGGTGGTCGGCGCCATGTCGGTGTTGTAGAACGGCGAACCAGACACATCCTCGGCCAGCTTACAGACGCTGTTCAGGGCCGTCGGGTTGTCGCTTTTACTCACCGACCCCATGACTGTGCTCACTACGAACGGCAAAAAATGGTCGATAAAACCCTATCCTATGAGGCGAGCATCTTGCTGACAAAACGCTTGCCTGAGTGGCAGCAAGTTGACATCGTGCTGTCGCGCTTTGTTCAGCGAAGGAGGCACCCATGGGGCTGCTCGTAAAAAACAGCGAAATTGTGACGGCCGATGCTCGCTACCGCGCCGACATCGCGTGTGAAGGCGAAACGATCACGCGCATCGGTTTCGACTTGCCGACCCCAGCGGGGACGGAAGTGATTGATGCGTCGGGCAAGTTCGTTTTCCCCGGCTTTATCGACCCGCACGTTCACATTTATTTGCCCTTCATGGGCACCTTTGCCAAGGATAGCTACGACACCGCGAGCCGCGCAGCGCTCGTTGGCGGCACCACAACATTCATCGAAATGGTCTGCCCCAGCCGGGCCGATGATCCCCTGGAGGCTTACGAGTTGTGGAAGTCGCAGGCGGCGGGGCGGTCGGCGTGCGATTACGCCTTTCACATGGGCGTGACGCGTTTCGACGATCGGACCCCAGAACAGCTCCGACGCATCGTCGCGGATGGAACGGCCTCCTTCAAAGTCTTTCTCGCGTACAAGGATGCCTTCGGCATTGAGGATTCAGAGCTTTTCCGGACGCTGGAGCTGGCCCGGCGCCTCGGCGTCATTGTCACAGCCCACTGCGAAAACGCGGAACTCGTGGCCCAGCTTCAGCGACGATTGTTGGCCGAAGGGAAATCAGGGCCGGAGTGGCATGAGCCGTCTCGCCCGCCCACGGTCGAGGCCGAAGGTGTGCATCACCTGGCGACGTTCGCAGAACTGACCGGAGCGCATGTGTACGTGGTCCACACCTCATGCGACCAGGCTCTGTCGGCCGCATGGCGGGCACAATCGCGCGGGGTAGCGCTATGGGTGGAGACCGTCATACCTTATCTGGTGCTGGATCGGACCTACGCCGAGCGACCGGATTTCGAGGGGGCGAAATACGTCATGTCTCCGCCCCTGCGCGAATCGAGGCACCAAGGGGTGCTGTGGAATGCCCTTCGGACAGGGCAAATCGACACCGTGGCTACCGATCATGCCCCGTTCGACATCCGCGGACAGAAAGAGATGGGCCGCGGTGACTTCACGCGGATTCCCAACGGCATCCCGAGCATCGAGGATCGTGTTCATTTGCTCTACACTCACGGCGTGGCCGCGGCTCGCATCGATCTGCATCGCTTTGTCCAGGTCGCCTCGACGCAGGCCGCGAAACTGTTCGGGCTATTCCCCCGCAAGGGGACAATTCAGCCGGGAGCCGACGCCGATCTGGTCGTCTTTGATCCCAACCAGCGTGGCACGATTTCTGCGCGGAGCCACTACATGAATGTGGACTACAGCGCCTTTGAGGGCTGGCCGATCCAGGGGCGGGTCGAGATCGTGACGGTGCGAGGCCGCGTCCAGGTGCGTGGCAGCCAGTTCGTGGGCACTATGGATCATGGGCGGATGCTGAAACGCGAAGCAACGCATGGGACATAAGGCAGTCGCCAGGAAATGACNNCGGGCGGCTAGTCCGCCCGTGCAACGCCTTTACGGGCGGACAAGCTGCCCGTGGCACCCAAGCCCACTGGGAAATTTTCTCTCACCAACTGCCTGCGTGCGATCTAACCGCGCGCCAGGGAATCGGTTTGCTTGACGAAATCGTCGCCGTGCCACTCCTGGTCGCTCTTGATCGGTTGGCTTTCGGCTTGGACGCCAGCGGCGATCTTGGCCCGCTCTCGCGCTTCTGCCTGCCGTCGCACCAGGTCATGATGCGTGGTGAAGTATTGTAAACTGTGCCCCTTCACCTCAGCGAGCGTGCGAAACTTGTGCCGTTCCATGAACGCTGCCAACTCGTCAAGCATGGCATGCACGCAACGATATCCAGTCTTCATGACATAGGTACACACTTGCACGGTATCACAACCCAACAGGATGAATTGGGCGGCGTCGCCGCCCGATTCGATGCCACCGATGCCGGACAGCGAGCGGCCCGGGAACTCGTCGCGTATCAGCTTGGCGATTTCCATGCACATCCGTAGCGCAACGGGCATGACGGCCTTGCACGAGTAGCCGCCCGGTGTGGTGTAGCCTTCGACCGACGGTTCCGGCCGCAGCGTGTCCAGGTTGACGCCGATCACGCTCCGGATGGTGTTAATGGCGCTGATCCCCTGGCAGCCGGCCCGGAGCGCGGCACGTGAGGGTTCTTCGATGTGTGTGACGTTGGGCGTCATTTTGGCCCACACCGGAATCTTCGCCGCGCTCATCACCCAGCGACAGACTTCTTCGAGAATCTCCGGGTTCTCCCCCATCGCCGACCCCATGCGTCTCTCAGGCAAACCATGAGGACAGGAGAAATTGCACTCGAAAGCATCGACCCCGGCCTCCTGGCAACGCTCGATGATTTCGATCCACGCCTCCTTTCGATACTCTTCCATGATCGAGGCGAGCAGCACACGCTCGGGATACTTGTCCTTGATTCGCTTGAACTCGTCGAGCCAGATGCTGAATGGGCGATCGCTGATCAGCTCGATGTTTTCCCAGCCGATAATCTCGTTTGACCCGGCTGTGCGCAACCGAGCATATCGTGGATGGACGTTGACGACCTTGGATGCATCAAGGCTGACCGTCTTGCAGATGACAGCACCCCAGCCTTCGTCGAATGCCTTGGTGATAACATTGGCATTGGTGCCAGGTGGTCCCGAGCCGATGACGAACGGATTGGGCAGTTTCAAACCGTCTACAGTGATGCTGAGATTGGACATTGCATCTCTCCAAATGAATTGGCCGAGATGGCAACGCCAGCCCGGTGTCGCAACGAAGCTATTGCCATGATCGTGCTAATTGGTCTAAAGTCGGCCCTATATTACTGGCTCTGTTGGCGTTTAGAAAGCTGGGAATCGAGGATTCAAGGCCAAGACACCAGTATGTTCTGATACAGGAAGCCGCAGAGGCTGTCTCATTCCNNTCCTGCCGAGCGTGAAGGTGATGCTCGGCAGGAGCCTCGCCCTCCCATTTATACGTCTAATCGTCTTTCCGTAGATGCGACAGCCTCTGCGGCTTCCTGTATGAGACTGACTGAATGTTGTTCCAGCAATTTATTATCGCTTCTGTGCCAGGCTAATTCCTTCGGACAGACAATCGACGAGGAAGTCAGCGTCGTCTATCGTGAGACACATCGGTGGCTTGATCCGAAGCACGTTACCCGAGATGCCTCCTTTGCCGAGTAACAGTCCGCGCTGCCGGCAATTTTCGAGCACGTCGGCTGCCAGGGCTGTCGCCGGCTCTTTGCTCGTGGGATCGCGGACCAGCTCCACGCCCAACATCAGGCCCAGACCGCGCACCTCCCCAATGAGCGGTTGCCGCTGTTGCAATTCGCACAAGCGGTCTTTGAGATGCTTTCCGACGATTCGAGCGTTCTCTTGGATGTTGTCGCGTTCGATCACCTCCAGCGTCGCCAGGCCCTGGGTCATGGATATCGGGTTGCCTCCGAACGTATTAAAATGCACCCGGTTGGTCATCGTCCGGGCGATTTCCCGGCGCGTGACGCACGCTCCCAGGGGAGCCCCATTGCCGATTCCCTTGGCCAGGGTCACCATGTCCGGGGTCACGCCCCAGTTCTCGAAGCCCCAGAAATGTGCGCCGGTGCGACCCAGGCCGGTTTGGACCTCATCGGCAATGCAGAGCCCGCCGTGGCGGTGAACGATGTCGTAGACGATCTGGAAATACTCCGGTGGGGGCGTCACCACGCCGCCGACTCCCTGGATCGGCTCGGCGATGAAACCGGCCGGTTCACCGGAGGTCTCGTTGCGGATGAGCGGCTCGACATCGCGGGCGCAGCGAACATCGCAACTTGGGTAGGTCAGGCCGTAAGGGCAGCGGTAGCAATATCCGGGTGTGGCATTTTTGACGGCCGAGGCAGGGTTGCTGCGAAATTTCCAGCTCCCGATGGCCGTCAGCCCCATCGTCGCCGACGTACCGCCGTGGTAGCCGTTGCGCAGCGAAAGAATTTCCGATCGGCCAGTGGCTTCACGCGCCATGAGGACGGCCAGTTCGTTGGCCTCGCTTCCGGAGTTGGTAAAATAGGAAACAGTCAGGTCCGAGCCTTCGGGCATGTACTCGGCCAGTTTTTTGCCGAATTGGCCGATCGTCGGATGTAGGTAGATGGTTGTCGTGTGCTGCAATTTACCGACCTGTGCGCAGACCTTATCGACGATGTAGGGGTGACAGTGTCCGACCGAAACGGTAACGATCCCTGCGAAGGCATCGAGGTAGCGGGTACCTTGCTCGTCCCACAGGTACTGCATGTGGCCTTCGACGATCAGGAGGGGATCTCGATAGTAAGTGATGAGGCCGGGCGTCAGGTAGTCACGACGCAGGGCGAGAACCTCCTCCTTGGCCGGACCGTCATAACGCTGGGGGACGTGAGAGCACTCCGGAAGTGGGTGTCGGGTTTTGGTAGCGCTCGGCATAGAAGTTCCATGTTTGCAGGCCAGTGCCGCCGCTGACGACATCGATTCATCCACGCGGCGATTTGTGGGCTGCCAAGGAATCATTATCATGAATTTCGCGTAGCCAATACTATACCCCGAACCCCTGTCCTCGTCGTCGGTGGAGTGGTCATGGCTCGCATCGTTCGCGGTGGTCTGATTCAAGCGACGTTGTGCGAACCCGCCACGGCGCCGGTCGAGAAAATCAAGAAGGCGATGATCGAGAAACATGAAGCGCTCGTCGCGCAAGCTGCCGCTCGGGGTGCCCAAATCGTCTGTCTGCAGGAGCTGTTCTACGGTCCCTACTTCTGTGCCGAACAGCAACCCAGGTGGTACGCCCTGACCGAACGAGTACCCGAAGGCCCGACGACCCAGCGGTTCCTCGAAATCGCGCGAAAACACGGGATTGTGTTGGTGCTGCCAGTCTACGAGGAAGAGATCAGCGGAGTCTATTACAACACGGCGGCTGTCATCGACGCGGACGGCTCCTATCTCGGCAAGTTCCGCAAGATGCACATTCCGCAAGTGCAGCCTGGCTTCTGGGAGAAGTACTACTTTCGGCCTGGCAACCTGGGTTATCCCGTGTTTCAGACACGCTTCGCCCAGGTGGGTGTTTACATCTGTTACGACCGCCATTTTCCCGAAGGAGCGCGCTGCCTTGGGCTGAACGGGGCAGAGATCGTCTTCAATCCGTCGGCGACTGTGGCGGGCCTGTCCGAGTACTTGTGGAAGCTGGAGCAACCCGCGCACGCGGTGGCCAACGGTTACTTCATCGGTGCTCTCAACCGGCCTGGCTGGGAAGACCCCTGGCGCATCGGCGAGTTCTACGGTCAGAGTTACTTCTGCGACCCCCGCGGCCGTATCCTGGTCGAGGGTTCAAGAAACACGGATGACATCGTCGTGTGCGATCTGGACCTGGACTTGATACGGGAGGTCCGCAACATCTGGCAGTTCTATCGTGACCGGCGGCCGGAGACCTATGGGCAAATTACAGCACCATAATCGAGACGTCTTGCTGGATGCGATAGCTTCTTGCGCCATTCGATCCCCATTGGATCCGCAGCGCGGTCGTTCTGCCTTGATCTCCTCAACTTCAAACAACTTCGAACGGGGATGCGCAGAGGGTGTGCGAATGATCAATGTCCGATCTGTCGTGCCGCTGGTTGTGCTGGCGCTATCGACCCTGGCAGGAGCTGCCGTTGAGGATGACTCACCGGCTACGGCTCCGCTTCCCGTCCGGATCGAACGGGGCATCACCTATGCGACCCGGGGGAAGGAGACCCTCAAACTCGATTTAGCCATGCCGAAAGAGGGTGGCCCTTACCCGGCCGTCGTTCTGCTGCATGGTGGGGCATGGCAACTCGGGAGCCGGACCGAGCTCTCCCGAGGTGGGAAGGATGCCGCCGGAAAGCCCAGCCCCGCGCTGATCGAGACGGTCGCAGCGCACGGGTATGTCGTCGCCTCGGTCAGCTACCGGTTCGCCCCGAAATACAAATTCCCATCGCAGTTGGAGGACACCCGAACCGCGATCCGGTTCCTCCGGGCGAACGCCACAACCTACCACCTTGATCCGACCCGTGTCGGGGTCGGTGGGTTCTCGGCCGGCGGACACCTCGCTCTCCTCGCCGGACTCGCCGACAAGGCTCCCGAGTTCGATGGGACCGACTTTCCCGATCAATCCGACCGTGTCCAGTGCGTGGTCAGCTTCTTCGGCCCCACCGACCTGAGTCTGTACGGAGCGTCACCGGGACTGGAGGACGCCTACATGGTCCCACTCCTCGGCAAAGAGTGTCGCACCGATCCCGCCGTGTACCGCCGGGCGTCCCCGATTCACCATGTCTCCCGGGGCGACCCGCCGGTTCTGATGATTCACGGGACGGCCGACCTGATTGTCCCGATCATCCATTCGGAGCGGTTGCTGGCCAAGCTGCGCGAAACCGAGGTGACTTCCGAGCTGATTACCGTCAAGGGCAAGGGGCACGGCTGGGAAGGTCCAACCGCGGCGAAAACGATCCAGGACGCGCTGCGGTTCCTGGATGTACACCTGAAGGGGAAGAAGTGATGACAGGGGACAGGGGTCAGATCATCATCACGAACCCGCGAAAGGCGAAAACACGGAAGAGAAGGCGAAGAAGTGATGAGAGGGAGTAGGAGTCAGGTCATCATCACGAAAACCCGAAAGACGAAAACACGAATCAGAAGGGGAGGAAGGGATGATAGAGGGCAGGGGGCATGGGGCAGGAATCAAGCAAGAACCTGAGCCGGGATTCCATCCGCGTCCGGTCCTCATTCTGTTTGTCGTGATCGCTGCGCTCGTCCTGCCGATCTTTGCCCACGGGTGTCACGGGGACGATGTCGACCATGAACCCGGCCTGGCGCCGCTCCCGCGCTCCTCCCACGAGTTGTCTTCGGGGTGAGGAAAGCGACCTCGGGTGATCATTTGTAGAGATTAGACAAGAGTATAGGCGATATCCTATTCCGAACGACCCTCTTACCTCCCCCCTTGTGGGGGAGGTCGCCGCGAAGCAGGCGGGTGGGGGGTCTAGCTTGGCGAGTCGATCAGGCTGGGGGGGGGGGGGGGGGGGGGGGGGCGGGGGGGGGGGGGGGGGNNGCCGGGCCGACCTCCCCCACAAGGGGGGAGGTAAGAGGGTTCTGGCAGTGTTGGAGTTCGCTTATTGAATTTTGTGGCCTGTAAGAATCATCGGTGCTGACCTCACCTCACAAGGGGAGGTGGGAAAGCTAACCACTTCCCCGGTAGAGTTCCGATTCCCCAACGTCTCAGATATCTGACCCTTCTTGATGCCCTGTTCCCCAATCAGCGATGGAGACCGAACGGGGCCGAATGTCATCGCCCAGGGCTTTTGCACTTGGGGCCGCTCCACGATCGGGTAGAATATGAGGTGGGGATGGTTCGCTGACCGCCACAGTCCATCTGCACCCGATCGCCTCCCATGAGCGCTGCCACTGTCAGTAAAAAGCTGTTCCTCTCCGCGGTGAGCAGCGAGTTTATCTCGTATCGCAACCTGCTGGCCGGCGACCTCATGCGGCCGGACCTGGATGTCGCTGTCCAGGAGGATTTCGGCGTCACGGATGGGACGACGCTGGAGAAACTCGATGACTACATCCTCCATTGCGACGCTGTCATCCACCTGATCGGCAAGGCGATCGGTGCCGTGCCCGAGGAACCGGCGGTGGCAGGCCTGCTTGCCAAATACCCCGATTTCGGCACGCGATTGAAGCCGCTGGCCGACCGCCTCCGCCTGCCGCAGCCGGGGTTTTCGTACACGCAGTGGGAAGCCTACCTGGCGCTGTATCACGGGCGTCCCGTTTATATCTACCTCCCCACCGATTTCGAGCGCGACACACCCGTCGTTCCTCGCCACAGCCGGTTCGTCTTCCGACCCGCCGAGTTCCAGGCGCAGAAGGAGCACCACCAGCGTATCTGCGATCTCGGCCACGATCGCGGGCTGTTCGCGAATGAGGAGCGGCTCAGCTCGGCCGTGCTCCGCGATCTGGTCGACATCCTCCCGCGGCTCGAATCGCGTACGGAGGTCACCCCCACCCGGCTGCGGCACACCGCCGAGCGACTGGTCGGCCGCGACGACGAGCTGACCCGGCTGGATGCCTCCTGGAACGACCCGCACAAGCACGTGGTCATCGTGCGGGCCTTTGGCGGCATGGGGAAAACCTCGCTCGTCGCCACCTGGATGGCCGAGCTAGCCCTCAAGAACTGGCGCGGGGCCGAGCGCGTCTTCGACTGGTCGTTCTACAGCCAGGGGACGCGCGACCAGAGCGCGGCCTCGGCCGACACCTTCATTGCCGCCGCGCTGCGTGCATTTGGCGACCCCGACCCCACGCTCGGCTCACCGTGGGACCGCGGTGCCCGCCTGGCCTCTCTGGTCGGCAAGGCCCGCTGCCTGCTGGTGCTGGATGGCCTGGAACCGCTTCAGTACCCGCCAGGTCCGACGGCGGGCAAGCTCAGGGACCAGGGGATTGAAGCGCTGCTCAAGGGACTGGTCGCGCGGAACCCGGGCCTGTGCGTGGTCACCACCCGCGAAAAAGTTCCCGACATCCAGCAGCACTACGGCCGCGCTGCCGACGATGTCGCACTCACCCAGCTCAGCGACCGCGCGGGGGCGGCGTTGCTGCACAATGCCGGCGCCAGGCGTGCCGGGGCGAAGCCGATCGCGGCGGACGATCGGGAATTGCAGGCTGCCAGCCGGGAGGTGCGCGGCCACGGCCTGACACTCCAACTGTTGGGACAGTATCTGCGTCTGGTCGAAGGAGGCGACATTCTGAAGCGCGACACGGTTCGCCTGGCGGATGCCGACCACGAATACCAGAACGATGCCACTCGCCCCTACGGCCACGCCTTCAAGGCGATGGAAGCCTACGAGAAATGGTTCGCGAGTGCCGGCCCGCTGGGACAGCGGCAACTGGCCATCCTGAAGCTACTCGGCCTCTTCGACCGCCCCGCATCAGAAGGCTGCCTGGAAGCGCTTCGCGCAGCGCCGGTGATCCGCGGGCTGACCAAGCCGCTCGTGGGGCTGGATTCGCGGGACTGGAAGCTGGCCCTGAGTCGGCTGGAAGACATCAACCTGCTTACGGTCCAGGCGGATAACTCCGTCGATTGCCATCCGCTCTTGCGGGAATACTTCGCCGTGCAACTCCGCGAGAAAGCCCCCGCAGCCTGGCGAGAGGCTCACAAGCGGCTCTTTGAACACCTGTGCGAGACGACGAAGGAAGGCGACGAGCCCACGCTTGGAGACCTCCAGCCGCTCTACCAGGCCGTGGCCCACGGCTGCCAGGCGGGGTTGCAGCAGGAGGCGTGTGAGAAGGTTTACCTCGAGCGCATCCTGCGCGGCACGGGAGACGATGGGTTCTACAGCACGAGGAACCTCGGCGCGTACGGTTCCGACTTGGGTGCCGTCGCATGCTTCTTCGAGCCGCCGTGGAGCCGTGTCTCACCAGCGATCACGGAAACCAGCCAAGCCTGGCTGCTGAACGGAGCCGCCTTCCGCCTCAAGGCTTTGGGCAGACTGACCGAGGCCCTCGATCCAATGCGTGGTGGGACTGAAGGTGCAGTCCGGCTGGAAGATTGGAGCAATGCGGCAGTCTACGCCAGTAACTTAAGCGAGCTGGAGTTGACGCTGGGCGAGATGGCCGGGGCGGTGAGGGACGCCGAGCAGTCCGTGACCTACGCGGACCGCAGCGGCGATGCGTTTCACCGGTTGACGAAGCGCACGACACACGCCGACGCTCTGCACCAAGCGGGCCGCCGGGCCGAGGCAGAGGCGCGCTTCCGTGAGGCCGAGCAGATGCAGGTCGAGTGCCAGCCCGCATATCCGTTACTGTACTCTATAGGGGGCTTCTGGTATTGCAACCTACTCTTGACGGCGGCTGAGTGTGCCGCGTGGCAGCGTAGCGTAGGCGTTTCACCCGTTGGTTGGCCGGGCGTCCCGCCCAGTGGAGTTGGAGACGAGACGCCGCCAGAACGCACATCCGGGACGGCTGCACTACGAGATTCATGCCGGGCCGTATACGAGCGGGCGGCGCAGACGCTCAAATGGGTGACGACGCAAGGCTGGCTTACCGACATCGCCCTCGACCGCCTCACACTGGGCCGGGCAGCGATCTTCGAGGCTATCCTCGACCATTCCGACCTCCGCGTTCCGCGTTCCGAGTTGGATTCGACCCTGGCCAGCCTCCGTCGCGCCGGCCAGCAGCACTTCCTACCGCTCGGCCTCCTCACCCGCGCCTGGCTGCGCGCACTCACCGACACGAGCACCGGCCACGAGAGCGCCCAGAGCGACCTGGACGAAGCCTGGGAGATCGCCGAGCGCGGCCCCATGCGGCTCTTCATGGCCGATATCCACCTCCACCGGGCGCGGCTCTTCTTCCGCGATGCGAAATACCCCTGGGAATCCCCGCAGCACGACCTGGCCGAGGCACGGCGTCTCATCGAGACGTGCGGCTACTGGCGGCGGAAGGAAGAACTCGAGGATGCGGAGGCCGCCATCCTCGGCAAGTCGCCGGGGGCAACGAAGGACGGCAGCGAAACGTGAAGACGATGGCCGAACCGACCCCGGCAGGGGTCGCAGCGATGAGCCGGTGGTCGAGCGTAGCTCGACCACCGGGGCGGGGCCGGTGACAATGATCCAACACGCATTGACCCACAGACCACAACGGGAACACAGGTTGCCCCCGTGGTCGCGTGGTAGGATGGCCGCGAAGGCCGCCGGGGGTGTCGCTGCGCTCAACCCCCGGCTAATCGCTTCGACCCCTCCGGGGTCGTTCGGACATGATATTCAGATCATTGTAATGACTATCGCCGACGGGGTGGCGCTCAACCATTGATGGCGGGAGGGGTCACGTGCAGCCGGGTTGCCCCCGTGGTCGCGTGGTGGGCTGGCCGCGATGGCCGCCGGGGGTGTCGCTACGCTCAACCCCCGGCTAATCGATTCGACCCCTGCCGGGGTCGTTTGGACAGGATTTTCGCATCATTGTCCCGGCCGATTCTCCCCTACCACCTGCTCGGTTGATCGTCGTCTCGATCACCATAACCAAAATTCTTCGGCCGAATGCTCTTGCTCATCGGCCGGGTTCCGCCAACAATACCATCGTCACCCACGGCCCGATATCACACCGGCCCCCCTGGCCGGTGTTCTCGCATCAGTCGGGCGTGGCTGGCGGCGACCCCTCCGGAGTCGGCCCACAGGTTCATCCGAATCCGTGGACCGGCCAAACGCTCTGACCACCCGGTCGGCAGCGGACGGCGGTTCGCCTCGCGCTGGGAGTGATTCCCAGAGGCGGGGTCGGACGGCCCTCCGGTCCGCCGCCCCGGTCGGCGCTCCCCCGTGACACAACCCCCGCCGGCCCGCAACCAGAACCGAAGCCCCCTCACGGGGAGCCTTTGCGGTCTATCGGGAGACGGCACCATGACGACCAAGAAAGACCCCGGTAAGGCGATCCTCGAACTCGTGGACAAGATGCACGAGGAAAAGAAGATTCCACGCGAAGTCATCTTCCACGGAATCGAAGCTGCAATTCAACTGGCCGCCGAACGGCATTTCGCTGTCGAAGAAGGGGTATTCGTTCAGATCGATCAATCAACCGGTCAGATCATCGCCAAACTCCGGGAGAAAGAACTCGACCCGGAGACCCTCGGCCGGATCGCGGCCCAGTCGGCCAAGCAGGTGATGATCCAGAAGATCCGCGAGGCCGAGTCCGATACCGTTTACAACGAGTTTAGCGGCAAAAAGGGGGAACTCCTGCTGGGGACTGTCACACGGGTGGACGCCGGTACGGCGATTGTCTCTCTCGGCAAGAGCGAGGCCCTGCTCCCCCGCAGCGAGCAGATCCCGGGCGAGAGCCACCACGTCGGAGAACGGGTGAAAGCCGTGGTGCTCGACGTCCGGCGGCAAGGCCACCGGGTCAAGATTGTTCTGTCGCGCTGTCATCCCGATTTCGTCAAGGCCCTGTTCGAGGAGGAGATCCCGGAGATCGAGGAGCGGATTATCGATATCCGGGCGGTCGCCCGTGAGGCTGGCTACCGCTCGAAGGTGGCGGTCACCAGCATCGACCTGAAAGTGGATGCTGTCGGGGCCTGCGTTGGGGTCCGTGGGAGCCGGATCAAGAACGTGATCGAGGAATTGAACGGCGAGCGAATCGACATCGTCCGGTGGAACGATGCCCTCCAGGTCCTCATCCCGAACGCCCTTCAACCGGCCCAGATCAGCGAGGTGTTCACCTATCCCCGGCTCGGCCGGGCGATTGTCCTGGTCACCGACGACCAGTTATCGCTGGCCATCGGCCGACGGGGACAGAATGTCCGCCTGGCATCGAAGTTGGTCGGCTGGGACATCGAAATCATGACGCATGATGAACTTGGGGAGGCGCTGGAACGAGCGGAGCGATGGTTCGGCCAACTCCCGCACACCTCCCCGGAATTGATCGGTGCGCTGATCGAGGAAGGGTTTTTGTCGTACAATGACCTGACTTGCACCGATGCCGAGGGGCTGGCCGAGTTCTCGGGCCTGGACGAGGAAGCGGCCGATGAAGTGGTGATGTACGCCGAGGAATACTCCGACGTGATGGACCGGAGTGTCGAGGACGAGCGACGGGCCGCGGAAACCGTTGAAGCGGCCCAACACGATGTGGAATCACAGGGGGTTGCGGAATCCGAAACGGCGGAGGAGCCGATCCCCACAGAGCACGGGGCGGTCGAGGATCAGGTGGCCGCGGAATTTGTGGCGGCCGGTGACGAATCCCAAGCGGACGACATCCCCACGGAGGCAGAGACCAGCGAATCGTTCGAGCAACCCCCGACAGACGCTGTGGCGTCTGTCGAGGTCGCTTCGACCAGCGATACCGTCGTGGAAGACCCGAACCCCGTGTCGCCCCCAGTGTCTAATCAGGAGGGCGGGGGCGACAGCCACTCCCCCAGCGAACTGGCGGGCGAACCGCCAACCCACTGATTTCGTGACGGTTCCCCCTCCAACCGACAGGGCACCGCCCGACCCAGAAATGACCAAGACCCACCAGTTCTGCCGATTCCCCTTTTCGCGGGGACGTGCGGGATTAGAATATAACTTATTCGGGGCGTCACCGACCGTTCCGGTAAGGCTCGTGGCCAACCCACGGGGGATACGGGGGTGCTCGGAGCACCCCCAGAGGAGTTCCGCTTGCAGCAGAATCCGCAGATTAAAGAAAAGGATAAGAAGGTCCGGGTATTTGCCCTGGCCAAGGAACTGAACCTGGAGAGCAAGGTTCTCCTCGATTATTGCAAGGAGCTGGGGTTCGCGGGGATCACGAACCAGCTCAACGGTTTGGAGCCAGACCAGGCCGATGCGATCAAGGATCGCGTGAAGAAGGGGTCGAAGGTCGGCCCCAGCGCGTTCCCCACTCCCGCCATCCCGGCCAGGCCTGGAATTCCCGCGAACGTCCCCCCAATCAACAAAGTGCAAACTCTCCCCAAGGCGGTTGCCAGACCCGCGCCCCCCATCAAGCCGGNNGTAGTGGTTGCAACGCAACCACCTGCTCCGGTTGTTGTTGTGGCTGTGCCCCCCACAGTTGCCGAACAGGCTCCCCCTCCGGCTGTCGAACCATCGCCACCCACTGAACTCGTGCATTCGTCGCCTACCATTGGTGAGAGTGTGCAACCGGTCGTAGCCACGCTCCCGCCCACAGCGCCGGTCACGCCTCTTCCTGCCGTCGCGGTCCCGACCCCGACTCCGCCGGTCGTTGCACCCGCTGCCTCATCCGAGATTGCGCCACCCTCAGCGCCCGCTCCGCGACAAAACGTGATTCCGAACATGGCAGGGGCGGGCGGTCTGCGAAACCTGGGTGGGGGCGTCAGGAACCTGAACGCCTCCCGTCCGGTCGTCCCGACTCGACCGACCGCGGCCCCAATTCCGAGTGTTCCAGCCGAACCCGTTACCCCCAGCCCAATTGCAGCGTCGTCCAGCGCGGCGAATGGCCCTCCGGTCACCCTGAAGCCAACGCCGCCGGCACCAGTGGAACCCCCGGTCGCTACCCCACCGACGAAGCCGACTCCTGCTTCGCCGCCACTCGTGGCTGGCCCCACCCCGAGTCGTCCTGCGACCCCTTCAGGACAACCACCGACCCTTCCCCCTCGACAGGGCGGCCCCCCCGCTGGAGGCCCTGGCGGAGGTGGTGTTCTGCCTCCACGCCCATCGAGCAGCGGCGGGACGATCCCGCCCGGTGCTGGAGGCGCTGGAGGTCCGCGCCCGAATTTCTTGACCCGGGCACCGCAGCCGCCCCCCCCACGCCAGGGGTCGATGGCGCCGCCCAGGACTGGCCCAAGCGGTGGGGCCGGTCCAGCAGGATCGACCGGCTCGGGTGGCCCTCCCCAGCGACCCGGTGCTCCGATTGGTGGACCACGCCCCGGCCCCGCTACTGGGACCACCCCACCCGGTGGCCCGCGGCCTGGCCCCGGACCCTCGCGGGGCGGCCCGGCCAAATCCGGTCAGCAGTCGGTGAAACTGACCCCCGAAATGATCGAGCGGCTCCGCTCGGCCAGCGCTCGCGGGCAGAAGATGGATCTGAAGGAGTTGGCCCGGCCCCAACCGGTGCAGGCTCAACCCGGGGGCGGCGCTCCCGGCAGGCCCGGAGGACCGGTCAGCCCTGGTAGCTCCGGCGGTCAGGGCGGCCCTGCCCGAACTCCAGTCAGCCCGCTCCGACCCGGTGGCGAAATTCCCATTGGAGATGACGACGACGATAAGAAGAAGGGTGCCGGTGTGATCGGCCGGGACGCCCGGCAGAAGGGCCGTCAACCGTCGCGAGGTCGCGGGACATCCGCTGGCCAGCCAGCGGTTGTCCTCAGAGACGGCAAGGTCGAGACCATCGATGAGAAGTTCGGCTCGCGCCGAGGCCCCCGGGCTGCCCTGCTCCGCAAGGCAGCGAGGGGGAAAGTTGCTCCGATCGTCAAGGAGGGGCGGATCGAGATCGCCCCCCCGATCAACGTCCGATCGCTCTCCGAGGCGATTGGGATGAAAACCGGTGAACTCAGTAAGCGGCTGCTCAAGGAGACCGGAAAGCTCTACGGGGTGAATTCCCCCATCGAGCTTGAGGTCGCGCAGTTGGTTGCGGTCGAGAAGAACATCGAACTCGTCCTGAAGCAACAGGAGACGGAAGAAGACCGACTCCTCAAGCTTTACGCGGACCTGGTCACGAACGTCGACCCGGACAAACTCCGACCGCGGCCCCCGATCGTCACAATCATGGGCCACGTCGACCACGGCAAGACATCGCTGCTCGACAAGATCCGCTCGTCGAAGATCGTCGACACCGAAATCGGCGGGATCACGCAAGTCATTCGGGCGTGGTCGGTCATGCACAAGATCGAAGATCCTCAGACCGGCGAGAAGGTGATCGAACGCCCGATCACCTTCCTCGACACCCCCGGCCACGAAGCGTTCACCAAGATGCGTGCTCGCGGAGCGAACGTCACCGATATCGCCGTGATCGTCGTTGCAGCGACCGACGGGGTGATGCAACAAACCGAGGAGGCGATCAACCACGCCCGGGCAGCCAACGTTCGGATCATCGTGGCCATCAACAAGGTGGACATGCCCAACGCAAACCTGGACCGGACGCGACGGCAACTTTACAGCCTCAACCTGCTCCCCGACGACATGGGTGGCGACACCCAGTTCGTCGAGACCAGCGCGGTCACCGGGCAGGGGATCGATGATCTGCTCACGGCGATTCTTCTCGAAGCCGAACTCAATCTGGCGGATAAACTCCAGGCCGACCCGGACCGACCGGCAACCGGAACCTGTCTGGAGGCGTACATGTCTGCCGACGAGGGGGTGATGGCCACCGTCCTTGTCCAACAGGGAACGCTCAAGCGCGGCGACATCCTCCTGTGCGGGTCAACCTTCGGCCGTGTCCGGGCGATGTACGATGACATGGGCATCGGCGTCAAGGAGGCCGGCCCGAGCACCCCGGTTCGAGTTACCGGTTTGGGCGAGGTTCCGAACGCTGACGACCCGTTCTATGTCGTCGACGATCTGGCCAAGGCTCAGGAGATCGCCGAGGTTCGGCGGCAAAAGGATCGGGAGGCCGCCCTCAACCGGTTTACCGCCCCGAAGGACATGGCCGACCTCAGCGCTGCCAAGTCCAAGGCCAAGATCAGCGAGCTGAAGATCATCCTCAAGGCCGAGGCTCGTGGATCGGTCGAAGCAATCCGCAAGGAACTGGAGAAACTCACCCACGAGGAAGTCCGGACCCGGGTTCTGCACGCTGGTATCGGAGCCATCTCCGAGTCGGACGTGCAACTCGCCCTGACCTCCCCCGAAGACACCCTGATCGTCGGGTTCAACGTGACCGCCGACGACCCCGCCCTGCACCTGGCTGAAGAGCGGGGGATCAGCCTCCGCGAATACCAGATCATCTACAACCTTGTCGATGACGTGAAGGCCGCGCTTGAGGGTCGGTTGAAGCCAATCGAGGAGGTTGTCCACCTCGGTCGGGCGGTCATCCGCCAGACGTTCCGAATCTCGAAGGTGGGGACAATCGCCGGATGCTACGTCACCAGCGGCGTGTTCGAGCGGAGCGCCCGGGTCCGGGTCATCCGCGAGGGCGTCGTGGTCTTCCCCCAGGGTGACAAGGTGGTCGGTCTCGATTCGCTCAAGCGCGTCAAGGACGATGTCAAGGAGGTTCGAGAGGGCTTCGAGTGCGGGATGAAGATCACCGGGTACGACGATATCAAGGTCGGCGATGTGATCGAAGCGTACAAGATCGAGATCCGGCTTCGAACTTTATAACAGTTTAAAGTTTAAAGAGTTTAAAGTTTAAAGAAAGAGAAAAGAGAAGTGAGATCCTAAACTCCTATGGTTCCAATGGTCTTTAACTTTAAACTTCTTAAACTTTAAACCTTAAACTTTTTTATGGTCGGTTTGCTCGAAGTCCGTCTGCTGGTCCGGGAGAGCCGCACCCTCAAGGATAAGCGGCAGGTGGTCCGGTCGATCCTCGATAAGGTTAGGAGTGGGTTCAACGTGTCGGCTGCTGAGGTCGGGTCGCACGATGATGTGAAAGTCGCCGAACTCGCCTTCGGGGTTGTCGCGGGCGAAGGCGAGACCGCCCGAGGGGTTCTCAATCAGATCACCGAAGCCCTCCGTCGCCATCCGGTTGCGGAGTATCTCGGTGGAGAGGTGTCGGTCGGGTCGGAAGTCGTTTAAGCGGTGGAGTCGGGTATCGGGAGATCGGGTGTCGGCATGACCGAAGACCGAACCGGATACCGAGTCGTCGGATGGGTCCCGACGCCGACACCCCGATACCCGAGAGACCCGGTGTTCCTGTCCCCGATGAAATCGCACCGGCTGGCCCGGGTGTCGGAGGTGGTCCGCGAGGTCGCCGCCAACACCATCCTGCTTGAAATCAAAGACCCACGGGTGAAGAATGTGACCGTCACCCGGGCCGAGGTGTCCGCCGACCTCCAACACGCCAAGGTGTTCGTCTCGGTTATGGGCTCCGTGAAGGAGCAACACCTGACCATGCACGGGTTGCGGAGTGCGGCCGGTTACATCCAGACCAAGGTCGCCGAACGGCTGACCACCCGGTTCGTCCCGCACATCACGTTCATCCTCGACGAGGGGGTGAAGAAGAGTATCGAGGTCGCCCGGCTGATCCGTGAAGCCCAGGATCAGTCGCGGGCCGACGCCGAAGCCCGGGCCGCTGCCGGGAATACAGTCGGCGACTCACCAAGCCCGTCTGCCGATCAGACCGACGCCGCCGATGGATCGGCGGGCTAGCCGGGCTGACGCCCCCATCGGTCCGACGACCGGAAAGCGAGCGACCGCGCATGCCGGCGATCACCAACAAGCAGCAACTCCTGACTCAAGCGCACACCGCGCTGAAGAAGAAGTTCCCCCTCCCGGACGAGGCCCCTGCCGAATCCGAACGGACGGTTCTGGAGGAACTCATCTACGCTGCCTGCCGCGACGGCACCACCCGCGCTGACGCCGATCGGGCGTATACGGCCCTCCGCAAAGCCTTCATCGACTGGAACGAGGTCCGGGTCAGCACCGTTCAGGAGGTCGCCGACATCCTCCGCCCGCTCCCCCAGCCCGGGAGCCGCGCCAAGCGGATGATCGCCCTGCTCCAGGCGGTGTTCGAGGAGCGATATTCGTTCGATCTCGGCGACATCGTCAAGAAGGGGCTCAAGGATACGGCCCGGAAACTCCGCTTCTACAAGGAAGGCGTCAACGACTTTGCTGTCGCCTGGGTGATCCAGCAAACGCTCGGCGGACACGCGATCCCGCTCGATGCCCCGACGCTTCGCGTGCTCCGGCGGTTGGGGGTGGTCGACCCGGGCGAGCCGGAGAGTCTGGAAGCGTTGCGCGGGAGCATCGAGCACGTGATCCCGAAAGCCCGTGGGCCGGAGTTCACCGAACTGGTGAGCCTCCTCGCCAAGGAAATCTGCGTGGACGGCACCCCTCACTGCTCGGCCTGCCCGCTCAAGGCCGATTGCCCGACCGGGCAAGATACCCTCGCCAAAAAACCGACCGAAGGAAAGACTAAACCGAAATCGCGCTGAGACGCACATCGTCCGAGGCGGAGAGCAACCATGCGACAGTGGGTCATTATCATGGTGGTTGCGCTCGTCGCTTTATCGGTGTTGACTCTCACACTTGATACTCAAATCCTTTGGGACGGTGGCTACAAATTGGCGGTCCACATCGAAAATCGAGGTCAGCCGATCCGTGTGGTGAGATGTGGATCGGCCCCGAACCGCGAGTATGCCGAAGTTGAGGTTTCCGAAATCATCCGATTAGAACCCAGCGGTGTTTGGCCCTCCGCGGTCGCTGACCCTTACGAGGGTCAACCGCTGTCGGTGCAAGTGCCGGTGAGCGGGAGGGATCACGGGTTGTTTGGATGGAAATTATCACGCACTCAGTTCCAATATCTGGCAGTGGTCGTGATTTACGCTGATGGGCAACCCACCGGGCAAGTCGTCGAGATTCCCGATGGCCGGGTGTCGCGGGAGGTAACGGTGTCCTTTCCCTGATCATGCGGACCTGAACCGTAGTTGTCCGAGTAGTGTCCCCTTTCCACATATCATCACCATCCATCCGACTCACATCCCAGGAGGGTATCCCATGCTCCGCGTCACCGTCGAACAGGGTTCTCGGATCACCTTCACGGACCCGGTCGCGAACACCGGGTTCGCGGTCGCGTTCCAGCGGACCCTCCGCATTCCGGACGACGGCAAGGACTACCCCCTCCCGCCAGGGCTCAGATCGTTCCCAGTCCGCCGGGTGCTGGCCTACCGCGACCGCGTCCCGGCCACGTGGGTGAAGACATCTGGTGTCTTCCTCCCGATGTACCAGCGAGAGGCCATGTGGATTAAGTTCACCGCCCGATCCTGGCGACCGAACGCGGCCAAGGTCGCGGCCGGGAAGATCAACGCCGTCTCAGGTAAGCCGTGGGACCAGACGCTTCACACGCCTGACCGCACCGGTCGGGAGGAGACTCAAGACTACCTCACCTGCCCCCCACAACCGTGGCTGGATGGGTTCAACACCGGGTCCGGTTCAGTCCGGCAGTTTGTGGCGATGCCACTCGGGATGGGGTATACCGTCGAGGGACAGGTGACCGGCAAGGAGGTGCATGGTGGGGTGCAACTGATCGTGTACGAACCCAAACCCGGCCGGTTTCCGGAACCGCGGCGTTGCCGGTCGGCTGGAGCAGAAGATTCTGAAGACAATTTTGACGATGATGATCTCGACGATAACGATGATGATTTCGACGATAACGATGATCTCGAAACAGCCTACGACCCCCTGGAGGAATTATCGAGCACCCGCGGGCCGCGGAGCGCGGGCAAGCCAAAGGCTCGGTCGATGGGGCTTGCCGGGGGCGGGAAGATCGTCCAGAAGATCTACCCTGACCCCTACGGGATCGAGACCTGGGACGAATCGAATTACGGTCGCGTGTTTGTCCACATCGTGAATAGCGAGATGTGGCGGGAGATCACCGGCGAAGATCTACCGCCGACACCGGTGTCGGCCCACACCTACACCCAGCACGGATTCCCGTGGTTCAAGCTGTACGATGAGCACCAAAACGACCTGCCCCCTTCAACGATCCTCTCCGGTGTGAAGCCCGTCGCGGCGATGGATGCCCTGAACGGGTTCGTCGGGTCGGACGACGACGAATCCTTGAATGTCCCACCCGCGCAACTCCACGGGGTGAGACATCCCAATGAAGTGCCCGACGGAGACTGGTGACCCACCCCGGGGGATGAGCATGACCGATCTCCCGGCCCTCCTCGGTGGGCCGCCCGTCTGTCCCGATGGCCCACCGGTGTGGCCCCTCCCCGACCCGGACGTACATGCTGCGATTGCCGCGGCGGTTGCGTCCGGAGCGTGGGGCCAGTACCACGGTGAACACGTCGGCGCTCTTGAAACCGAACTCGCCACGTTCCACAGCATCCCGCACGCCCTGACGTGCGCGAGTGGAACACTCGCCGTTGAGGTTGCCCTGCGAGCACTGCGGGTCGGCCCCGGGCACGAAGTGGTGATGGCGGCTTACGACTACGAATCGAATTACCTGACCGTTCACTCACTCGGAGCCAGGCCGGTTCTGGTCGACGTCGATCCGCACAACTGGAACCTGGACCCGACTCGTCTTGAAGCCGTCTTCAGCCCACACACAAAGGCCGTTATCTGTTCGCATCTGCACGGTGGCCTCATCCCGATGCGAGCAGTGATGGAACTGACCCGTTGGCGTGGTATTGGTGTGGTCGAGGACGCTGCCCAGGCACCCGGTGCGGTGGTGCAGGGTCAACCGGCCGGGACGTGGGGGGACGTGGGGACGCTCAGTTTCGGCGGGTCGAAATTACTTTCGGCAGGGCGGGGCGGGGCAATTCTGGTCCGCGATCCGTATCTCTTCCAGCGAGCGCGGGTGTGGCTGCACCGGGGAGTCCAACGGTGGGCTCCGCTGAGCGAACTCCAGGCCGCCGCGGTCCGGCCCCAACTGGCGAAACTCTCCGCAGCCACCGCGCACCGGGTCGAGAATGTCCGAGCCCTCATTCACTTGATGGCGGTGCCGGGCCTCGTGCCGTTCACCAATCCCACCGCGGCCGACTCGATCCCAGCATACTACAAGGTCGGGTTCCGGTTCGACGCATCTGCGTTTGGGCTCACCCGGGATCTCTTTGTGAGGGCATTGCGGGCGGAGGGGGTGGCGTTTGATCCGGGGTTCAACGCCTTGCACGTGGCCCGGTCGCCATCGCGGTTCCGGTCAGCCGGGCAGTTGGACGAAGCCACGGCGGCCCACCTCGGATGCGTGATTCTCCACCACCCCATCCTCTCCGGCTCCTCTGTGGGTGTGCAGCGGGTCGCTGAGGCAATTGCCAAAGTTTACCATCATCGGACATTCATTCAACAAGTCCCGCCCCTGGACGTCAGCCTTGGGGCCGGGCTTTGAACCTCGCTCCTAATTGCACCGGTGACGCAGGTTTCGACACAGATTACATTCAGATAAACCCAGATTTGCTTTGATCAAGATTTCCTCTACGGACCATGTCTTACGAGTGAGGGTCTCGCGGAGTCCGATCACCACCTGTCAGCGGTCGGCCTCTGGCGTGGTCGAAGTCATAGACCGGGACCAACACAGCGAACTGGCCACCGAAGACTGAAGAAATTGAGCAAGCTGGGCAATCTACGCAGATTTTTTATAAATTATGGCTTGCATGCTCAGAACCAGGGCATGATACTCAGAAAAAACGGTATCCTGTGAGGCTTTTCATGGCCAGTTCGCTCTCCTTACGCAAGTTGGTTGAGGGTCTCTTTGGTACGGTTGCCACTGCCCACCGACGGGCCAGGACAGGAGGATCCCGCAAACTGTGTTTGGAACATCTGGAATCGCGGGTCAACCCGACGACTACAATATCCATCGCTGATGGCAGTGTTCTGGAGCCCATGCCCGGGGGAATGGTCAATCTCGACTTCACAGCCACCCGGACCGGCGACCTCATCTCGCAGCTCACAGTTGGCTACACCACGGTCGCGGGCACCGCTCAGCCGAACACCGACTTCACGCCCACAACCGGAACCGTCACGTTTGCCTCAGGATCGGCCACAGCAACCATCGGCATTCCTGTCTTCGGGAAAAGCGAGTACGAAAACCCGAGCCTCACCTTCTCGGTTCAACTGACCGGTATCGTGAACGTTGTCGGCCCACCGGTCACCCTATCAACGAACACCGATTTCGCCACGGGGAACAGCCCAACGTCTGTGGTGGTCGGCGACGTGAATGGCGACGGTCGTCCCGATATCATCACAGCCAATGCCGGTGACAACACTGTCTCGGTCCTCCTGAACACGACACCGCCGGGAGCCACCACTCCCACCTTTGCTGCCGAGCAGAGTTTTGCCGTTGGCAACCTCCCCGATTCTGTGGCGTTGGGTGACATCAATGGTGACGGACTGCCCGACATTATTGCCGTCAATCAGGTCGACCAGGATGTGAGTGTGTTAATCAACACCACGACCCCCGGATCGAGTACCGTTTCGTTCGCCACACAACAGACCTTCGCCGTCGGGACCGACCCCCAGTCCGTTGCGGTGGGGGATCTCAATGGCGACGGTCTACCCGATCTTGTCGTCGCCAACGGCACAGCGTCCGGCACGGTCTCGGTATTGTTCAACACCACAACGCCTGGCTCCGCCACCGCATCGTTCGCAACCCAGCAAGTCTTCCCTGTGGGGAGCGAACCCCAGACCGTGGCAGTGGCAGACCTCAATGGGGACGGCAAACTCGACATTATCACAACCAACCTCGGCGACAACACGATGTCGGTGCTAGGGAACACAACGACGCCAGGATCGGCTACCGCCTCGTTCGCGACAGCGCAAACCTTCGCAGTGGGGGACCAACCGTTTGGCCTGGCGGTGGCGGATTTCAATGGCGACGGCTCACCCGACCTCGCTGTCTCCTACGAGAACGACGGTACGGTGGGAGTGCTCCTGAATACGACAGCCCCGGGGTCGATGACCTTTTCATTCGCTGCTCAGACGTTTACGGCGGAGCCCAGTTTGCAAGCCCTAGCTGTGGCAGACCTTGACGGGGATGGCAAGCCCGACCTGATCGCAGCAAACATATCCACAACGGGAGCCAATGACCTGACGGTGCTGATGAACACTACGGCCACTGGAGCGACCACCGCGTCGTTCTCTGTGCAGACAGGAATCGATCTGGGCACTGGTACCCAACCCCGGTCGCTCGCGGTGGGGGACTTCAATGGTGACGGACTGCCCGACCTTGCCACCGCGAACTTCGGCCCGAACACGACGTCTGTATTGTTGAATACGACCGTTCTTCCGACTGTGGCGCCCACCTTCATCCCGCAGACCACAAACACGGGAGGCGACCTCACCGCCGTGGCAATCGGGGACATCAACGGTGATGGCAAACCTGACATCGTTGCCGCCGATTTCCTCGACAACTCGGTAAAGGTGCTGCTGAATACCACCCCGCCAGGGGCAACCACCCCCACCCCCACCTTCGCCGCTCCGGTCTCCTTCCAGATTGGGGGCACCTCCCGCAGTTTGGTCCTCGCTGACATGAATGGCGATGGTTTGCCCGACATCGTCATCGGTCCCGAAAGTAATACGGTGTCGGTGCTGGTGAACACGACGACCCCAGGGTCGATGACCCCCACCTTCGCCCCCATCCAGAACTTCAATGCTGGCGGATCAACCGCCGTGGCGGTTGCCGACCTCAACGGCGATGGGGTGCCCGATATCGTCTCCGTCGACATCGGCTATCCCGATCCCCTCAGTAACGCCAGCGCAGTGGCAGTTCTGATAAACACCACGACTCCGGGATCGACGACCCTCTCCTTCGCCGCCCCGCAATTCTTCGCAACCGGGAATGTCTCCGTTTACGTGGCACTCGGTGACCTGAACGGCGATGGTAAACCCGACATCGTTGTCGCCAATCAACAGGACAATACGGTGTCGGTGTTGCTGAACACAACAACACCAGGATCGCTCACCGCTTCGTTCACCACCCAACAGACCTTCCCTACCGGTAGTACCCCCGTATCCGTCGCCCTGGGTGACATCAACGGCGATGGCTTGCCCGACATCGTTGTCGCCAATTCCGGCTCCAACACGATATCAGTCCTTCTGAACACGACGCCGCCGGGGGCCTTAACCCCCTCCTTCGCGACCCAGCAAACCTTCGCCACCGGTTCTGGACCGAACGCGGTGGCCCTGGCGGACGTGAATGGCGATGGTCGACCCGATCTGATCGTCCCCAACATCAATGATGGGACCGTATCGGTGCTTTTGAATACGACGGCGGCTGGAGCGTCAACCGCCTCCTTTGCAACCCAGCAGACCTCCACCACCGGACCCGATCCGAACTCCGCTGCGGTCGGAGATCTCACCGGCGATGGGCGACCTGATCTTGTCACAACAAACGACGGATCTGGAGCCGAGTTGACGGTGAACTCACAGAGCCCCGGAACGATCACGAATGGCACCGCCACAGGCACAATCACCGAAACCGATTCACCACCAACAGTGGAATTCACTGCCGCGAGCGAGTCGGTGAACGATACCGCAGGCACGTTCAGTGTCACGGTCAGCCTCTCGACCGCCTCGGGCGTGGACACGACGATACCCTTCACCCTCGGTGGCACCGCAGTGGCCGGGACCGACTACAGCGGCGTGACGGCAAGCCCCCTGGTCATTTCCGCAGGCCAGACCACTGCGACCATCACCGGGACGTTGCTCGATAACGACATCGCCGGTGCAGCCAACAAGACCCTGACGTTCACGCTGGGATCACCCACAAATGCCACGCTTGGAACGACCACGAGCAACACGCTCACAATCGTTAACACAGCGACTCCAACGGTGGAGTTCACTGCCGCGAGCGAATCGGTGAACGACACCGCCGGCACGTTCAGTGTCACGGTCAGCCTCTCGACCGCCTCAGGTGTGGACACGACGATTCCCTTCACCCTCGGCGGGACCGCAGTCGCAGGCACCGACTACAGCGGCGTGACGGCAACCCCGCTGGTTATTAGCGCGGGCCAGACCACTGCCACTATTACCGGGACGTTGCTCGATAACGACGTCTTCGGTGCGGCCAACAAGACCTTGACGTTCACGCTGGGAACCCCCACAAACGCCACGCTGGGAACAACCACGAGCAACACGCTCACAATCGTGAACACCGCTTCTGAGTCGACGGTCCAGTTCGCTGTGGCGAGCGAGTCGGTGAACGACACGGCCGGCACGTTCAGTATCACGGTGAGCCTCTCGGCAGCGGAGGGTGTGGACACAACGATTCCCTTCACGCTGGGAGGCACCGCAGTCGCTGGCACCGACTACAGCGGCGTAACGTCAACCCCACTGGTTATCAGCGCGGGCCAGACGACCGCCACAATCACCGGGACGTTGCTCGATAACGACGTCTTCGGTGCAGCCAACAAGACCCTGACGTTCACGCTAGGAACTCCCACCAACGCGACGCTTGGAACGACCACGAGCAACACGCTCACGATCGTAAACACGGCATCTGAGCCAACGGTGGTGTTCTCTGCCGCGAGCGAGTCGGTGTACGACACGGCCGGCACGTTTAGCATCACGGTCAGCCTCTCGGCCGCCTCGGGTCTGACGACGACGATTCCCTTCACCCTCGGCGGCACCGCGGTGGCTGGGACCGACTATAGCGGCGTGACCGCCAGCCCGCTGGTCATTTCCGCAGGCCAGACCAGCGTCACCATCACCGGGACGTTGCTTGACAATGACCTGTTCGATGCGCCCGACAAGACCCTGACGTTCACGCTAGGATCTCCCACCAATGTCACGCTGGGAACGACTACGAGCAACACGCTCACAATCGTAAACACAGCAACTCAGCCAACGGTGGAGTTCGCTGCGGCGAGCGAGTCGCTAAACGACACCGCCGGCACGTTTAGTGTCACGGTCAACCTCTCGACTGCGTCGGGTGTGGACACGACCATTCCATTCACACTCGGCGGCACCGCAGTCGCTGACACCGATTACAGCGGCGTGACGGCAAACCCGCTGGTGATCAGCGCGGGCCAAACCACTGCGACCATCACCGGGACGTTGCTCGATAACGATGTCTTCGGCGCAGCCAACAAGACCCTGACGTTCACACTGGGATCACCCAGCAATGCCACTCTTGGGACCACGACAAGTAACACGCTCACAATCGTGAACACAGCTACCCAGCCGATTGTGCAGATCAGTACATCCAACAACACCGTCGCCGCCTCAAGCGGAACCTTCAGCGTCACCGTGAATCTGTCAGGTCGATCCACCACGGCGACGACGGTTCCGTTCACACTGGGCGGCACGGCCGTGGCTGGTGTCGACTACAGCAATGTGACCACCAGTCCTCTGGTGATCCCGGCCGGTCAGACGACCGCGACCATCACCGGCACCTTGATCCCCCACGCTGGTCCCCCCCTGACGTTGGCAATCAACTTCGCGAACACCACAGACACCCTGACCATCTCCGAACCGTCTCTTCCCCTGATCGCCACCGGGGCTGGACCCGGTAGCCCTCCACTTGTGCGAGTGTTCAATGCCGACGGGTCGCTGCGATTCAGCTTTGACGCTTACGATGCGGGATTTACCGGTGGCGTGAACGTGGCGGTCGGCGATGTCAATGGCGACGGAATCCCGGACATTATCACCGGACCTGGACCCGGCGGCGGACCGCTGGTCAAGGTCTTCGATGGGAGTACCGGCAACCTGATCGCCAGTTTCTTCGCCTACAACACCGGGTTCCGCGGTGGCGTGACCGTGGCGGCAGGGGACGTTAACGGGGACGGCAAGGCCGACATCATTGTCGGCGCTGGTCCAGGTGGCGGACCGCAGGTCGAGGTCTTCGACGCGACCAAACTGGGGATGTTGCAAGCCAACGGCCAGCTTGCACCCGCTGCGGTTCTCCAGAGCTTCTTTGCCTACAACTCCGGATTCCGCGGTGGTGTCAATGTGGCGGCGGGGGACGTGAACGGCGATGGGAAGGCCGATATCATCACCGGCCCAGGCCCAGGAATGGCTCCGCAGGTCAATGTGTTCAATGGGGTTACGGATGGGCTTCTAATTAGCTTCTCCGCTTTTCCGACTTCCGACACGGTTGGCGTGAATGTGGCGGCGGACGTGAACGGGGATGGCAAGGACGACATCATCGTTGGTGCCGGTCCCAACATCGGACCGCAGGTGCGTGTGTACAGCGGCGCAAACGGAAGCCTTATTGAGGAGTTCGAGGCCTACAATTCGCTCTTCCAGGGCGGAGTGAGTGTGGCGGCGGCGGACGTGAACGGCGATGGAGTCCCTGATATTATCACAGGCGCGGGACCCGGTGGGGCACCCCATGTCGAAGTCTTCGACGGCAAAACGGGCACCGTGATCGAGAGTTTCTACGCTGAAGACTCGACACTAGCGAGTGGCGTGATGGTGGGTTGAGCAATCAGGCGTTCGGCAGGAAAAAGCTGACCCGGTTTTGGGACTTGTCCACACCAAGCCGCCACGGATGGCGGCCCCTACAGAACCGTCTACGGCTGCAGCGCTTTGTTAGGCGTGCCTTTGGGCCACCGCGACGAACTCGGCGACGGTGCCCTCGGGCGGGCACTCGCCGGTCCAGTACCCATACTCCGACCCGGCGAACACCCGTAACTCGGAAAGCCATCGATCCCACACCGCCTGATCCCGGGCAGCCACCGACAATCCGAACACCAGCCGCCATCGGGCAAGAAGAACACATGCGCGGAGTGCGGGTCGCCCGGCGCTTGGCTAGTCCAGTACGCCCGTGCGTCAGCCTGCGGTTCCGCCTGGCAGAACCCGGCCAGTTCCTCCAGCGTGTTGAGTACGGCTGCAGGCTCGTCGTCACCGACCATCACCGTGTAGTCGGCGTCTGCTCGCTCGCGGTTCGGGAGGAAGCGGGTCAGGAACCGGTCAACGGCCTCTGCGGACCGCTCCGGAGCAAGGGCGTAAATGTCCATTAGCACGCCCGCACCCCCCGAATTCAAGTGCCGCCTAACGCACTGTCAACGTTAGAACGTGTCCAAGATCAAAACCGTGCTTTTCGCCGATCAAACGAACAGGAGAAAAACAGGCATTTTCAACGTGGNNCCCGGCCACCCGTCATCGGTCCACGATGGGCCAATACGGGCTGCAAGCCCCTGCCAGCGATTTCACGGTTTTGATTCTGGACAACTCCTTAGTTGAGGATCGATGGGTACGAGAACCCTCATTCAGGAACCCGTTGAGACTGTCGCATCTCTGGAAAGACGATTGGACGTATAAACGGGAGTGCGAGGCTCCTGCCGAGCTTCACCAGCTCACGCTCGGCAGGAGTCTCGCACTCCCGATAGAACGATGATCGCTCTGGGAATGAGACTGCCTCTGCGGGTTCCTGAATCAGTACAGCAGGCTGCGTAATCGTCCCCGGTAGTCGTCGGCTTCGGGGCTCCGCGGACCGATGATGGTGAAGATCGTGACCATCAGCTCGCGGATCTGCGATCCCCCGAGCCGTTTGTCGAGTTCGGCTGCGAGGAGGAGCACATCCATTGCCGGCAGATAGTCATCGCGTGCAGCAAGCACACGGCCGAGGTCGAGTTGAGCGGTGGCGCTCTCTGGCGCGGCGTTCGCTGCGGTCCAGGCAGCGGCCAGGTCGGCATCGGTGTGGGGGGTCTCGCGAACTCCGATCACCGCCCGTAAGCGTTCGGCCTCGGGGGCGTGATCGCCACCATCGATCGGAGCCAGCAGGGTGATGACCTCGGCCTCGTTCCCAGGGGCGGCAAGTAGCACACGAGCGAGCCCGACCCGGGCCGCGTGGTTGTCCGGGTCGGCGGCAACGAGTCCTCGGTACACAACCTCCGCGGCAGCCGGGTCGCGGCCCTCCAGTTCCAGGGCGTCGGCCCCTTGAAGTTCGGTCTCGGTCGGGCTGAGCCGATCGATGAACTGGCGGAGTTCGTTCTCGGGTAACATCCCCTCGAACTGATCGACGAGTTTCCCGTCCCGGATCGCAAACACGGCCGGGATGCCGCTCACCTGGAAGGCACCGGCGAGGTCGGCGTGCTCGTCGGTATTTACCTTGGCCAGGAGGAAGCCGCCGTCCTTCTCAATGGCGAGGGCTTCGAGGAGCGGCCCGAGTGCGCGGCACGGAGCGCACCAGGGCGCCCAGAAATCGACCACCACCGGCCGTTCGTGGGAGCGGTCGACGACCTGCTCCTGGAACGACTCGCCGGTCACGTCGATTACCCACGGCGATCCGGCCATCTCGTGTACTCCCAGGTGGTTGGGTTCAGCCTATCGAACCCCCGGTGGGATTCCAGTTTCGGTTGACAGGGACAGCACAAGTCCGCGCGGATGCGGTTCCGAAGCTGCGGTCCGCGGCTCTATGAGCTGATAGTATTAGTCGAATCGACGTGCGTTCAACAAGGTGTCAATTATGACAGCCCTGGGTCGGGGTGCGCGAAACGCGACCCAGGGCTGTATTGTTCAAAATCTCAGTGACACAAGATGAACCGAAGAGTATCAGATGCAACTCACGTCCCGTGTTCCCATGAGGTGCTGTATTTCGTCTGGTCGGCGGTCATGCTGTCGATGGTCACACCCATCGAGGCCAGCTTGGCCGTCGCCACGAATTCCTCGACCTCTCGCGGCACCGGGAGGACCTTGTTCGGCAGTTTCCCCTTGTTTTTCACGCAATACTCGGTCGCCAGTGCCTGCGTTGCGAAACTCATGTCCATCACGCTCGGCGGGTGACCCTCGGCCGCCGCCAGATTCACCAGCCGACCCGACCCGATCACGTACAACTTCTTCCCCATCTTCAACTTGTACTCGTCCACCTCGTGCCGCACCCCCACCGTGCAGTGGTCGGTCATCTCGGTCAGGGCGACCAGATCGATCTCGATGTCGAAGTGGCCGCTGTTGCACACCATCGCCCCGTCCTTCATCACCTCGAAATGCTCCTTGCCGATAATGTGCTTGTTACCCGTCACTGTGATGAACAGATCCCCCACCCGCGCGGCCTGGGCCATTGTCATCACCTGGAACCCATCCATCGCAGCCTCCAAGGCCCGGATCGGGTTCACCTCGGTGATGATCACAGAGGCTCCGTGCCCGCGGGCTCGCAGGGCCACGCCCTTCCCGCACCACCCGTAACCAGCGATCACCACCCGCTTGCCCGCGATCAGCATGTTCGTTGCCCGAATCACGCCGTCGAGGGTGCTCTGGCCGGTGCCGTAGCGGTTATCGAAGAAGTGCTTGGTCTCGGCATCGTTCACCGAGATCACCGGGAATGGAAGCACCCCATCCTTCTCCATCGCCCGCAGTCGGATCACGCCCGTGGTCGTCTCTTCCATGCTCCCGATCACGTCCTTGAATAACGACTTGCGATCGGCCGGCGCGAATTTTTCCGCCCAGTCGCGGACCGGCTTTTGCTTGTCATCGAACGCGGAGAGCCGGTCGAGGGCGATGAACACCATCGCCGAAACGAGGTCGGCCCCGTCGTCCATTGTCACGTGCGGGCGGTGGTCGAGGGCCATTGCCACGTGCTTGTAGTAGGTCGTCGGCTTCTCGCCGTGGATCGCAGCGACCCCGATCCCGAAATCCGCGACCAGGCTCGCGGCCACATCGTCCTGGGTCGACAGAGGGTTCGAGGCGATCAGGAGGAGGTCGGCCCCGCCCGCCTTCAGCGCCCGGACCAGATTGGCGGTTTCGGCGGTGACGTGCAGGCAAGCGGACATTCGCAGCCCGGCGAGTGGCTTCTCTGCCTCGAACCGTTCCCGCACCTGTTGAAGCACCGGCATATCGTGGTCGGCCCACAAAATCCGCTTCTTACCGTGGGCAGCCAGGGCCAGATCCTTGACGTCGTGGCGGGAAATGCCTGCGGTGGCGGTGGCAACGATCATGAAAGAGTCCCTTCTGATATTCGGGAGAGGGCAACAGGTCACGGCGGACGAGGAAGCGCAGTCCCGCCCGAAACGATCTCGAAGTTGTAGGGTCGGGGGGGCCATTCGCAAACCCCTTCCCCTCTCCCTGGTTTCTTCTCTGTGTCCTCTGTGTCTCTGTGGTTAAAATCACTGTCTTTAAATCATAATCAACCACAGAGACACAGAGGACACAGAGGGAAAGCAACGATCCGAGAAACGATTGAGAACGTGATTCCGGCCAGGTTCACAGGATTCCAGCCAGGTTCACAGGGATGTAACAACTGGCGAACCGGCAACGTCAGTCGCCGGGTACATATCAGCTCACCCGGCGACTGACGTCGCCGGTTCGCCAATGACAACCCCTCGCACCCACGCATTGAACCATGCCAGGATTCCCCGAGCCGACCCCTCAAAACAGCCCGCTGGGTTTCGCTGCGGTCTGCCCGGCGTGAACCTGTGCCACCGTTGGGAGGCAGCGAACATACTCGGTGTAGCCAGCCAGCTTGAACTTCTTCGCCGTGTTGGCGGACGACATGTACCGGATTGAGCCGAACACGGGCCGCTCGGGTGACCACGGGCGGTCAAAGAGCCCAAAACACCACAGGATTCCCGTGTACGAGTTCGGGTCGCGGCCATCAATTGCATACTTATTGTTCAAGTGTTCGAGTATCCGGTACGCGGTGGCCGGTGAGTCCGACCACTCCAGCACTTTCTTTGCCCAGAGCATCCGGAGGTAATTGTGAATCCGACCTGTCGCGACCAACTCCCGCTGGGCCGCGTTCCAGAGGTCGTCGTGGGTGCCCGCGGCCTCGAACTCTTCCAGAGAATAGAGGAACTCCCGCCGGTCCGCCGTGTGTTTCCGGAGGGTCGTTTTCGCCCACGATGGAAGAACGACATCGAGCGTTTGCTCCGCGCCAGGCGAGAAGTCGAACGTCTCGAAATGGAACTGCGGCGGGGACGAATTCGAGCCGGACCAGCTCACGCGCCCGAGTTCCGCGTTCTGTACTCGCCGTTCCGCATTCCTGGCCCAGTGCCAGTGATACCCCACATCCCGCCAGGTGATGGCTTCATCCAGGAAGTTGTTCACATTTGCATCGCGGCAGAAGAAATCGTCCCGTTTGCCCTTCGCCGTCAAGTTGATCTCGGCCGGGGTCCAGTCCGCTCCGAGAACCGCCTCGGCCACCTCCTGAATCCCAATGTGACCGTAGCGGAGGAAGGCGCTGAGCCGACTCGATGCGTTCCGCTCCGGGTGATTCGGTTGGTTCCGCTCGTCGGCGTAACTGCCCAGTTTGGATGACACAAACGTGGCGAGTGCGGCCCGGCCCGCAACCGTTCCGCCGGACACACCCGGCACTGCCGGGACAGTCGGATCCAGTGGGAGCGACCCGACGACCGTCGCGATTTCCTGCGTCGTATCCCACGCTGGGAACGGGGGATCGAGCTTCGACCGCGCCAGCTTCGGCACGTTCGGTGTGGCGTCGGCCCGGTGTTCCCACGCCTGGGCAAACAGTGCGTGAATCCGCGGGCGGAGATGCGCGGCTGCTGATACCGCCGGGCCGAGAAGGCTCAGGGGGACGAGCCCGTTGGTATCGACCAGATGAACCGGCACGGCCGACCGCGCTGCAATTGCCCGGTTGTGTGCCGGCACGATGTAGGCGGGGTAGTCATCGGTCACGATCAGGCAGGCATTGGCTGCAAGACGCTCGACCAATCCGCGGCCAGGGCAGCCCGGAGTCTCAACGAAAGGCCAGTACGCGATCCCCAGCCGCTTCGCAGCGGCAGCATTGTCCCGAATGCCCTCCAGCATGAGTGTGTGATGCCGCGGACTCGCCCACGGGTAGTGGAGTTTCACCCCTTCGTACACAACCAGGGGCTTTTTCAGGTTCCGGCACCATGACAGTGCGTAATCGAGGGCGTGATTGGCGTGCAAGCGGCGCGCTGCTTGCATCCAGTACAAGATGTATCCCCCCGCCTCGTGGACACTGCGATCATTCGCCTTCCGGACACGCGAGTCGTTGAAGGTCGCCACGTAGGAAGTCCTCACACTGGGCCAACGATCCGGGGCAGCCGGGCCAAAGGACAGGACAACCTGAAGACCTGCGCGTGACCCATATGATGAATAGTCACCATGCCTCCACCGATTCTCGAAATCTCTGGCATCCGCAAACAGTACGGCAAGATCGTCGCCCTTGATGGGGTGTCGCTTGCGGTCGAAGAGGGGGAGATGTTCGGCCTGCTTGGGCCGAACGGGGCCGGCAAGACGACCCTGATCTCGATCCTCTGCGGATTGGCCGCGGCAGACGTGGGGGAGGTCCGCCTCCACGGCAAGCCATTCCGGATCACCGACCGCGACCTCCGCAGGGTGGTCGGAATCGGCACGCAGGATCTGTCCATTTACCCGAACCTATCCGCCCGGGAGAACTTGCAATTCTTTGGCAAGCTCTACGGGATGCGTGGCCGCGAGTTGGACACTCGGGTCGACGAGTTGTTGGTGGCGGTCGGGCTGTCGGACCGGGCAAACGACCGGGCCGGGACATTCTCGGGGGGGATGAAACGCCGGCTGAACCTGGCAGCAGCGGTGGTCCACAGGCCGCGATTGCTGTTCCTGGATGAGCCCACAACGGGGGTGGACCCACAGTCTCGCAACCACATTTTTGAGCAGGTGAAAAGCCTGAACGCGGCTGGCGTGACGGTCGTGTACACCAGCCACTACATGGAAGAGGTGGAACACCTCTGCACCCGAATGGCCATCCTCGACGCCGGGCGGGTACTCGCCTGCGACACCCTCCCTGCCCTCCTCAAGCTCCTGGATGCGACGATCCGGGTGTCCGTGTCACCAGTCCCGCTGGGTTTTGCCGATCGTCTCGCCTCGATACCGGGGGTGAAGGCGGCCAAAGCGATTCCAGATGGGTTCCACCTGATTGTGGACGATGTGGCACACACGCTCGCGAAGATCGCGACCCTCTGTGCGGATGCGGGGGCCTCGCTGGTCGCAGTCTCCACCCGCGAGCCAACCCTGGAACGGGTCTTCCTGAATTTGACAGGTCGACAGTTGCGGGATTAGAGGGGATCACTACGATCGTTCTCTCTGGTTTTTCTTATTTCTGTACTCTCTGTGGTGAATAAAAATTGATTTAAACATGAATTAACCACAGGGAGCACAGAGATAAGACAGAAAATAAAATGAGAATCAAAATCTTAATTATTTTGATTTGGTTCCGTCTTTCTCTGTGTTGGTTTTCTCTCTGTGTTCTCTGTGTCTCTGTGGTTAATACGATTTGTTTTAAAAATCTCAATTCACCACAGATTCACCCTACCGTCACACCGTGCTCATGCCGACACTCACTCTCGCGATGAAAGACCTCCGGCTGCTCCTGCGCGATCCGCGGGCGGCGGTCATTCTTTTACTTATGCCGGTCGTGCTAATCCTTGTCCTTGGGCTTTCTCTCGGGGAGGGATTTGGCGAGAAGCCCGACGACCGGCTGCGGATTTCGGTGGTCAACCTCGACCGCGGGCTCCCCAGCAAGTCTGGTCGGGCGTTCCCGCCGAAGATGTGGTCCGAGCTAGTCATCGACGACCTGACCAGCGACCCGGCCGGGGCCGACGACCGGGCCGGCATTCGGGTCGAGGTGATCGATTCACTCGACACCGCCCGCGATCTGGTGGCTCGCGGGCAGCGGGCCGCAGTGCTGGTGTTCGATCCGGAGTTCAGCGACCGGATGGACCGGTGCTCGTTCATGGCCGCGCCAGGATTTGAGCCCGTCAACCCGCTCGGGCGGGACGGAGTCCAGTTCGACCGGGTCGGGCTGTCCGTCCTCTCAGACCCGACCCAGCCAACCGCATCCGCGATTATCGAGCAGGCTGCGCAGGTCACGCTCTTCCGGGTCGTGATCCCGTATATGATCGGTCAGGCGTTCGCCCGGATCGGAGATGACCGGTTTATGGCGGTGGTTGCGAGCAAGCTCAAAGACGAAAAAGTTCCACCGCGAGCGCTCACCGAACTCGAACCGGCGGTCCAGGCCCTCCTCCTCGCGATGTTCAGCGACAAAACGTTCGACAAAATGCTCGGGAAGGAATTCCCACTCTTCGCGGGCCAGATCAAGCAGCAATTGCCCGGGTTTCGCAAGCTGATCGGGGAAGCCCTGCGGGATAAGCAGGTGACCACCGGGCTCGGCGACAAGCTCACCTTTGGGCAGGTGATCACCCCGACGGTTCGGGAGCGGATCGGGCCGCCGGTGAAGGCCGGGGTTGGGGAGATGTTCCCGAACTACGACTTCAACGCCCTGACCTGGGCTCAATTGACTCGCAACCAGGACCGGGGCGGGAGCGTGCGGAACCGGACAGTGTACCAGGATCCGGGGTCAAAACGGTATCAGATTCTGGTTCCTCAGTACACGGTCATGTTTGCGTTCTTTCTGGTGCTCACCGTGGGCTGGCTGTTTGTGGCAGAGCGGACGAACGGGACACTCGTCCGGCTCCGGGCCGCTCCACTCAGTCGTGGGCAAATTCTCCTGGGGAAGCTCCTCCCGTGCCTGGCCGTGTCGATATTCCAGGGGTTCGCCCTGCTGCTGACGGGCCGACTCCTGTTCGGTATGACGTGGGGGGCTCAGCCGTGGCTACTGGTCCCGGTGGTGGTGTGTACGTCGGTGGCCGCGGTGGGGTTGGCGATGCTGGTTGCCAGCCTGGCCCGGACCGAGACACAGGTGGCGGTTTACGGCACCCTTCTGGTCCTGGTGCTGGGTGGTGTGAGCGGGTCGCTGATGCCGCGGGAGTTAATGCCCGAACCGATGAAGCGGGCCAGCCTCGTCACTCCGCACGCCTGGGCGCTGGATGCCTACTCCCAGCTCATCGGCAATCCCACGCCCGAACTCTCGGTCGTGGCGATGGCCTGCCTGGCGCTGCTGGGATTTGGGAGTGTGTTCCTACTTCTTGCGTGGTGGCGGCTGGATCTTTCTTGATTGGTGATTGGTGATTGGTGATTGGTGATTGGTGTTTCACAGGTGTCCCAGGGTTGCGCCGGGAAGCCCGGCTTCACCCTGGGCTATTATCCGCCGACCCTTCGGGGCTATAACATGGATGAACTACCGACCAGCCTATTACACCAAACACTAAACACTAAACACTAAACACTAAACACTAAACACTAAACACTAAACACTAAACACAAAACACTAAACACTAAACACTAAAAACTAAAAACTA
>PLDW01000443.1 GCA_003136315.1 Gemmataceae bacterium | reverse complement strand
GTTATTTCCCGACGGCTCCTTAGCGCCAGCTTTCTCCCATGGTGTTGCGGCAGCGAACGACGGCACAAGGATTACTACGTTGTGACCAGCTTTTGCGATCCCAGCGGCGATTCCCGGCATCTCGCTACTCAGGGACGGATCGATTTAGCGCGGGCGCGAGGATCAACCGCTCACCGATGTCGCCGCGGAGGGATGGGTGGATCGTGTTCGTTACCGCCGACTCAGATACGCCGAACTCTCGCATTAATACAGCATCGTCCACCAGAGTGGCCGAGAGGAAGTATCGTCGGTCGGCTTTCGCAAAGCTCGGGATAGTGTCGATGGGGACCAGGTAGGGGGTGATCTCGATCCGGTCGCCCGCGATGTGACAATGGCATGCCTTGAGGTCGTCCTTAATTAGGTCCCACGAAAACCTTAAGGGCTCGGTGTCTCTCGCCGTTGCCAAGATACCGGCGACCACCTCTACTGCGTCGCTCCACGCCCAATACGGCACTGGGGCGACAGCCCTAGGATGTCCACGGGCAATCTCGGCCGCCTTCCCCTCGGATTGGCTCTTGATTGCCGGCAAGAACAGGTCGGCCAAACGCTTGTATTCACCGCTGGACTTGGGCAATTTCACGGTGACCGTCTGGCGGGCGATCGCCAAGCAGCTGTGGGCGTCATCAACGAGCACAGCTCCCAACTTTACCGGGGACCGAGCGGAGCCAGGTGCGCCGAACACCGATCGTCCGTTGAACAGTTTTTGAAATGTTGTGACAAGGATCGCTTCCCGGTTGACGAACTCCGTCGGGAGTTCCTCGCCGGCCCCCACGCTCAAGACTTTCACGCCGAGCGCGCGACCCTGCTCGATCACCTGGTCTACCAGTTGTGTGTTCGGGCAGAGGTAGACCGCCGGGCCTACTCCCTCGTTCAGTAGAGATTGCAAAATGAGTAATCCGACTACAGTCTTTCCAGAGCCAGTATTCATTTTAATGACCGGGTCCCGCTCGCCGCGGCGCTGGTGCCAGGCCTGGAGGACTTCCGACTGGACGCTCCGCAGATAGCCGTCGAGCGGCGGGTTCCGCACCAGCGACTGAAATAGCGCCGCTGGCTCAACCGGAAGTGGCGGCAGGTTAGTGTTCAGTAAGCGGGAGAAGTCAACCATGGAGAGAGCCCCGTGACCGGTCGGGTGACAATTGTATTTTACCTATCTAAGCTATCTCCTGGAGAAATCAACGACCGAGGTGTTCGAGTCAGTAGGTGCATTCCACACCGATGGCGGAAACATCCCTCACAGCATGCCGAGGAACTCGGTCGAGGATAGCCCGACACTAGACGGCGCGTTTTAGTCGACCGACTTCGATCTCCCCCGTATATTCCCCCGGCGTCACCCGCCTCGTGCCCAATTCGTCGTGCCGCATGCAGACTGGCATACGGCAACCAAGTCGTATCCGCCTTCATGCCACGCGTTCCCAGCGGTCGAAAAGGCCGCGTACCACAGACTCTTCAGACATCGACAAACTCCTCGCTGCCAGCTTCGCGGTGGTCACCGTACTGGGCATCGCGTTGCTCATTTGTCCTTCGAGTATATCCCCAGCGAATGATCGGTCCAAAAGCGATCGAGGATGGCGAACGCCGCGAGGTAGTCGCGGGTTGAGATCCCCGCCTCCTCCGCCATTCCTGTGAAGTCTGCCTCCCACGTCGCCGGCGGCGCGGCGAGCGTCTTCGGCGGAGCATGGGTGCCGCGCGTCTCGAAGGTCGCTGCGAGCGCGGTACGGATCTGCTCCACGTCGGGGAGCCCGCGTTCGATCAGGAGCACGAGGTCGACCAAGTCCTTCGTGCGGGTGTTGATCCGGTCCGTCCACTGGAAGGTGTACGCGTGCGCCTTCTCGGCGAACTGCTGCGGCTTCGGGATCGCGAGCACGGTGGCGGGTGCGATCCCGGCGAAGTCGAGCAGGTCGTCACCGGTCAGCCGTTCTGGCTCGCCCACGACTGCGTCTCCGACCCCGACGTCTATATGAAACTTCGCGTAGGTCTTCCCTACGAGTATCGCCTCGCAAGGGTATCGGGCGCCCCCTTGCGGCGCGTTCGTCAGTTCGCGTTTCGGTGCCCCGATACGGAACACCAGGTGGTCACCGAGTTCGATGTCGACAGCCTCCTGAAGCTGTTCGCGGAGCACCGCCGACATCGGCCCGACGACGAGCTTGACCGACAGGTCGACGTCTTTCGTGGTCCGCGCTCGTGGGCGGAAGCGGAGGTCCATCGCGAAGCCGCCCTTCGGTACCCACGGCGGCGGGTCGACGCGGAAGAGCCGGGCGAGCAGACGCTCGATGACGAACTTCAGTTGCAGCGTGGTGAAGGGGACGCCTTGCTCTTGCCCGCGCTTTCGCAGACGCGCCTCCAGCGCACTCTTGAACGCGGCTGCCGTGCCGAACTGTTTTGCCATCGCGATTCCTTCGCTGGCTCGGAGTTACTTCTTTGTGATCCTCCGGCTGGGGGCAGCCGCCTGTAGGCGGTCAAGCCGGGGGTTCTGCCGTGCGGCCGCGACGAGTTTAGCACGCGAGACGAGTCCGCGAGAGAGCGCGTCTGACACCGCCTTCTCAAACTGCTCCTGACTCACGCCGCTTGCCGCGGCGTCGAGCAGCGTGCGAAGAGGCGTCGTCACCCGAAATCCTTCCCGCTCTTCGATTTCGGCCGGGGTGATTTCCGTTTTGTGGAGCACGCACCCACGTGGCGTGGCCTTTCGGAAGCCCGGGGGCACGCTCAGGTGAACGCGGTCCGGAAGGAGTTCAGTTAGGTCGTGCAGGGTGAGCGCTGTCTCATGTGACACGACCGCCTGGGGCTCATCCTTCTGGTTTCGGCTCCAGAGGGTCAGGCGGATGAGTTCGTCGTGTTCGGCCTGAGGGACTGTGGGGAGGCGGTAGAGGCCATACCCGGCTCGCTCGATATTACCGGCTTCGAGGTGGTATTCGAGGTGTGGATAGTTGTAACCCGCTTCCTTTGCTTGCTTTGCGGTGAAATACCCACCCTGGCCATTGGCCACAGAAGCCAGCAGGCGGGCAGATTCACGGGACGATCGGGCCATACAAAATCCTTCAGAAAACTTGAAGTATTTTGCAGCAGCCGGCCCCAACTTGCAAGAGGGATTTACAGCCCCGAATCCTGAGCACGGCATTGTCGGGTTCAACGGTTGGAATAATCTGGCACTCGAGGGACTTTCGCTTCCACACTCCAGCTAAACAGCCCCGTGTGCCCGATAAGGAGTCTTATCGGTCCAGGATTTATTTCAGCAAATCCAGCCACTTGGGCCTTCTCAGCCGCCTCGTTTCCCGGCATCGATTGCGATTGAGCATCATGCTGAGTGGGTCAAGCCCACGGGTCGTATGCTCGCCAGTCGTGCATTTTGGAGCCTCACCGAGGAAGATCACTCCAGTGCGGAGACTGTTCGTTCGTGGTAAACTGAACCTGAAATGGTCGCCGGGAGGAATTGATGGCACCGATCCGAATCCGAACAAAAGTCGAATCCGACACCTTGGTGCTACCGGAACTGAAGCTGTTGGTAGGCAAGATGGTCGAAATCCAAGTTAGCGAAGAACTGGAACCATGCGTTGGGGATCCCTGGGCCGACGCGGAACGGGCAGTCAGGGAATTGTCGGATTACGACTTCGATGCCTCCACCGTGCAACGCGAGACGGACCGCCGGCAGAGCCAGGATCATTTGGCGTGATTCTGGTCGATACGAACGTCCTTATCGACTGCACTCTGGCGAATTCTGG
>PLDW01000500.1:1760-3486 GCA_003136315.1 Gemmataceae bacterium | reverse complement strand
CGACCCCGGTAGGGGTCGCAGCGATTAGCCGGTGGTTGAGCGAAGCTCCACCACCGGTGGCGGGGCGAGAGGCTACGACGCGAACACGGATTGACCCCAGAGCAGCGCAAAGCTGGGGGAGGCAGGGGTGTTGGGGTTGAGGTGGTTGCCGCCGCAAACCGGTGGTTGAGCGAAGCTCCACCACCGGCTAATCGCTGCGACCCCTCCGGGGTCGGTATCATGGGGAGGCGTGCCGAGACCTGATTTCGAGAAGCACCCCGTCAAGCTCAGGTCGGCTGTTGCGATTCGGAAGCAGTCGGTGTGTCAAACGTCTTTGTGGGTTCAGGTCTTCCGAAGTGGGCGCTAGCCGTCACCTGGGACCAATTCACGCCGCCTGCCGGCCAGGGACCGAGATCGGGATGGTGGTCGGGGTCATGACGGCTTCCGACTCCGCCGGAACGCTCGACGCCTTTTTCGACCGCTTGTTCCGCACCACGCTCATAACGGGCTTCTCGACGAGTTGGTAGAACACCAGTCCGCTGCCAATCCCGGCCACGATCATCATTCCCAGCCAGACGACATGCCACGTCTTGGAGTGGGACATGTTCATCCACAAGGTCACGTAAAACACGATCGATTGCGCGATCCAGTGAACGAGGTAGATCGAGTACGACTTGTCGCCCACGCGGCAGAGCCACTGCGGAGCCCGCCACCCGAATCGCTCTGCCGTTGTTGTCCCGTACACCAGGAGTGCGGCCGGCACACCCATGAGGACCACCCGGTACGAGGTCATGGCCATCAAGATCGGATATCGGTAGCACGCCAGGGCGACGCCGCCCACCATCCACACGAGTCCGATCCCCAGTGCCGCAGATGGGTAGACCCGCATTCGCGTCACCGCCCACGCGACCAGGCACCCGGCGAGCAACTCCAGCATGAAGGGACTCAGTAGGTGCCGGAGAGTCGTGTTCTGCGGTTCCACTTCCGCCACCGCCAGCCCGATTGTGATCGCGGCCCACACCCCCGCACCGGTCAGAGACACCCACCGGGGTACGACCAGAGCCAGGCCGAAGACCCCGTAAAACAGCACCTCATACACCATTGTCCAGGCAACCGGGAGGACATGCGGGTGCTCGATGCGGGGCCGGAGCCAGGCCATGTCCCACACGTAGCCCCAACCGGGCGCGGGCAGCGGGTAGCCGAACACGAGCGTGTAGGAGGCCACGGCGAGTGCCAGAGCGGTCCAGTAGGTCGGGAACACCCGCCAGGCCCGCCGCCACAGATACGTCCCGATGCTACCCGACCGCTTGCCGGGTCCGAAGTGTGCGTAAGTCAGGATGAAGCCGGAGGTGACGAACAGGAGATCGATCGGGATGTGCCCCACGAACCCCATCACGCGGCTGGGGAAGACGGAAAGCCCAAACCGCGATTCCCACGAGAAGGCATGAGCGACAGCGATCAGCAGACACGAGAACCCGCGGATCGCCTGAAGGTTGTCGATTCGGCTCGCCATCGGATTGGAACTCGCGAGGAGGGTCTCATCTCATACAGGAACCCGTTGAGGCTGTCGCATCTCTGGAAGGACGATAAGACGTACAAATGGGAGGGCGAGNNGATCGCTCCGGGAATGAGACAGCTTTAGCGGGTTCCTGGATCAGTGGCCGCGGAACGCAAAGTCGGCACCCGGCCGGCCGGGTACGCCCGTCGGGTCACAACGAGGACTTTGAACTCGTCCAAGATCAAAACC
>PLDW01000500.1:0-1738 GCA_003136315.1 Gemmataceae bacterium | reverse complement strand
GGGCCAATACGGGCTGGAAGCCCGTGCCAGCGATTTCACGGTTTTGATTCTGGACAACTCCTTTATCGGTGAGACGTCCTGCGCCGATTGAGCGGGTTATGCCGATTTTTCGGATTGCAACTGGGAAGAGAGGGGAGATGTGCAAATGGGGGCGGGGACACAGGGGAACCAATCACGACCAGGAAGGGATGGGTCAGCGCAGCCCCTGGGCTTTGCAATATAACCCCTCAGCGGGTAAGAACCTACAGATCTGAGACAGCCCCCAACGACGCTTCCCGCCAGCCGGGGGCTTGACTCACACCCTCTCTCTTGTGCTTTTTGGATCACTGCTCCAGTGGCTTCCACTCGACCTTCTTGTAGGTCACCACGGTGCCAGGGTCGTGGCCCTGAAGGGCGAACCGGCCCTTGGTATAAGTGTTGTTCGGATCCTTGAAGTCGACCGTCTTCTCGCCGTTCACGAAGATCTTGATGTGGTTCCCCTTGGCGATCACCTCCTGCACGAAGTACTCGTCCGGCTTGTGGGCCGCCGTGTTCATCACGCAGATGTCTTTTTTGAACATGCCGAGTTTGGTGCGCGCGTCCGGGTAGAGACTGCCGGTCTTGATGGGGTCCCCGTGGGTGGCGTTGATCTGGGCCTCGTAGCCCAGGGGGAACCCCGGCCCAAGCTGGGCACGGAAATACTGCCCGCTGTTCCCCTTGTCGTTGATCTTCACCTCCACCCGGTAGTGGAAATCGGTGTAGTCATCCTTCTCGGTGAAGATGTGGCTGTGCGGTCCACTTCCGATCAGCGTTCCGTCCTTCACCGTCCACAGCGGAATCGCACTCCCGTCCTTTTTCACGCCCACGAAGCCGACCACCGCACCGCTGTCTTTGTCTTTCACCTGAGCCGTCTTCTGGTACGCCCCGGAGTTCGGGTTGGGGTCGATCGTCCACCCGGTCAGGTCCTTCCCATTGAACAGCGGGATCCAGCCGTCCGCGGTTGGCTTATCGTCGGCCAGGGCAACGGCTGTGGCCCCCGCGAACAGGACTCCGATCAGGCCATATATCCGGAATAGTCGTTGCACAGGAATCCTCGGGGAAAATGGAGAGAGTCGCGCCCACCAGTCGAGATGGGCTGTGGTGAGGTGTAGCCCGCAGCCTGCATCACGACCAGCCCCCGTCGTTACCAACGGAATCCGTGGAGCCGAAAAAACCGGTCAAATTCCTCTTGTCCTGTTGTCAACCGGTGTTGGCGACCGTAACTTGTGGGCAATTAGATGCTGGGAGTTCTGGGCAAACTGGTTTGTTTGGCACGATTGCAGCAGCTATTCTTGCGGTCGTTCCACAGGACAAAAGGTGGCAGGACGCGGGGTCGCCCACAGCGGCCTGGGCCGGATCGATTCAACCCTGGAGGTATGCAACAATGACTCGTCGTGTGTTGGGTGTGGTCGTCCTGGGGGCGGCCGTGATGCTGCTCTGCGACCAGGAGGCCGCCGCGTTTGGCAAGCGGTCTCGCGGATGCGAGACTCCGTGTGCGACTACCAGTGGCTGTGCCACGCCCTGTAGCGTCACTTACGTCGACAAGGTCGTGACCAGTTACAAGACCGAGTGGAAGACCAAGAAGGTCGAGGTCGAGGTCATCGAGTACAAGATGGAGGAGGAGAAGTTAAAGTACAAGGTCGCAGTTCCGATAACGAAGAAAGAGAAGGTCAAAGTCTGCGAACTCAAACAGGTCGAGGAGAAGTTCAAGTACAAGGTC
>PLDW01000220.1 GCA_003136315.1 Gemmataceae bacterium | reverse complement strand
GAACGGCCAAGCCCACTGCGAGAGCCACCCTCGGAAGTGGTTGCGGAGTCTGAGGTTAAGTGGTGCATTTGCCCAACCCCCCTCCATTCTAACCAATACTCTTGTGGCGAGTTCTTCCCAAATCTGAGAATTTCCGCCGGAAGTGCATCGCTCGCAATGGGTTGCGATGTTGCCCAGACCCCCCCCATTTTGAGGTGGTTTTTGGGGGTGGGCACTCTCGCCAGTTCTCGCAGTCTTCCCAAATTGTCAAAGATCATTGCCGCTGGTAATAGTGATTCCATCGCGCCAGCCGACATGTGTCAAGCAAAATCCCCCAAATTTCGATTGACCACGGATTCGCCCGAGACCAACACCGAAGCACCAAACACAGCTCACCACTCACCGAAACGCCTCCCACCCCTTGCCCAGCACGGCCGCGGCGATCTTGAGCTTCAGGATCTCGTCGGTGCCCTCGTAGATCCGGCAGACGCGCACATCCATCAGGTGACGGCCGGGGCGGTAGAGGGTCGACCAGCCCTTCCCACCGAACACCTGGACCGCACGGTCGGCAGCGTCCCAGGCCGCGTTCGTCGCGAAGAACTTCGCCTGCGCAGCGAGCAGGTCCACCTGACTGGCCAGATCCTTGTCGCTGCGGTTCGCTTCGGAGCGGTCTTTCAACTCGGCCGCACGCAGGACGAGCGACTCGCTCGCCACCCGGGCCATTTCGATCTGGGCGATGTGGTCCTGGACGAGTTGGTGACGGGCGATTTCCTTCCCATGCTGCGAACGCGCCTTCGCGTACTCGATCACCTCGGCCAGACAGTCCTCGATCACCCCCAAACACCCCGCCGCCACGCTCAGTCGGCCGCTCACCAGAGTCCCCATCGCTATCCGGAACCCGTCCCCCTCCGCACCGAGTCGGTTCCCGATCGGCACAACCACATTCTCCATCTGGAACATCGCGGTGTTCGAGGTCGGCATTCCCATTTTCGCATTCGGAGTGAACGATTCCGCCGTGAAACCCTCCGATCGCGTGTCCACCACGAACGCCGAGATGCGGCGGCCCGGGTCGCCCTCGGGGACACCCGCGGGGTAGCCAAAGACCACGATCGCGTCCGCGATTCCGCCGTTCGAGATCAGGTACTTCACTCCGTTGAGGAGGTAGTGATCGCTGCGCGTCTCGTAGGTGGTGGTCATCTCCCGGGGGTTGCTCCCGGCCTCCGGTTCGGTCAGCCCGAAGGCGAGGACTTTGTCGCCGCGGACTGCCGCCGGGAGGTATTTTCGCTTGAGTTCTTCGCTTCCCCAGGTCTGGATCGGGTAGGCGCCGATGCTGAGGTGTCCCGAGAAGAACGTCCGGACCCCCGTGCCCTCGCGGCCGATCCGCGCGAGGGCCTTGAAGTACGCCACATTGTCGGCCCCCCGGCCGCCGAATTCTGGCCGCACGTTGATCCCGAGCAGGTCGTATTTTTTCGCTAGTGGGACAAGTTCGTCGTTGAACCGGTGCTCCGCGTAGCAGAGTTCCTCGTGCGGTCGAAGTTCCTGGCAGAACGCCTCGGTATCCGTAGCGAGTTTGGCGGGGTCGAATGGCATGGCTGGCTCCGGGGCGGAAGGGGAGGGGAGAGGTGTGATCTCTCCCGTGCGATTGAATCACGAGGAAATCGCCCGCCTGTCACCGGTGAAGAAGATGACCTCGGTTGTCTTGACCTCGAAGCGGTGAGACAACACAGCCGAGGGTTGCGGTTCGCGCACCTGGGGAACCTTCAGCCGTCTGTATCTTTTCTACCGCGAAGCGGTGAGCAAGGCAAACTCGTCCCAGCCGTGCAACCCCCTCAGGCCCAACGCCTCGACCCGACCTCGACTCTGCTGCTCAGGGTGCCCATAATGTGCAAAGGGATGGCCTCGCGATCCCCTGTGTGCGCTGGAATCCTCGTTTCGCACATGCATTATTCAGACCGAGTTTGTGTATGAGGTGTCATCATGTCCGGTCTGGTGGTGACCCACATTGACCACGTATCGGTGCTGATCACCGACACGGCCCGAAGCCGGGCGTTTTACGGAGGTGTACTCGGGCTGCGCGAGATCCCCAAGCCCCGAACGTTCGATTTTGTGGTCCTTTGGTACGATCTGGGGGGTGGGCACACCCTCCACCTTCTCCTGAAACCGCAGCGCGACACGCTCAGCTCCCGTCACTTCGCCCTCCGGGTGCCGGACGCGAAGGCCGCCCGGGAACTTGTTCGTGCTCACGGAGTTGAGATCCTGGAGACTGGGCCGATCCCGCTCTGTGATCGATTCTTCGTGAGCGACCCGGATGGGAATCGAATCGAACTGATCCAGTGGAAGGAGCCTTACAACCCCAGCCTGAGCGGCGCGGCTCAACTCGATCTGTAAGCCGATCGGCAGAGGGAGGAATAGCACCTGTCAGGGACAGCCGGGCCGCCACGGAGGGCGGCCCCTCCANNTTCGTAGGGGCCGCCCTCCGTGGCGGCCCGGCGTGGGCAAGTCACTTTCTCCCGCCGCTCGCCTTACCCCTGGTTCCCACGCGGAGCGTGGGAACCGGTCTTTCCCCGCTCTGCGGGGTGGGCCAACACGCCGGGGACGACCTCCGCCGAATCTCCGACCACGCCACCGCTCCGTCCAGGCCACGACGCCGAGCGTCGAAGAGGGCATTCCTACGCAGAGCGTGGGAACGAGGGAGGTATTGGATGATATAATTTGAATTTTTTGTATTTTAATTTCTGATTCAGTTTTGTAGAAATTCGTCATTTTCCCCATGCCAGAACGAGGCGGCATACCAGGATGGTTATGGTCCTGCTGATTCTCGTTGTGATTGCTTCCATTCCGATAGCCCGGTCCCCGGCCACGATTCGCTGGAAGCGGGTTGACCCTCCACGGCAACTCAGTGACGGAGTCACGGACAATTGTCAGAACCGCTTTACTCGTGTCAATCGGTATAACCTGCCTATTCATTTCGACTTGCCAAAACTTCTCATCCGCTAGATCTTGTCTAGAGATCCCAAATCGAGTATCCATTATTGCAATCTTTCAGCCTGCCAACGACGGTGCCACCCGGAAAACTCTGGGTGATGCTGAAAATCGGTCTATCTGACAACAATATTACAGACAACCTGTACCCCGTATGGTGATGCGTTCAGGAGGGCCGTTATCGCGGCAATCGGCGCGCTCTGCCTTCTCACGCCTCACCAATTCGTGCCGGTCCTCGCATTTAACAGGGGTAGCCCATGCCCGCGAACAGCCTGATCCGTCGCCTGCTGACCAAGGCCCTCCGCATCCGTAAGGTCGCCCCGATCCGAAAGACCGTTGGCGGGCTTGGCCGGCGAATCGAGACGCTCGAAGACCGCTCGACCCCCGCCTCCCTGATTCCGCTTGGGAACGATTTTTTGGCCGCGCCGCCGCCCGGCACTGTGCTTCAGAACGATCTCCAGATCGCTGTGAAGCCGGATGGCACCGGGTACGTGACGGTCTATGAGTCCGATGTCGCCAACCCCGGCACACCGAACCTCTACTACCAGCTCTACGATGCGAACTGGCAGGCGATCGGGTCGGCGGCCCCAGTGGACCCCAGCACGTCATCCTTTGTGCAGAACAACGCCGAGATCTCCATCGACAACGCCGGGAACTTCGTCATCGCCTGGGAGACCGATGGCCAGTTCTCCGCCAACACATTCGACATCGACGCTCGACAGTTCGGTCCGACGGGTTCCCCCCTCGGGAGTTCGTTCGTGGTCGATTCCCCGGCCGCTGGTATCGACCAGCAAAACCCCTCGGTCTCGATCGATCCCACATCCGGGCAGTTCGTGATCGCCTGGGACGACGAATACGGTGGTTTATTCGGGAACTCCAAGGTTCTCGCCCAGGCGTACACTTCGGACACGGCCATTCCAGCGGTCCCGACAGCCGCGGGAATCGTCGAAGTCAACACTCCGGGCCTCGAGCAGTTCGGCCCGGGTGATGCGTCGGTGGCGATGCGGTCGGACGGGAGCTATGTGGTCGCTTACGACGACCTCAACGCTTCCAATCAGTTCGACGGATTTGTCCGCCGGATCGGCGCCAACGGGATGCCTCTGGATGGCAGTGATGTCCAACTCGATACCGCCTTCCCGGGTAATACCTCGGATGCGCCTACGCCCAAAGTCGCGGTCGACTCGGCCGGTAACTATGTGGTGGTGTGGTATTCGGATACTTCCAATTCCGGTGGTACGGGGATCGTCCAGAAGCGGTTTATGGCGGACGGCACATTGCTCAACAGTTCCGAGACCCTCGTCAACACCGCAGCACCGAACGGCCAGCAGGCACCGGTGGTGTCGGTCGTCAATGGCGGGGCCAACGATGGACAGTACGTGGTCGCCTGGCAAAGCGACAGCGGCGTGTACTACCGGCAGTTCGATTCGATCACCGACGGGGGGGCAACCAGTAGCGAAGTCCAGATCAACACGACCACCCCTGGCCCCCAGGAATTTCCGACGATTTCGGTCGACCAGGCCGGGGATCTGGTTGCCGGGTTCGAAGATGAGTCGACCGGAACAACCGAGCTTCGGCTGCGCGAGTTTGCTGCACCACCGACTGTGGCGTTCAACAATGCCAGTGAGAGCGTCAACGAGAACTCCGTCACACCCGCGAGCATCGGGCTGACACTGAGTGGGCCATCGTATGTCCTCGCGAACCTGACCACGAACGTGTCTGTCTCCACCGCCGCCGGGAGCACGGCCGTCTTTGGGACCAACTACTCGACGACCTTCCCCCAGACGATCACGTTCAACCCGACATTGAATGTCACCAGTGTTTCCGGGACGCTTTCCGTCCAGCCGCTCGACGATAATATCTACGATCCGCCGGGCACGACCCTCAACCTGAGTGTCGCCAGCACCGGCACTTACACAGCCAGCGGCCAGACGACCAACTCGCTGCTAATCGCCAACACCGACGCCCCACCGCTGACGCTGAGCTTGGACGGATCGGGCGACCTCGTCCTCACCGATGGCGGGGCGATTGACAACAACGTGACTGTGGAGTCGGACACAACGAACTCCGTCTACGACATTATCGAGACCACATACCCGATCACTGTCAGCGGGATCGCCGGGGCAACCGGGAGTGGAACGACCAGCGTGACGGTTCCATTCTCCTCTGTGATCGGGCCATCGCTCCTGTTCAATCTCGGGGGCGGGAACAACACGTTGAACGTCGACTATTCACTCGGTAATTTCAGCAAATCGATTGTCTACGACGGCGGCGGGATCGGTGGGACGACCGACGGGCTGGTGGTCGAGGGGAGCGGCACTCAGAGCGCCACCTATACCCCCTCGGGGACCACACCGGGGTCTGGGATGATCGCGAGCCCGGCCGGATCCATCATGTTCTCGGACCTGACCCCGGTGGACATGACCGGGATGGCCACGGCGACAATCACCTTCCCGAATGCCAACGATATCGTCAACGTGGCAGATGGGTTCGACTACCTGAGCGGAGGGACCAACCCCGCGCTCGATGTGACCGGAACAAGCGGCGGGATCGCGTTCGAGTCGGTCGCTGTGTGGAACGACACGAACGTGGTGATCGACACAACAACGGTCCCTGGGATGGACGCCATCACCATCGCCAACGCGAACAATACCAACGGGATCACCAACTTCACGGTCACCGAACCGATCGGCAACGGCGGCACGATCGCCGTGAACGGCCCAGCGACTTTCCCGGGGACAGTCAGTCTGACCGCGGCCAACGTGAACTCCACGGCGGCCGGAACGATCACGACTGGCACCGGGTTGATGGTCACCATCTCTGGCACGACAAGTACCCTGGCCGGGACCATCGGCGGAGTTGGCGGGCTGACCGAGCAGGGAACCGGCACCCTGACACTGAGTGCGGGCAACGGCTACTCTGGCAGCACGAGTGTCATGGGTGGCACACTGGCCGACGGCATCGCCAACGCCCTGCCCACTGGCACCGCTCTGACCGTGGGTGCTGCCGGGATCTTCGACCTCGCGGGTTTTGCTCAGCAGGTGGCCAGTATCACCGGTCCCGGTGAAATCACCGACAGTGGTACCGCTGCGACCTTCACGGTCAACACCGCTGCGGCCGATCCCTACAACGGCACCTTGACGGGATCTCTCAACCTGAGCGTGACGGGTACGAATACGCTGACTCTCGATGTGGCCAATAGTTATAGTGGCACCACGAGCGTTACCGGTGGCACACTGGCCGACGGTATCGCCAACGCCCTGCCAATCAGCACCGCCCTGACGGTTACCTCACCAGGTGCATTCGATCTGGCGGGTTTCAACCAAGAGGTTGCTTCCGTGACCGGCACGGGTACCGTTACGAATAGCGGTGCAACTGCCACTTTCCTGGTCAACAACACCGCGGCAGACCTGTTTGCCGGCACCCTCAGCGGGACCAAGCTGGCCCTGACCATGTCCGGGACGGGAACGCTGACCCTCAGCGGGACGAACACCTATGGCGGTGCAACCACCATTTCGGCTGGAGCACTTTTGGTGAACGGCGACGACACAACCGCAACCGGGGCAGTCGCAGTCAATGGAGGGGTACTGGGCGGAACGGGTATGATCGGTGGGGCGGTCACGGTCAACACGGGTGGGACCATCACCGGCGCTACGCTCGGCGGGGTGGGAACGCTGACTGTCGCCAGCCTGTCGTTCAATGGGGGAACTTATCAGGCCGATCTGTCTGGAGACACATCGGACACAATTGTCATTAGCGGAGGTGGCAGCGTCAAGTTGAAGAACCCCACCCAGGGCATCTTCACTCTCAACAATCTGGGCGGCACCACCACCGCGGGGGCGGTGTTCACATTTATTCGCAACGTGGCGGCCGGGGCCACTGCCATCCAAAACCCACCGCTCGTGAATGCGAACCAAGGGGGGACGGTCTCGATTAATGGCCAGACCGGTACCTATTCGTATCTCGGCGGACCTGGCGCGACGAGTTTCACCCTGACGACCACCGGTCCCTGGAACATCTCAGCGCCTGGGGGCAACGTCACGTTGAAACTGGATAGCACGGGGACCATTCTGCAAGAATTGCAGGGCGGGATGATCCTGGATGCACGTCCTGTGTCGACAATCACCAGCGTGGTCTACACCGATGCCACCGGCACCGCCAACACGCTGACGGTCGACTATAGTGGCGGCGTGGCCGGGGCCGGTTTCTTCACACCGGCAGTCACCTACAACGGTAACAGCTTGGTTGGCGAGAAACTGATCATCACGGGCAATACGTTCAACACGGTCACGAATACGTTCACGACGGCTGGCCCGGACAATTCTGGGACCATTGTCTACGATACGACCGGTACGGGGATGACGACCGACACGATCACTTACGGTGGGTTGACCCCCATCGACGAGACCGGCAGCACGATCACGAATCTGGTCTTCAACCTGCCCAACGGAGGCTCGAGCGCTGAACTAAAAGACGATGGAACCCCCGGTAACGGGATTTCGCAGATCGACAGCACCGGCGGGACGGCATTCGAGACCACGACGTTCAATAACGTCTCCTCGCTCACGGTCAACGGCGGAACCGGGGTCGACACGCTCACCCTCGCCGCTCTGCCCGATTTCACGAACTCCCTGACAATCGGTAGCACCGTCGAGACGGTCAACCTGGCCGCCAGCGAAACACTGACGGCGTTCAACGACCAGGGCGGCGCCACAGTCGTTACCGCAACACCTGTCACCATCAGCACGGCGACCGCCAACGGCAACATCACGATTGCCAACTCGCTCGATGACTCCACGACGGCCACCGACGCCCTCAGCTTGAAGGCGGGTACGGGCACCATCTCGCTGCCGACGGTCGGTGCCACGAAGGGATTGCTCAGCCTCAGTTCAACAACGACCGGTACCGGTTCGACGACACTCAATGGCAACGTCACGGCCAACACCATCACACTGAGCGGCAATGTCTCCCTAGGCGTGAACGTACAGTTGACGCACACCGGTACCGCATCACTCAGTGCCACTGGTGGCACGATTGCCCTGGGTGCCAACACCTTGACGGACAGCGGAACTGCCGCGGGCAGCACCGGCACAATCAGCGACGTGATCAACGGCAGTGGCGGCGTGACCGTGAATGGCAACTCCACCAGTACCCTGACTCTCAGCGCTGCCAACGGCTACGGTGGGGCCACGAACGTCACCAGTGGCACGCTGGCCGACGGTATCGCTAACGCACTTCCGACTGGCACCTCTCTGACCGTGGGTGCTGCTGGCACATTCGACCTTGCAGGATTCGCCCAGCAGGTGACCAGTATCACCGGCCCTGGTGTCATCACCGATAGTGGTACCGCTGCGACATTCACGGTCAACACCGCTGTTGCCGATCCCTACGACGGAACCCTGGCGGGAACGCTCAACCTGAGCAAGATGGGCACCAACACCCTGACTCTCGATGCGGCGAACAGTTACGGTGGCACCACGAGTGTCACCGGCGGCACACTGGCCGACGGTATCACCGATGCCCTTCCAACTGTCACGGCTCTGACGGTGGGTGCTGCCGGCACATTTGACCTTGCAGGATTCGCCCAGCAGGTGACCAGTATTACTGGCCCCGGCATCATCACCGACAGCGGGGTGGCCGCGACCTTCACGGTCAACACCGCTGCCGCCGACCCCTACAACGGCACCCTGACCGGATCACTCAACCTGAGCGTGACGGGTACGAATACGCTGACTCTCGATGCGGCGAACAGCTACGGTGGCACCACGAGCGATACCGGTGGCACGCTGGCCGCCGGTATCGCCGACGCTCTGCCGATCGGCACCGCCCTGACAGTTACCTCGCCAGGTGTATTCGATCTGGCAGGCTTCAACCAAGAGGTTGCTTCCGTGACCGGCACGGGTACCGTTGCGAATAGCGGTGCCGCTGCCACTTTCATGGTCAACAACGCCGCAGCAGACCTGTTTGTCGGCACTCTCAGCGGAACCAACCTGGCCCTGACCATGTCCGGGACGGGAACGCTGACCCTCAGCGGGACGAACACCTATGGCGGTGTGACCACGATTTCGGCCGGGACGCTTCTGGTCAACGGCGATGACACAGTAGCAACCGGGGCGGTCGCAGTCAACGGCGGGGTACTCGGCGGAATCGGGATGATCGGTGGGGCGGTCACGGTCAACACGGGTGGGACCATCACCGGCGGTACGCTCGGCGGGGTGGGAACGCTGACTGTCGCCATCCTGTCGTTCAATGGGGGAACTTATCAAGCCGATCTATCTGGCGATACCGCTGACACGATTGTAATCAGCGGGGGCGGCAGCGTCAATTTGAAGAACCCCACCCAGGGCATCTTCACTCTCAACAATCTGGGCGGCACCACCACCGCGGGAGAGGTTTTCACGCTCATTCTCAATGTGGCGGCCGGGGCCACTGCCATTCAAAACCCACCGCTTGTGAATGCGAACGAGGGCGGTACGGTCTTGATTAACGGCCAAACTGGAACCTACTCATACATCACCGGGCCGGGCGGTAAGAACTTCACCCTGACGACCACTGGTCCCTGGAACATTTCAGCGCCTGGGGGCAACGTCACCTTGAAACTGGATAGCACGGGGACCATTCTGCAAGAATTGCAGGGCGGGATGATCCTGGATGCACGTCCTGTGTCGACAATCACCAGCGTGGTCTACACCGATGCCACCGGCACCGCCAACACGCTGACGGTCGACTATAGTGGCGGCGTGGCCGGGGCCGGTTTCTTCACACCGGCAGTCACCTACAACGGTAACAGCTTGGTTGGCGAGAAACTGATCATCACAGGCAATACGTTCAACACGGTCACGAACACCTTCACGACGACTGGCCCGGACAATTCTGGGACCATTGTCTACGATCCGACCGGCACTGGGATGACGACCGACACGATCACCTACGGTGGGTTGACCCCCATCGACGAAACCGGCAGCACGATCACAAATCTGGTCTTCAATTTGCCCAGCGGCGGTACGAGCGCGTTACTGGGAGATGATGGAACCCCTGGTAACGGGATTTCGCAGATCAGCAACACCGGTGGCACGAGTTTCGAGACGACAACATTCTCGAACCCGCTCCACTTGCTGACCATCAACCGCGGTAGTGCAACCGACACTCTCTCGGTCGCAGCTCTGCCGGATTTCACCGCCGGCTTGACGGTTGGGACGGCCGCAGCTCCGCTCGGCACGGTCAACCTCAATGGTTCCTTCACACTGAATACCGGTGCAGCCAACTTGGTGGTCTTTGCGGGTGCGATCAACAGCACGGCAGGAACGGCAACAGCCAACAACATCAACCTGACGGCCACCGGCACCGTCACCGAGTCCGGGGGCATCCTCAGCACCGCTGGAACCCTGACCACGAGTTCAGTCACCGGGACCACCCTGAATGACCCCAACACGGTTGCCAGCTTCAACGCTACCGACGCATCCAGTACTGGGATCAGCCTGATAGATTCGACAGCCGGAGGACTGACAGTCACGGGCATCAGCGAGACAGGCGGCGGCAATGTCAGTGTGACCAATAACACTGGCTCGATCACCACGTCAACAGCCCCGATCTCTGCGTCCGGGGCAGGCGCTGTCACGTTGACCGCCACCGGTGCGACCAGCGACATCATTCTGGACACGAGCGTGACCAGTGGTTCGGGTCAGGTTACTTTGATGGCTGGCCGCAACGTCACGCTCAACGCTGGCGGGATCTCGACCACGGGCAACGTGGCTGTGACTGGCACCACAGGTGCCATCGACGAGGCCGGGGCGGGGCTCATCAACGGGGCGTTGCTGACCACCGTTTCGGCCACCGGTACGATGCTGAACAACCTCAACACACTCACCAGCTTCACCGCCACCAACACCACCACTGGCAACGTGCAGTTGACCAACACGGCGAGCACGCTGACAGTAACGGGGATCATGGAGACCGGCGGCGGCATCACAGTGAGCAACACCGGCAACCTGACTACAAGTACCGCAGCGATCATGGATAGCACGGCGGGTAAGGCTATCAGCCTGACGGCGACCAGTGGCAGCTTGACCATTGGTGCAGCGGTGACCGGGATCACCACGGACACCATCGGCCTGACAAGCACCGGCAGTGGCAACACCGTCGCGGTGAACGCAGCCGTGACGACCGGTATGGGCGATATCACAGTCACCTCGGCAGGCAATATCACCGAGATGGGTGGCAAGTTCGGCACGACGGGTCTGCTGATGACCAGTTCGGTCACGGGTACAACACTAGGCGGGGCCAATACCGTCGGCAGCTTCACTGCCATGAACACCACCAGCGGCGACATCAGCCTGGTCAACACGGCCAGTACGCTGACGGTCACGGGGATCATGGAGACGGGCGGCAACATCACAGTGAGCAACACCGGCAACCTGACTACAAGTACCGCAGCGATCATGGATAGCACGGCGGGTAAGGCTATCAGCCTGACGGCGACCAGTGGCAGCTTGACCATTGGTGCAGCGGTGACCGGGATCACCACGGACACCATCGGCCTGACAAGCACCGGCAGTGGCAACACCGTCGCGGTGAACGCGGCAGTGACGACTGGGATGGGCAATATCACAGCCACCTCGGCAGGCAATATCACCGAGATGGGTGGCACGTTCAGCACGATGGGATTGCTGACAACGAGTTCGGTCACGGGCACAACACTGGGCGGTGCCAACACCGTCGGCAGCTTCAACGCCACGAACACCACCAGCGGTAACGTCCAGTTGACCAACACGGCAAGCACGCTGACAGTGACGGGTATCACGGAGATGGGCGGTGGTAGCGTCACGGTGAATAACACGGGTTCGATCACGCTCTCAGGGACTGTTTCTGCCGACACTGGCGGCAATGTCAATCTGATGTCAACCGGGGCCATCAGCGAGTCCGGGGCGGCGATTGTGAGCACGACCGGGACTTTGACCACGAATTCGGTCACCGGGACCACCCTGAACAACCTCAACACCGTCGGGACGTTTAATGCCAAGAACACGACCAGTGGCAACATCAGCCTGACCAACATGTCGACTCCGCTGACAGTGACGGGTATCACGGAGATGGGCGGTGGTAGCGTCACGGTGAATAACACGGGTTCGATCGCACTCTCAGGAACCGTCTCTGCCGCCAGTGGCGGCAACGTCAACCTGATGTCCACCGGGTCAATCAGTGAGTCTGGGATGGCGATTGTGAACACGACCGGGACTTTGACCACGAATTCGGTCACCGGGACCACCCTGAACAACCCCAACACCGTCGGCAGCTTCAACGCCACGAACACTACCAGCGGTAACATCAGCCTGACCAACTCGGCCAGTACGCTCACCGTAACGGGGATCACAGAGACGGGCGGCAGCGTCATGGTGAGCAACACCGGCAACCTGACGACATCCGGTGCGATCACGGATAACACGACGGGCCAGGCGATCAACTTGCAGGCGACCAGCGGCAGCTTGACCCTCAACGCGGCGGTGACTGGCACAGGCTCGGATACTATCGGCCTGACGAGTACCGGCAGCGGCAACAACATCACGGTCAACGCGGCGGTGTCGACGGGTTCGGGCGATATCACGGTCACATCGGCAGGTAATATCACCGAGACGGGTGGCACGTTCAGCACGACCGGCACCCTCACCACGAGTTCGGTCACCGGGACCACCCTGAACAACGCGAATACCGTTGGGACGTTCAACGCAACCAACACGATGAGCGGGAATGTCAGCTTGGTGAATACCGCAGCACAGCTCACGATAACAGGAATTAGTGAGACGGGCGGTAATGTGTCGATCACCAACCAGGGAAAAATTGTCAATACTGGAGCAATCACCGCCGGCAGCGGGAACATCGACTTGACGGCGAATGACGGTGGGATCGGGATCGAGTCAACGATCACGACCGCCGGGACTCTGATACTCGATCCAACGGCCGGGGTGACACAGGAGACCACCTTGGGCAGCATGTTCTCTGCTAGCAGCCTCACGTTACAGGGAGGAGGGACGTTTTCCCTGGACAACCCGAACAATACAACACCTCAGTTTGATGCGAATGTAAACGGAGCAATAACATTACGCGTCAATAATTCACTGTCCGTTGATTTAAATAATGTAATTACTAATAATAACAACGTCACGATTTATCTCGTCGGATCGTTTACTCAAGAAGGAGCGTTGAACGCTGGAACTGCCGATGTCCTGATCGTACCGGTTGGGACCGCTGGTGATGCTGAGAACGTTACTATTGCGAACGTTACTGCTGGACTTCTCACTCTTGGTAACCCCACCGGAAGCCCTAATGACAGCAACGGAGAACCGACCAACAACCCAGATCCGAACGAGTTCGATGTTGCGCTGCTCGAATCCGACCTGAACATCCAGGTCAATGGAGGGCTCCCGGACACGTTCCCTGGAGACTCGCTGTTCCCGAATACCGCCGTATGGGATGCCGCACATCCCACGGACCCGATCACAAGTGTGACTTTCACTGAGACCGGAATGGATATGCAGAGTATCTCCGGGTATTACATCTTTACCTTCCAGGATGGGACAACGGGCAGATTGACCTTCCAGGAGATCGAGACGCTGGGCAATTTCGGGTATCAGGCCGCACTTGTTCAGGTCGGGCCGCAAGAGTACGAGATCAGGCTCAAAGCGGAGCAGGACGGGAATGTGACTTTTCCTAGCGTTATCACCGGCCAGTCGCTCCCACCCAACCCCTTCATTCTCTCCCCGAATCTGATCAGCCCGACCAACTCGTATTCTGCCCCGACCCTGGCGTTCGGGGATGTCAGTGGGGACGGCTACCCTGATCTGGTGATCGCAAACGGACCCGATTCCGCACCGCTCGTCACCATCATCAACGGCCATGTCTTGTTCGACGATGCGCTCACCGGCCAGACGCTCAACCTGGAAAATCTGCCGCCCGGAGCCCTCCTCGCGCAGTTCTACGCATTCGAAAACCCGACCTTCTACGGCGGGTTGTCCGTGGCCGTCGGCGATCTGAGCGGACGCATCAATCCCGCAACCGGGCTCCCCGAAGCAGAAGTGGTGGTTGGGGCCGGGGATTCGGGTGGGCCACGGGTGGAGATGTACGACTTCCAGAATGGTGACACGGACCCGTATACTGCGATGACTCCATTGTACCTACAATCCAACCCCCCGACCGAAATCAATTCCTCGCTGTACAATTTCTTTGCAATCGATCCGAACTTCCGAGGTGGGGTCAACCTGGCGATTGGGGACATCACCGGTTCCGGGAAACCGGATTTGATCGTCGGCGCTGGGCCGGGTGGCGGACCCCGGGTGGAGGTGCTCAACCCCCAGACTGGATCGATCATCGAGAACTTCTTTGCCTACGGATCAAGCTTCCGGGGCGGGGTACTGGTGGCGGCCGGCGATCTCGATGGCAGGCTCGGGATGACCGGACAGCCCCTGGACGATATTGCAACAGCTCCCGGCTATGGCGGGGGGCCACAGATCGAGGTATTCGGTGCACCGATCGATGCGCCGCTGGGGAGCCAGAGTCTGTCATTGCTCACCAGCTTCTTCGCATGGTCGCCCATCCAGTCGAATGGTCTTGAACTTCTCGGTTCGGCGGCCATGAACGGGGTGGGATCCATCGCCTTCGGGGCAACACTCAGCTCCGTCACACAAACCAATATTTCTTTTCAGCAGCCGATCCTGGTCAGTTCAGCCCGGGGTCAGCCATTGCAACTTCTCCAGTTCAACTTCGCACCCCCCCCAAACAGTATGGTGCCAATCAGTACAACCGAAGAGTTTCCAACAGCGCAGAGCAGTACAAATGATCTGTTCACAGAACTGATTACGAGTCCTTCTGCTTATCAGACTCAACCATTCACGGACCCCCTGACCGGTGCCCCAATCGACGAAACTCAGTTGTTCGATGGTGGGTCAGTAGCCGGGTTCTCGGGGGCCGCTAACACGAACCTTTGACGGGCCTAGGGAGTGTACTTTCTTCCTCCCCAACACCCCGTCACTTTGCCTGGCCCGACACTCCTTATCGTTTCAGCCCGGGTACCCCATTCCCCGGGCACCACCGTTAACGTCCTGTTCTTCCTCAAGACTCCCATCTTGCCACGCCGATTGAACACCCAGCAGGCACGAACTCCCAGCAGGCGTCAAGTTCGGCCATCAGGCTCGGGCTGCCCGGCAACCCAAGTTCGGGTTCTGGTGGCGCTGGGGAATACACCGCATTCAATGGAAAGGATTCCGCCCATGAACCCGATGCGATTCCTCTTCGGTCTGGCCGCCGCCGGGATTGGTTCATCAGCCATTGCCCAATCACCGATCGGCCTCTCGATCCCAAACGGTCCCGGCGTGATCCCCCAGGTGACTGCTCCCCTCCCCCCCTCGCCCCAACCCGTCGGGATCGCCCCGAAGCCAGTGCTCCCAACGCAAAACACTCTTGCGAGTGTGCTGGGTCTCCCGAACGACCTCCAGGAGTACCGGCAGCGAGCGGCCATCCCGACCCCGGCCGGGGAAATGATGGCTCCTGCCGAGGAGAGGATGAAGGCGGTTTCCTCCCTTGGAGCGGTCGACTACCACTCCTGGCCAGAGGCCGAGGTCGCCCTGATCGGGGCTCTGAGGGCTGACCGGAACGAGTGCATCCGGATGAAAGCCGCCACCGTTCTGGGGAGCGGGTGCTGGTGCACCAAGAAAACGATCATGGCCCTGAGTCTGGCGGCTTCGGGGAGCGACTGTGATGGCTACCCTACCGAGAAATCGCCCCGAGTGCGGGGTGTTGCCCAGAACTCGCTCCACCATTGCCTGGCCTGCTACAGGGAAGCGGAGTCGGTTTACCCAGACCGGAAAGACACCAACAAGAAGTCCGGCCTGATGTTACCCCCGCTCGACCCGGCTCCTCCTGCGAGAGATCCGGAGAAAGGATCCTCATCGGGCGGATCGGCTGGAACCACAAGTATCTCGCGGCCACCGGTTGAGCCAGTCAGCTACTACCAGCAAGTCGACAAGCAGCCAACCGCGGAGATCTTTGCCAACGCGCGTCGATCGCTGGCCTTACAGATCCCGCTCGATCTCGAAGCTGCCGGCATGGTTGTGACTGACAACGCCAGGATCTTATCTCCCCGGCCGACCAGCCTGCTGAGCATCTTCTCCGGGAGTGAACCTGTGCCTTCGGCAGCCGTCATCGCTCCTGACCGTTCGGCGGGCTTCGTGTTCTCGACCTCCAATGTGAATGCGGTCCACAGCGCCCCTGTCGGGAGTGTTGTTGCCGTTGCGACTCCGACCGAGAAATCGCCGCCGTTCGGAGCAAGCTCAAACATAGCGTCCAGCTTACTCGAAACGGCCAACCGCTCGACGGTGACGCGGACAGCGGCTCCAACGATGATCGTGCCGCCCCAACCTGTCGTCGCGATGATGACCTCATCGCCCCAACCCGTGACCGCTCCGCGGACGACAGCTCGAACGATGCCGATTCTGCCCCCCCAACCCGTGGTCGCCGCGACGATGATGGTGCCACCGCCCGCAGCTTCGGCGATGATCATCGCGCCACCCACGCCCGTGGTCCCAAGGACAACACCAACGCCGCCGCAACCTGCACCCCTTCCCGTTGCGTTGTCCGGCGTACCACGTCCGACCACCACCAGCAGCGAGAGCCCAGCAGCCCGCGTCACCCGGATGCTCCATACTCTCGTTCCAATTGAAGACCTTGTGCGTACGATTGATCAGCTCGGAGCAGAGGATTTGCAGTCTGCGCCTGGTGCAGTGCATGAACTGATCGCCGGAGGGGTGAAGTGTTCGCAGACTCAGGTTCGACTCGCGGCTGTTAAAGCCCTCGTCCGGTGCAAAGTCTCGACTTCGGAAGCGGTTTCCGCCCTCACGGATATCGCCGAGACGGATCCGGTTCCGGCAGTGCGGGCTGCTGCAAAGCCAGGTGATTTCAAGTCAGGCGACTGGTAGAAGGAGGAATACCACCCGTCAGGGACAGGCGTGCCGCCACGGAGGTCGGCCCCTACATACCCGATGTAGGGGCCGACCTCCGTGGCGGTACGGTAAGGCTTCGGGGGACATTTCCACTCACGCCTCGGCTAACCTCCCATCGGCTGAGCGTGAGGTTCACTTGCCAGCTTTCAGGTTCAGGAGTTCGGCAAGAAACTCGGTTGGCTCATCGATCGCCAGGAGTTTTTTCCCATCGGGGCTGTTGCGGGCTTTCTCGTCATTGCGTATGATTTCCTTCGTTGCTTCCAGAACCAGTTTCGCCGTCCCAAAGGCCGGCCAGAATGAACTTCGACTCGTCTCCTTGACACCGAGCATCTTCCCACTCTTATCGAAGGTGAACTTGAGCGTGACATAAGCGGCGTCACCGTCCTTATCTGTGTAATCCACGGTGTACGTCAGGGTAAATGAACCGTCTCTCGATTGATCGGTGTCGTCGAGCTCGATCTTGTCCAGCTTTTTGGCCGTCGGGTACGCGAACCCGAGGATCATCTTCCCATTCGTGGTGACCATCCGGGCGGCGGTCTTGGACCCCGGCGGGTCCGCAGCAGAGGCATGACCGACGCCTAGCACGGACGAGATCGTCACGACCAGGATCGCCATGATCGCGCTCGTCACCCAGTTGAGTTCCCGATGAAATCGCGTGTTGCTCATCTTAATCCCTCGTTTGTGTAAAATGATCAGTTTGGCGGCTTGACGCCGCCACCCGGTCTGGTACGATCGATTATCATCGACCGGAAGGCTCCGGATCGCCTTCCCACACTGTTCATTGCGCGAGCGGGGTGTTTGAAGCCGATTTTTTCGACCTCGTCAGCGTAATCTCTTTGTGGGAACGAGTTTAAATTTTTTGGCGCGCCCTTGAATCGATCGAAAATGAGCAATGACGCACCCCGGTGACGGCTGCGAGGGGTTTCATGGACAGCACCCTCAGCGATCTCGTTGACCGCTTTCGCGCTGGAGATCGGGACGCAGGAGATGAACTCTACCAGCGGTATGCTGGGGAAATGTTGAACCTTGTTCGCCGCAGGCTCAGTAGCTCCCGGAACCGGGCAGCCATCGATTCGCGGGACGTGCTCCAGGATGGTTTCAAGAGCTTTTTCAGTGCCATCCAGAAACCGACTTTCGATCCCAGGCGGTTCAGCATTGGAGGGTTGCTGAACACAATCGTGTCACGCAAAGCGTTCGCCCACTTACGTCGTCGGTATCCGGAGAATATCACCCCTGACGACGTGGACTTGAGACAGGAGGTCACTGCGGCCCTGGTCGACGCCCAGTTTTCCGAACCCGAGATGGATGCAACTGTGCGGGAGTTGGAGGCAACACTCCTGGAAGAATTCACCGAGAAGGAGCGTCTGGTTTTGGAGCACTTTCTGGACCCCTGGTCGGACGCATCTCCCGAATCGATCGCAGCGGTATGCCACCGGTCGATCAGGACCGTCAGAGAGGTGATCGACCGCTTCATCCGTCGGCTTCGACAGCTCGCTGCTCAGGGCTCCGATTCCCGTGGCGCGGAGTGATAATGGTTCCCGACAAGCACCTTCGCCGGTTGGCCGAAGAGTTCGAGGATGCGTGGCACACCAGCCCACCGCCCGAGGTTGCTCCATTTCTTCAGGACGCGGCCACAAGGTCGAACCCGCCGCTGGATCCCACCACCCGGAGGATGCTGCTCGTCCGTCTGATCGAGGTGGATCTCGAATTCCGCTGGCGGAACTCGATGGGTCGTGATCTTCACGAGTACGCGACCCAACTGCCCGAACTGGGACCAGTCGATACGTGGCCGCTTGAACTGATCCTCGCCGAATACGAGGTTCGGTGGCAATGGGGGGATCGTCCGAGTGCGGAGTCCTATTTCGCCCGATTTCCAGTCCACGCTGACAAACTGCGGCCCGAATTCCAACGAATCGACCAGCAACGAGATCAAGCCGAGCCCAACGACGGTGATCCGCCGCCGGAGGCGGATTCGGACAAGACCGCCAGGTCTCCCGGGTTACCGACCGTTAGGGCGACGCATGATCTGCCCGGGTACGAAGTTTTGGAAGAACTTGGCCACGGTGGAATGGGGGTCGTCTACCGGGCACGGCAAACGCAGTTGGGTCGGGTGGTGGCTCTGAAGATGATTCTGGGTGGCCGGGTCGGGAAAGCTGTCCTGGCCCGGTTCTTGGCGGAAGCCGCGGCAGTGGCTGCGGTCAAGCACCCCAACGTCGTGCAAATTTTCGAGATCGGTGAACACGCTGGTTCACCGTACATGGCTCTGGAATTCTGCTCCGGCGGTTCCCTCACGACGAAGATGAAAGAAGGCCCCCGGATGAGTCTTGGCGATGCCATCTCGCTGGTCGAGAAAATCGCCCGGGGGGTTGCCGCGGCTCATCTAGAGTCGATTATCCACCGGGATCTGAAACCGGGGAACGTCCTTCTGGATGAGAAGGGTGAGCCAAAGGTGGCCGACTTCGGGCTTGCCAAGCGCGAAGGGGGGGTAGACCTGACCCAATCTGGGGCCATGATGGGAACACCCGCGTACATGTCCCCGGAGCAGGCCGGAGGGGGCGCCAAGTTCGTTGGCCCACCGGCAGACGTGTGGGCTCTGGGGGTCATCCTGTACGAAGCTATGACTGGAGCGCGGCCATTCGATGCCACCTCAGTGGAGGGCGTCCTCTCGAAGGTGCTAATGGATAATCCCGTACCGCTTCGGAGGATCATCCCCCAAATTCCGATCGACCTCGACCTGATTTGCCGAAAATGCCTGGAAAAGAACCCGATCGACCGCTACCCAACAGCGAAGGAACTGGCTGACGACCTTGAGCAATTGCAAGCCGGAAAGCCGATCAGCGTCCGCCCACCCACGCTGTGGTACTCAGTTGATAAATTCGTTCGCCGGAACAGGGTACTTGTTTTCACAGCAGCGGTTGCGGCAATACTGATTATGTTGACTACGGTCATCGCATTCGTTCTGGTAACGAGCGAAAAGAACAAGGCCGTGAACCTGGCTGACTCGAACCAAAAGCTCGCAGACGAGATGAAGGGGTGGGCCGAATCGAATGAACGACTTGCCGATGAGCGGAAGGGGTTACTCAAGACGAGTAACCTTTTGTTAAAGGAAAAAACCGCTGCTCTTAAGGAAAAAGCCGCCGCACTTGAGGAGGAACGGCACCAACGGCTCCGGAGCGACTGGCAGGTCTACCGTGGCCAGATCGACACCGTATTCCGGGCTCTCCGCGAACAAGACTTCGAGCTTGCGGAAGCGACCCTTGATGCGTGTCGCTGGGATTTCCGTGGTTGGGAATACTCCTTCGCCCGTCGGCAGCTCGATTCCGCCAAACTCATCCTCGACCAGCCGGGCGAGTTCCTCAATGCCCTCGCCTTCAGCCCGAACGGCGACCGTCTCGCCGTGGCATGCGGCGACCACTTCCTCGTATGCAATGCGAAGACTGGTGAGCGCGAGCTGTGCTGCCGGGGCCACAAGTCCCAGGTGATGTCGGTCGGATTTGCCCCGGACGCTAGCTTCCTGGTAAGTACCGACAATGGCTCTGCGGTCTGGGTCTGGGATGCGGCCGGTAAAGGGCGGTCGTTCGATCCCGGACACAAGGCTCCGATCGTGAGCTTTGCCATCAGCCCCGACAGCAAAAGCGTTGTCACCGGGGACGCCTCTGGAGTGATCATCCTCTGGGATCCGAAGGCGTTGAAAATTCTGGAAGAACCACGCAAAGATCACGAGGGCAAGGTGGTGCTCCTCGCCTTCCCAGGGTCGCGGAGTAGGCTCTTCATGCCCCAGGGAGAATACCCGCGTTTATTCGCTCCTCGCGGCAAGGAGTTACTCAGCCTGGGGGCTGACGGCAAGTTGGTCCGCCGCGATCTGACGACCGGGACGACCAAGATCAAGGCGGTTAACCAGGGATTCGAGGAAGCGACCGTATCCCCGTCGCACTACAGTATGGCCATCGTATACTCGGGCGACAAGAAGAGTTCCGTCTGGATCCGGAACCTGGACACCGAGGATTGGAAGGGGCCTCTTGAGTTGCCGTTTGCAGTCAAGTCGATATCGTTCGTGGCGACATCCAACCCGTTCACGGGAATCAGCCCTGGTGTGGATCATTCTGGCCCGCTCGTCCTCGCTGCGGCCACGAAGGACGGTATCCATTTCTTCGACTCGTCTGGGAAGCAACTGCTTCGACTGAAGGGGGGCACGAAGTCGACTCCCCTCGTCGCGCTGACATGCAGTCCCTCGGGAAACGCAGTTGCGGCCTCGGCATGGATGCTTCTTGGAACGGGCAGAGTGCGGATCTGGGATGTTGCCGGTGACCTCCGGCGGGCCGTGTTGCGCTGGCAGAAGCCAGCAAAGACGAAGGCGACGACATGTGCTGTACTGAGCCCCAACGGGCAGTTCTTGGCCCTCGGCCGTGCAGGCTCGCTCGAAACGAAGACACTGGACTTGGAGGGGCTAGGCGAGATCTCGATTCTTTCCTTTCCTGACCTTATCCTTCAAAACTTCACGGCCCCCCCACAATCTGCCTCATCAACCGTATTCCGGAGCGATGTGATTCAGACGTTTAATCAGGTCCGGTGTCTCGCCGTGAGCCCAGATTCTCACTTGCTTGCCTCCGGTCATGGATTCGGAGGGCTCGCCATCTGGGATCCGGTGACTGGTGCACGGGTGCGTATGCTGCCAGGACTGAACCGGATGGCGACCGCCATGACCTTCAGCCCCGACGGAGGATTGCTGGCCGCCGGTGGGGCCGATAACCGGATCGTGCTCACCGACCCATCGACTGGCAAGTTGGTCCGCGTCTTGGAAGGCCATGCTGGGCCGATCACGTCGCTGGCATTCAGCCCGGACGGAAAGGTTCTGGCCACCGGGAGTACCGACACTACCGTCCGCTTGTGGGATATGAGAACTGGGGCAGAGAGGGCCACGTTACTGGGACACAGCATGTCGGTTTCGACGCTGGCATTCAGTCCCGACAGCCGACAACTGGCCACTGGCAGCCTCGACAAGACGATTCGGCTTTGGGATGTCGGTGGAGTGAAACCTGTGTGGATCGGTAAGACTGAGGTGGCCGGGTCAAACGGGCTCCTTCGCAATCTCCAACTCGTCTTCACGCTCGACGGAACTCGGGTGGTGAGCCTGGCCACTGTCGGCGACCCATCGGACTTCAAGCGGTGGGCCTTTGACCAATTTGCTAGAGGCGAGGGGGTGTTGTTCAAGAGCTTCCTTCAGTTCTGGGATGTGCGAAGTGGGCAACTCGCTGGCACCTTGGACGACGACTGGAATGGAACAACCCTGGCCATCACTCGCGACGGTCGTCGGCTGATCTCCTGCTCACAACAGGGGCAGCCGGTCGTCTGGGAATGTGGTGACCTGTTCGGGTCCGATATGCGTTCCCTCCGGGAACAGACCCGCGCTGTCCGGACCGCCGCGTTCTCCTCAGATGGCCAGAGGATCGCATGTGGCAGCAGCGATCGGAGCGTTGTGGTGTACGACTCGACGACCGGCCAACCGGTATACGACTCGACGACCGGCCAGCCGATGCGACTACCAGCGGGAGATTCACCGCGATTGGCCTTCCACCCTCGGAAATCGATATTGGCCTACACCGAGACTGACCGGAAAGTCGCACTCCACAATCTCGCATCCTCGGTCGTGCCGCTAAGCCTCGACCACCCTGAGGACATTACTGCGATCGCATATAGTATCGATGGCAACCTGTTGGTAACGGGTTGCAAGGACCGGAAAGCCAGGGTGTGGGACGTGGACTCTGGCAGGGAGTTGTCATTACTCGGGGATCACGAGGAGCGCGTTTCTGGTGTGTGCTTTTCTCCCGACGGCTGTACCCTCGTGACGGGGTCGTGGGATGGGAGAGTGCGGGTGTGGGATGTTGCCTCGCGGTCCCTGCGTGTTCGCCTTGATGCCGGCAACGACGTGATGGCCGTTGTGATCACTCGTGACGGCCGATTCGTAATCGCTGGTACCCGGGATGGAACCGCTCAGGTTTGGAGCATGCCCGATGGTAAGCCAATTGCCACAATCAAGGCCCACGAAAAGGAGGTGACCGATCTCGTTCCACTCCCAAATGGTGCCATCGTCAGCTCAAGCGCTGACACCACCCTTCACGTCTGGGATCCTGCCACCGGGCGGAGCCAACGCCGGATACAGGTCGATGGTGGGGGGGTACTGTGCCTGGCCACAGATGGGAACGGGAACCGACTCATTGCAGGCTGTGAGGATAGCGTTGCCCGGATCTTTACCCCCACCGAGTTGGATCACCAAAGGCGATACTTCAAACCCTGATGCGATCCTCGGAGCTATACCTGATCGTTCGCCCGTGAACCCCATGTACACCTGTTGATTTCTCATCTACGGAGACCCTAACTATGTACACGCCGCATCGACCAATCTGGCTCGCTCTCATCCTGATTCTGCAGACCGCCGGGTCCACGGCAGCTGCGGATGAAGATGTCCTCCCCCTGCTACCGGCCGAAACCGATACAGTGCTCTACTTCAACTTCGAGAAGACTCTGCGGAGCGAATTGTTTCAGAAAAACTTCGCCACACCTCTCAACATCGCAAGTGCCGGCAGTCCTGAGCTTCAGGAGTTATTGACCGCGACTGGATTCGACCCGCTCAAAGACCTGAAGACTGTAATTATCGCGGGCGCACTACCTCGTCAAGGCGAAAGAACGTTCTCGCATATCCTCATTGTTCTGACCGGAAAGTTCAACGAGAAGAAATTCATACCTGGATTTGTCGAACTTGTTCGTAACAACAAGCAGTGTGAGATCGTCCGCGAGACCGACCGGATATTCATGAAGTTGACATTTGACAGCGGGACGGAGAAGACGGAGTTGTTCGGGACAGTTCTCGATGAGCAGCGGTTTATCTTGGGCCTGAAACCAGATGTACTTGTTGCCCTGGACCAAGCGACCCGGAAGGCCGAGCCCGTCATCCGCAAGAAGGAGATCGTCGATGCCGTCAAACAAGTCGGCCCTACCACCGCCTTATACTGGAAGGGGACTAACTTCATTAACACGAAGGAGTTTGCGGGCTTCGACGACCCAGGCATCAGCAAACTCTTTCAGGGGCTTGCTTCCGACCCAGTGACAGCCAAGTTGTTGGCTAAAATCACGGCATATCACCTTGAGCTCCGGATTGCTTCAGACATCAAACTATTGATGATATTGGACATAACAGACGTTGACGCAGCAAAAGAGGTCAAGCCACTAATTGAGAAATTCTGCAACCAGTCCAGGTCGCTGATTAACTTGATGGTTGTGGCATCGCCTAAGGCAAAGCCAGTTGAGGAGATCGCCAGATCCCTCACTGTCACCGGGAAGGGGAAAACGATCACCATTGAAACCTCGCTCTCCGGTGCAGCCGTCGCCGAGTTGGTGAAGCAAGCCAAAGAGAAGTAAACCAACTTCCGCACTGCGAGGTCAAGAATTGCCATATGTCCTTAGTTGCTAACATACCGACCTCTTGAGTTGTCAATATATCTGGCTTCTGACCTCGGAGCGACTCGACTCATGACCACGGGGAATTCTCAACCGCTTTGCCGGCCTGCGCTTTCCCCTACCACCTCCTATTCCCATTCATAACCATGAAGGAGGGTGAACAGATGTCTTGTTCATCCCCCTCACCTGCCGCTTTCGCCACGTCGCGAGTCCGTTTCCCATGTCAACCCCCCTCTGGCTTGCGCTCGCCCTTGGCCTCGCTGCTGACCCCGTAGTCGCTGCGGATCTCGTTCTGGTGAATGGCAAGGTCTGGACCGTCGATCCGGCCCGGCCACAGGCGGAGGCCGTAGCGGTCTGGCGGGGTCGCATTCTGAAGATCGGCACCGATGTCGAGATCCGATCACTCGTCGGCCCGGATACCAAGGCGATCGACCTCAAGGGTCGTCGGATGGTGCCGGGGTTCTACGACAGTCACGTCCACTGGCTCAGCGGCGGCCGGTCGCTGGTGGAAGTCGACCTCAAGGACGCGAAAGACGAGGCGGAGTTCGGTCGGCGGTTGGTCGCGTTCGACCAGAAACTCCCCCGCGACCGCTGGATCGTCGGCGGCAACTGGGACCACGACCGGACATTCGGCGGGAGCCTTCCGTCCGCTGCCACAATCGATCGCTATGTGAAAGACCGCCCCGTCTTCATCAGCCGCTACGACGGGCACATGGCCGTGGCGAACACAACCGCCCTGAAACTCGCCGGAGTGACAGCCGCGACAAAAGATACGCCTGGTGGGGTTGTGTTCCGTCTGGCCGACGGAAAGACTCCGTCCGGGGTACTCAAAGACAACGCGATGTCGCTCGTCGACCGACTTGTCCCGGAGCCGGACGAGGCCGAGATTCTCGAAGCCGTTCGGGGAGCACAATCGCTGGCAGCCAGGGTGGGGGTGACAAGTGTTCAGGACATGGATGGGAGTTCTCCCCGGACCCGCCGGGCGCTCTTTCGGGCGCTCCAGAAGATGGTTCGCGACGGTTCACTCACCTGTCGAATCGACCTCCGCTGGCCCATCGATCGGCACTCCGACCTGGCCGGACTTGGGGTGGAGGCGAACTTCGGGTCCGATTTGCTGCGGATCGGAGGTGTGAAAGGCTTCATGGACGGCTCACTCGGCAGCAGCACCGCGAAGATGTTCGCTCCCTACGCGGGGAGCCCGGAGAACGTAGGGGTGTACGTCACCCGTCCGGAGACGATGCGGGCCATGATCCGTGCCGCTGACGCAGCCGGGCTCAATGTCTGTGTTCATGCGATTGGGGACGAGGCCAACGCGGTCCTTCTGGACCTCTACGAACAGGTGGCGAAGGAGAACGGCCCGCGGGACCGCCGATTCCGGATCGAACACGCCCAGCACTTGCGGCCAGTGGACTACCCACGGTTCAAGCAACTCGGGGTGATTGCATCCATGCAGCCCTACCATGTGATCGACGATGGCCGGTGGGCCGAGGGCCGGATCGGAGGCTCCCGCTGTGTCAGCTCCTACGCCTTTCGCTCCCTTCTGGACTCTGGGGCCAAACTGGCGTTCGGGTCGGACTGGCCGGTCGCCCCGCTCGACCCCATTCTCGGCATTGACGCTGCGGTCAACCGTCGGACGCTCGATGGGAAGAACCCGGACGGGTGGTTCCCGCTTCAGCGAATTACAGTCGTTGAGGCCGTCGAGGCGTACACTCAAGGCAGCGCATTCGCAGCCGGCCAGGAGTCCGACCGGGGATCGATCACGGCCGGCAAACTGGCGGATCTGGTGGTGCTTTCCCGCGACATCCTCAACCCGGTCGAACGTGCCACGATCCCGGCGATTCCAGTCGACTTGACCGTCGTTGGGGGGAGAGTGGTTTTCGAGAGGAAGTGACACCGTTGTCGCGTCGCGTGGCGGTGAGCCCGCCACGAGTCCAATTGCCCCTGCCGTTCGGTCACGCCCGCGCACAGGGCCGATGCTCGTCCCGTGAATTGACCTCACCACGGCAGCAACCTAAGATGAGGCTACGTTTTTCGTCAACTGGACCGGCCTTGGTGCGGCCACGTCAAAGGACCGAATACTTGTTCTCCTTCATCCTGGTCATTTGCCTGGCAGCGGTCTTCTCCCTGGCTCCGTTCGCCCTTTACCTGCTCTGGCTGACGACCCTGAACCGACGGGTCCACCCGACCATCCTTGGTGGTGGGTGGGACTTCGCTGCGTTGCTTGGTGGCCTGGCGGGATTCGTTCTGTTTGGGGGCGGGTTGTTCCTGGCGCTTGTGCAGTCAAACGTCCGGTTCTTGATGCGGGGGAATGTTGAAGCCCTCCGGGATGCCTGGGGCCACGAGCAACTCACCTGGACTCTCACGGCGGCCGCGTATCTGATTATTGTGGTTGGTGGTTGCGTTCTCACCCTCATGGCCCGGCGGCGGACCCTGGTGATCTACAATGTCGATCCGGGGCAGTTCGAGGTCACCCTGGCTGAGATTTTCGACCAGATGGGGCGGGCGGTGGAACGTCGCGGCAACCTGTGGGTGAGCGGCGTTCCCCTCCTTGAGCTGGAGAGGTCCGAGAGTGGACGAACCGTGATCGTCCGCTGGGTCTCGAACGACCTCCACCTGTTCCAGGAAATCGAGCGACACTTGCGAGAAGCAATCCCTTCACTGCGCGGGGGCGACAACCTTGCGGCTCGGTGGCTCATGTCCGGGGCGGTTTCCTCCCTGGTCATCGTCGTGTTTTGCTGTGTTCTCCTCGTCTATGGCCTCGCCTTGAGGCGCTGATCGTTCGGAACCTGTGACGGACGCAACGGGTGCGCGGCGAATACCGCCGCGCGGCCTCATCTCGATCCGCCTCAGCGGCGGATCACGCGGGTCGTGGTACGTGTGCGGCCGATGCTAACCTTGCGGACGGGGTCGGGGCTCGGATACCCCAACCCCCCGGACCAACATGCCGGGCGACGGGACCATCCCGTTGCCGGGTCCAGCGAGGGACGAGGATATGAAACGGAGATGGATGACCCTGGCAGCGGTGGCCGGGTTGGTAGCTGCGGGCGGGTCGGCGAACGCGGACCCGGGCGGTTTCGCCCCCCCGGGAGGGACTCTGTTCAGCTCTCCAGTCCAAGCGGTTGGCGGCGAAGTCACAGACACGAACACCCTGATGGGATATGCCACTGCCCCATCGACGAAGGCCCCGGATCGGTACGGCCTTCTTCCGGGCCTGCGGAATCTATTTCGGGTCAAAAAGAGCGGGTGTGCCGACTGCGATGGGAAGGGGGGCAAACACAAGGATGGTTGCGGACCGTCGGGGCCGGGGGGTTATGGCCCGCCTGCATACCCCCCCGTGATGCAGGGAACTCTCGCGTTCCCGCACAACCCGTATGTCCGCAGCCCCCGGGATTACTTCATGTACGAGCCAGGCCGGTAAGCATCTGGCATTTAGCCAGTGGCCTCGACACGGGCGACCCGGAATTGCTGTGTCGAGTGAGTCGTTGTGATCCCGAGTTTCCAACCCCCGCCACTCTTCATGTCATCCCGACCCCGGAGGGGTCGTAGCGATTAGCCGGTGGTTGAGCGCAGCGATACCACCGGTGGCGGTGGCGGTGACAATGACGCGAATACGATGGCCCGACCGACCCCGGAGGGGTCGTAGCGATTAGCCGGTGGTTGAGCGCAGCGATACCACCGGCTTGCGGTATCAATCACCCCGACAGCAGTTCTCCATGTCATTCCGACCCCTCCGGTCGTTAACGGCGGTGTCCGGAGGGGTCGCTCTCCATTCAATGCCAGTGAAAAGAGCCCTGTAACATTCCTGGAATGCCACAGGGCGGCGTCTTCCTTCATGGAAGACGCCGCCCTGCATTGTTGCGTGGCTGCAAACTGTTGACTGCAAACTGTTAGCTCTCAACGACTAGTACATATCGTCGTAGCCGCCGCCATCGCTGCCACCGCCGCCCTTACCCTTCGATTCGGGCTTCTGCTCCTCGGCGATCAGGGCATCGGAGGTCAGTAGCAGGGTGGCAACGCTCGCCGCGTTCTGCAGAGCGCTGCGGACGACCTTGGTCGGATCGATGATCCCCTTGGAGATCATGTTGCAGTACTCACCCGCCCGGGCATCGAATCCGTAGTTCTTGTCGGTGTTCGCCAGCACGTCCTTGGCGACCACATTTCCATCCGCACCGGCGTTCTCGACGATCTGCCGGATCGGGGACTTGCACGCCCGGACAATGATGTTGTACCCGACACGCTCGTCGTCAGTAAGCGTGGTGGTGGCCTTGAGCCCGTCGCTGGCCCGCAAGAGAGCGATGCCGCCGCCGGGAAGAATCCCTTCCTGATGCGCGGCCTTGGTCGCGTGCATCGCGTCCTCGACCCGCATCTTCTTCTCTTTCACTTCGCTCTCGGTCGCCCCACCCACGTTAATCTTTGCGACCCCACCCGACAGCTTCGCGACCCGCTCGGAGAGCTTTTCCTTGTCGTAGTCGCTGGTGCTCTTCTCCAGTTCCTTCTGAATGCTCGCGATCCGGGCTTTGATCCGCTCCTTCTTGCCGCCACCCTGAATGACGGTGGTGTTGTCCTTGTCGACCTTCACCTTCTTTGCGGTCCCGAGCTGGTTCAGGGTCACGGTTTCGAGCTTGACCCCGAGATCCTCGAAGATGGCTTCGCCGCCGGTCAGTTCGGCGATGTCTTGAAGGATCGCCTTACGCCGGTCGCCGTAGCCTGGGGCCTTGACCGCGCACACCTTGAACGCCCCGTTCGACCGGATCACGTTCACCACCAGGGTAGCCAGGGCCTCGCCCTCAACTTCCTCGGCGATGATCAACAGCGGCTTGCCTTGCTGAAGCACCTTCTCCAGGAGCGGGACGAGGTCGCGGTTCGAGCTGATCTTCTTCTCGTGGATGAGGACATAGGCGTCCTCCAGCTCGCACTCCATCGTTTCGGAGTTGTTGACGAAGTACGGCGAGAGGTAGCCGCGGTCGAACTGCATCCCCTCGACAAACTCGTGGCCGGTCTCGATCGTCTTGGCTTCTTCGACGGTGATGACCCCGTCCTTGCCGACCTTGTCCATAGCGTCGGCGATGATCCCACCGATCACCGAGTCCCCGTTGGCGGCCACGGTCGCGACGTTCCGCAGGTCTTCCTTTCCCTTCACCGGGATGCTCATTTCCTTGAGCTTGCCGACGATATCTTCGACCGCCTTCTCCATCCCCCGCTTCATGAGCATGGGGTTGGTCCCGGCGACGACAGCCTTCAACCCCTCGTTGAAGATCGACTCGGCCAGGACGGTGGCGGTGGTGGTTCCGTCGCCAGCGGTGTCGGAGGTCTTGCTGGCGACCTCCTTGACCATCCGGGCACCCATGTTCTCGTAATGATCCGGGAGTTCGATCTCCTTGGCGACCGTCACCCCGTCCTTGGTCACAGTCGGGCTGCCGAAGCTCTTTTGGATAATGACGTTGCGGCCCTTCGGCCCGAGCGTCACTTTGACCGCGCGGGCCAGTTTGGAGATCCCCCGCCGCATGGCCTCTCGGGCTTCCTGGTCAAACGCGATCTGCTTGGCGCTCATTTGCTACCTCGGGTGTCGGAGTGTAGTTTAAAGTTCTAAACATTCTCGCAGTTTAGCAACTGTTTCAAAGCTCAGGGTCTGCAACTTTCAATCATACGGGAATGATGTATGCATTGGCAGGTTTGGGGCAGGTATCGGCTCCCCTAACCCCGTCATCATGCCTCTACTCGATCACGCACATCACATCAGCTTCGTGCATGACGAGGATCTCGTCTTTTTGCTTGCGGTCCTGGAACTCGTCGCCGGCCCACGAGGTGAACAACACATTGTCCCCGGCCTTGAGTTGCATCGCGGACCGGGTGCCGTCCGCCTTGAGCCTACCTGGGCCGACAGCGAGTACTTCCCCCCGCTGCGGTTTATTCTTGGCCGTATCCGGCAGGATAATCCCACCGGCCGACTTCCCTTCCGCCGCCTCCCGGCGGACGATGATCCGGTCACCGATCGGCTTCAGCCCCATCGCGGTTTCTCCGGCGACGCATCGAAAACGGCACATTATCGGAGCATGGTATCCGAGTGCGCATGTTGGGTAGCAAGAACCGTGCCCGGTCGATGGTTCATCCGGAAGTCGTTTTGTATCAGAGTCTTATCGCTCATTCGACCGGATGGCCCAGCCGTTCTGCTGCCAAGATTGCGGGGTGAGTCGGAAACGGACCTGCCGGAATGACAGCGACCCTTCGGATTGACCCGCTCCCGGACACCCGGGTATTTGTTTCCTGCTGTTCCGATCCCTGGCGAGAACAAAGTACGCCATTCACCTGGAAATGACGGGTGCAACGACTCACCCCTTTTGATACCGAGTTTCCAAGCGGGGTCGCCTTCTGCGTGGCCCTGACCCCGGAGGGGTCACAGCGNNGAGCGCAGCTCTACCACCGGTGGCAGAGAGACTCTGACGTAAACACGAATTGTTCCCACCGCCGCAAACCGGTGGTGTCGCTGCGCTCAACCACCGGCTAATGGCTACGACCCCTCCGGGGTCGGGGTGATTTCCTCCGCGAACTGAACTCTATGAATCCCACCCCACCCGCTCTCTCCGCTGAGGGGTCACCTCCCCGCCCGGTGGGAGTGCGGTTCGTTGTCTACAGCCTCCTGCTCTTCGCCAGTTGGAACCATAATCTGCTCGGCATTCCGGACGGAGTTTACTGGTCACGGTCGGAACCCCGTATCGGATACCTCGGGTCGGAATCTCACCTCGTCGTTTGCCGGCTGGCCCACCTCGACCTCCACCCGTTCTATCCGCTCGCGGGCCAAACCCCGGACGGTGGGTTTGTGCCGTATCCGTCGCAGGTCGGGCTCACCGGGATCGGCCTTTCCACAGCCAAGAGCCTGACGGGCGCTCCCGCATCTCTGTTCGCCGAACTCGCCGGGGCTCTGTTCGCACTCCTCACGGCAAGTGTGGTCGGGGCCGTCCTTGCGACTGCCCACCGCTGGCTTGGCCCGCCCACGGGGGATGTCGCGTGTACGATCCTGGCATCCGTCCCGGTGTTTCTGCCGTTCGCGACATCCCTTTATTGGGTGCCGTGGCTTCTCCTCGCTCCGTTCGCGGTGGTGTGGTTCTTCTACCCCTGGGCGAACACCCCCAGACGGCGGGCGCTCGTGGTGGGAGGGGTTGGTCTGGCAGTGCTAGCAAAATCGCTGTGTGGGTACGAATACATCACCGCCGTGATCCTCGCACCGGTTGCCGCAGCGTGGTTCCACCAGCATCGGGCGGCCGAGTCGATGTTTCGTCGCGTCCGGGTGGCCGGTGTCCTGATCGGTGTGGGGTTGCTGGGGTTCGCCCTGGCGATGGCGCTCCATGTGGGTCAGCAAGGAGTGGTTTTGGGGCAGGATGGAATCGAGGTGATCCGCAATCGGGCGGTGACCCGGACCACCGGGAACCCGGAAGGCGAGGCCCGGCTGGGGGGGACATGGGAAGGCGAGTCGCGGATGTCGTTCGCGATCAAATGCTTTCTCGAATATTTCGACCAGAGGGCGGTAAGTGTAGCTGGTGGGTTTGGTCGGGTTCGCAAAGACATCCCGCTCAAGGGTGTTATTGCGGGAGCCGTCGTCTTCGCCCTGGCAACGGCCCTGGCCCGCCGACGGTGGCCGCGGGAGGCTGGGGCACTTGGCGGGGCAGTGATTCTGGGATTGGGCGCGAGCGTGTCGTGGCAGGTGCTGGCGGTCAATCACATGTGTGTTCACCTGCACCTGAACCTGATCGTCTTCTGTGTTCCGTTCCTGCTCCTGGCTTCGATCGCTGCCGGATATATGGTGCGGCTGACCGTCGGTCTCAATCTTGGCAATTGCTGCGGGCGAATCCTGCTCGTCGTGGTCGCGACCGTGATGGCGGTCAATGGGTGGACCGACTTCCGACGACGAGTTGCGGAATCGGCCGACCAGGCAGCTGCCGAAGCGGCGGTCGCGGCTCGGTTGGGCGAACCGATTCCAGGGCCGGGCGATGGCCTCGGCGGGGCGGTCGACTCGATCAAGGTGGCTGTCGCTGTGCCGCCCACGCTTTTGATCGAGTACGGCCTGATCGATCCGACCACCGGGAACCCGGTCGACCCGGGTGCGCTCGTGGTCACCGGCTGGGCGCTGGGCGATACCCGGATAACTGCCAGTCCGACGACGCGGGTTGTCGTGGCCTGTGGGAACGCAGTGGTCTCGTGTCGGGTTCTCCGATTCCGTCGACCGGACATCGAGCAGTTACTCAATCGGCCTGTCGCGGGAACGGGATACGTGGCAGTTATCCCATCGTCCGCACTGCGGCCAGGCGAACCGGTACGGGTGTTTGTCGTCCCCACCGCCGACCCGACCCGTGCGGCAGAATTGGTGGTGAAACGGGAGTGACTCCGGCTGGGTTCAGGGTCCAACGCCCGAGGTGGCGCTTGTGTCGCCTATTTCCCACCGGCGGCTAGCCCGAGTTGAAGCTGTTCGGCGGGGGTCAGCCCGCCCGGGGTTGCGAGGTTGCGAGCAGTCGCCAGGGCAACATTGGCCGCCCGCCGGTTCCCCCCACAGGCATACGCCTGCGCAAGGTAAAAATGGGTTCGGGGGTCAGTCGGTCGGAGGTTCTTCGCTTCAACCAGCGCCAGGATCGCCTGACACAGAATCTCCTCTTGCAGCTCATCCTCACGACTCGCCGCAACTCGGTCTGGCCCATTCACCAGCAGTAAGAGCCCAACACCGCGGTGGAATGCCTCGGCGAAGGCATCGTCGGACCGCTGAGCGATTTCCATCAGTCGGGTGTGGCAGTGGATGAGGTGAGCTTTCGGTGGGCCGGTCGCCTCCTGGGCAGCGATGATGAAACGCTCGAACTGGGCTTTCGATTCGGCCAGACGGTCCAGCCGCAGGAGGAGTTCGGCCAGTTGTGCCCGGAACATGAGTTGGTCCGGGTGCTGGCGGACGTAAGTCTCCAGGTGAATCGCTGCGGTTGCCTGGTCTCCCCGCCCCAGAGACTCGGCAGCAAGGGTGAGAGGGTCGTCCTCAGACTCGGGTGGCGGACCCAAAGCCTCTTGCTCCTTCCCAGTCGCCGTCGAGGGGGGAGAGGCAGCAGAGCGGGTCGGGCTGGCCACGGGCTCCTCACCCACCTTTGCCGACAGCGCGGAGGTTGTGAGGGTGGTCGTGGTTTGGAGACCCCCACGCGGGTTTCCTGGTGGTGGGCAACGTCCAGTGCCACTCATTGCCGCGGTCGGCGGCGATGGGGCTGGCATCAGGAGCGTCTGACACCCCGCCGCCACGAATGCCCCGACAGTCAGCCATCGCCACCGCATCGCTGCACCCTCCCCGTGATAGGGGAGGGATCGACGGGGCCGATTGCGCGAATGGAGGCGGTCCGGGAAAGATAGGCACCAGAGGTGGGAAGATGGGAAAAGATCGCGGGTCGTGCCGGAAAGAACGAGCCACAGATCCGCACTCAGATGCTCAGGGTGGACGGGAGAGACTCCCAGGCCCCGGATGATTCCAGGTCGATCGGCCGGCCCCGGTCTCAGTCCCCACTGAGGCTCTCACTGAGTTTGGCGAGCGCCTCGCTCTCGATTTGGCGAACTCGCTCGCGGGTCAGGCCGAGGCACTCGCCGATTTCCTTGAGCGTTTTCGGTTCCTCGTCATCGAGCCCGAACCGCATCCGCAGCACGGTCGCCTCCCGCTTGTCCATCTTCTCCAGCAGGACCATCACGTGCTTCAGGTCGTCGGTTTCGACCATTTCCGTGTCAGGGGTTTTGGAGCGGGAGTCCATGAGCATCTCGTCAATGCTCCACCCCTGCTCTCCCCCCTGGTCGGTCTGCGGGGCCGAGTTGTAGACCCGGATCGCCTTCTTGATGATGTTCAGCTTCTTCTTCGGCAGACCAAGGTACTTGGCCACTTCTTCATGGGTGGGTGGGCGAGAGAGTTCGTCGGTGAGTTTGTTCGTCGCTCGTCGCCACTTGGCCAGCAACTCGACCATATATGCCGGGATGCGGATGGTCTTGGCGGTGTTGACCAGCGCCCGCTTGATGCTCTGCTTGATCCAGTAACTGGCGTAGGTGCTGAAACGGGTGTTCATCGACGGATCAAAGCCCTCGACGGCTCGGAGCAGACCGAGATTCCCCTCCTCGATCAGATCCTGGAGGGCCAACCCCTTGCCGGTGTACCCACGGGCGATGTTCACGACCAACCGGAGGTTGGCCCGGACCATCTGGTCCCGAGCTTCGGTGTCCCCACTCTCGATCCGGCGGGCGAGGGTCTTCTCCTCGTCGGCCGTGAGCAAGGCCGTCTCGTTGATCTCCCGGAGGTACGTCTCCAGGGGAGACTGCACCACGTCGGGACGGTAACGGCGGAGTCGCGACATGAAAGAGCATCCTGTCAGCTTGGAGTTCCGGCAGCGGTCGCGGGTGACGCCTTTGCAACCAACAGACCGACCTATGGGTCCGACCCGTTCCGGGCATCCACGGCGGCACGAGTCGCTTTCTCGCCGCCGGATGAACCCGCAAGGACGTATCGACCGCTGAAACAATCACCTGGATGAAGGCGCGAAGCCATCATCTCTCGGAGGAGGGAAGGGACGGGCGCCGAATGCAAACAGTGCGCAATCCGGAAAATACAACGAAGCGGCACAATGCGAGTAATCCGAACAAACGTCGCGCATGAACCGGGGTGCAGGCCGTCAAAATCAGAGGGGGGGATTCTAACGGCCTAGACCGAACTTAATTCAGCCCCGGGCGGAGTTCAACTTTTTTTTCTAACAATGGGACTCGTTCGACCGATCTTGACCACTTCAAATTCTTACAGGCTCGCATCTTATGGAAGTCAAGTCGGAAACGGATTGGGGCAGAAATTTCTACCCGATATCCCCCCCACGGTCCGGCAGAGGTTGACTCCGCGCGAAAAATGAGAGATTCGCCTACGAACTTTGCGGTAGCAGTAGCAATCGGCATGACTCCTTGGAGCCTGCGAGCCCCGCACGCCGACCAAATCACAGGCTAAAGCCTGCGACTACAGCGGCTTACGTGACATTCCATCCGCAGAATCACAATCGAGAACGAAGAGCGTATCGGAGAGAATCATGGTGCTGGATTTGGACGACCACTCACCGGTGACCTTCAAGCTCACTGCTCGCTGAGAACCTGCGCTCAGGTCGCGGGTATTCAACTTCCCAACGCCTTACCCGACAAGGATTAATGGGAAAATATCTGACAGTGGATAATCCGCTCCCGAAGATTGGATGGATGCGTAAATCTCCCAGCCACAAAGGGTTCTGTCTCCCCACCACATGATGTGCCGAATACGATTGGTGCGACAGCCGTCCCCCCAGCATGATCGCCGGATTGATTTGTAAGTCGTTAGGCGGGGTGCAGGAGCTAATATACCCGTGAGNNGCGGCGAGCCGTAAGGCCGCCGGTTGAACTGAAGGTTCGCAGACGCTTGAGGTCAAGCACCGGCGGGCTGACGCCGCGCCGCTCGCCCTAATCGGGTATCCTTTCTCCTGCCCACCGCCTTATTGATAATTGAGCTGTGGAAAGTCAAATCGGGTCCGACCTCGACGCCCCACCAGAAACGCATCCCACTGTAAGGTTCTCGTCGTCGGCACGACTAACCCCAGTATGACAACTTGATGGCCACACCTTCTGAGATCAGATGGCGGAGGGACAGGATGGAGTGGGTTCCACGGACAGGCCCTGTGCTGATCGCTGAAGACGACCAGAAGACCGGTACGCTCGTCGCAACTTACCTGGAACGGGAGGGGTTTCGCACACAACTCTCGGGGGACGGCCGACAGGCACTGGCCCTGGCCCGGCGTGAGGCTCCGTTGTTAGTCATTCTGGATCTTATGCTTCCCGGGGCGGATGGGTGGGAGGTCTGCCAGGCGTTGCGGAGGGACTCGGACGTCCCGATCCTGATCCTTAGCGCCCGCCAGGAGGAACTCGACCGGGTGCTCGGGTTCACGCTCGGTGCCGATGACTATGTGATGAAGCCATTCAGCCCTCGCGAACTGGTCGCTCGGGTCAAGGCCATTCTCCGCCGAGCACGCCCACAACCGTCCGCGATCCGGACCCGCCTCACGCACGGTGGGTTGATCCTCGACCTGGAGAAGCGAGTGGCAACTCTCGATGGTCGACGGTTGGCCCTCACCCCATCGGAATACTGCCTTCTCAAAACCCTCATGTCGTACCCGGGGCGTGTCTTCGAGCGGACCGAATTGTTGACCGCCCTGTACCCCGATGGTGAGTCGGTGGTTGATCGAGTCGTGGACGTTCATGTTGGAAAACTCCGGCAGAAAATCGGGGACGACCCGAGCCGGCCTTCCGTCATTCTGACCGTCCGTGGGATGGGTTACCAGTTGGCCGAGCCGGCCGTTTGCTGACTCCGGTGCCCCATGCGAATCTCACTTATCTGGAAACTGCTTGGCGTTAACGTCCTGATCATTGTCCTGGTTGTATCCATCACCTGGGCCGCCCTTGAGTACTTTGCTGCGGAGTACTTTGCCCAGTTGATGGACGAATACCACATCTCCCCGGCTGACGCCCACCGGATGTTTCTTGACGCAGTCCGCCGCTATTTCGTCTGGGCGACTCTGGTCGCAGTGGCGGTGACTGGGCTGGTCGGATCGGTGGCGACCCGGACTGTGCTCCGCCCACTCCGGCAAATGGCTGCGGTTGCGCGAGCATTCGCAGGCGGGGACCACGGAGTACGGGCCGAAGAGGGTGGGAGCGGGGACTTGGCCGGGCTGGCGGCTGCGTTTAACGAAATGGCCGATCGGCTCCAACAACTGCAGGTCGTCCGACGGACCACTGTGCTCAATTTGGCGCACGAGCTTCGCACTCCACTCACCAACGTCCGCGGGTATCTTGAAGCGCTGACTGATGGCGTCCTGCCTCCGACCACAGCCACGTTTCGGTCCCTTCAGGATGAGGTGATGCGACTGATTGCACTGTCCGAGGATCTGCTGAATTTGGCCCAGGCCGACGCGGCCCGCCAGACTCTGAAGACCGAGCTGATCGATCTGCGAGTGTCGGCCCAGAATACAATCGCTCTCTTCCGGGTCCGGCTTGAGGCGATTTCGGTAGTCGTGCAGACCGTGTTTGACCCTGGAGTGCGGCCGGTTCAAGCTGATCAGGAGAAACTCACTCAAATCTTCGCCAACCTGCTCGAAAACGCCCTCCAGCACTCGTCTCCGGAGGGCACGATCCGGGTCGCCATCGAGCAGGAAGCCGGAGGCTGCCTCGTGACGGTGGCCAACGATGGGGAGGACATTCCGCCCGAGGATCTCCCCTTTCTCTTCGAGCGGTTCTTCCGAACCGAACAGTCCCGCTCCGTCGGCAGCGGCGGGATCGGGATCGGACTGGCGATTGTGAAGGAATTGGTCGAGGCGCACGGCGGCCGGGTGGGTGCAGCGAGTGCGAATGGCGAGACCCGAATCTGGTTTTCGCTTCCCGGTGAACCCGATCTTTACCGAAATCTTACCTTGCCGTTGTCCGACCATTAGCGATCACTGATAACATTCCAAGTATTGCCGGTCATCCGACCTGACCGCCCGGACCTGCGACACCGGCCGGCAACCGATCTGTGTGAATAGCGATGTCTGCGGGTCCGGGTTCGGAGGGAGCGATTCATGGAGCCGAACGGGTTGAGCCGACGGGAATTCACAAAACTGACCGCGGCCGTGGTGGGCGGGTTGATCGCCGGGGTGAACATCGCCCAGGCTGATGACGCCAAGAAGAAGGATCCGAAGAAAGACGGGTTTCCGTGGCTCCAAGATCCGCACATCTGCCGCGGGCTGAACCACAAGTGTCAGGAAGAGGTCAAGGGAAAGAAGAACGACTGCGCTGGCCAGGCGTTCTATCCCACGATCAAGGATCACAAGTGCAAGGGCATGAACGACTGTGCAGGCGAGGGTGGCTGTGGGGAGAAGCCGGGCGAGAACACCTGCAAGGGGATGGGCGACTGCGCTGTCCCGCTCTCGGACAAGACGTGGGCAATCGCTCGCAAGCATTTCGAGGCGGCCATGACCAAGGCCGGCAAAAAGTTCGGTAAGGCCCCGGCGAAGCCGTAAGGACTGGTGCATCAAGAAGTGTCGTAATTCTGTTCCAATGGCCAATCTACCCCCCCTGCCCCCCCTTCGAAAGGGGGGGAGACAGAAGCAGAGGGGTACAAAGGATGAACAGGCCCCCGATCCTCGGCAGAGTCGAGCACCTGTTTACTCCTCCCCTTTCGAAGGGGGGTGAATCGACGATGTCAGTAAACCTGACACTCATTGATGCGCTGTTCCCAAGGCGACCGGCAGAAGGAAATCTCCCACGGTCAGGGGAGCAGTTGCTCTGTGTTTTCGCCCCGAAGGGTCGGCGGATAATAGCCCAGGGTGGAGCCGGGCTGCCGGCGAAACCCTGGGACACCGAAACTAAACACTAAACACTAAACACTAAACACTAAACACTCAAGCGACTCGTCACGGCGGTCCGGCTTGGGCCGCCGGTTCTCCACAGGAGTTCTCATGGTCCCCTCGCGACTTGGTCACCCCAATCTTGGGCTTGGAATTGGCTTGCGGACCACGCATTTCCCGCACATCCTGACCCAACATCCGGTCGTCGATTGGTTCGAAATCATCTCCGAGAACTTTATGGATTCCCGCGGGCGGCCGCGGCACGTGCTGAACCAAATCGCCGAGCGATACCCTGTCGTGATGCACGGAGTATCGCTCTCCATCGGAAGCACGGACCCACTGAATCTCGACTATCTGCGAAAGCTTCGCAATCTCGCCCGGGAGGTAAACGCCCGGTGGGTGTCCGACCACCTGTGCTGGACCGGTGTTGCCGGAAGGAACACGCACGACCTCCTCCCGCTACCGCTGGACGAGGACACTCTCGCGCATGTGGCTGCCAGGGTTCGGACCGTTCAGGATTTCCTCGAACGCCCACTGGTGTTGGAGAATCCGAGCAGCTACGTTGGATTCGCCACCTCGACAATGCCCGAGTGGGAGTTCCTGAGCCGGTTGACGGATCAGACCGGGTGTGGACTTCTCCTCGACGTGAACAACGTGTATGTCTCGGCCGTGAATCACGATTTCGACCCGTTCGAGTACATCCGGAACGTCCCACACAACCGTGTGGTCCAGTTCCACCTGGCCGGGCACACCAATTGCGGGACCCATATCGTTGACACCCACGATGGACCGGTCGTCGATCCCGTATGGGATCTGTATCGACTCGCTCACCAATTGACTGGCGGTGTGGCCACCCTTCTGGAGTGGGACGCCAAGATCCCACCTTTCCAGGTCGTGCATGACGAGGTACTCAAGGCCAAAGAGTATATGACCGGCGATCTCCCGATTCGTCGTCAACCTGTAGCCCTGCCGGTCACCACCGATGGCGTCGTCCCGACCCCGTTGTCGTTCATCCGGGCCGAGATCGACGGGGCCGCCGCTCACCCTGCGGGTATTTACTGACCAGACGAACCCTGGGATCCATTGCCATGCACCTCATAAAAACCGCCAGACGGTGGTATCAGATCGAGATCCGTCTTCTGGATCGGCTCCGTGATGTGGTTTTCCTGGTCCTTCGCCTGTATTTCGGCTACAAGCTGATGATTAGCGGATGGGAGAAACTGAGGAACCCGGAGGAGGCCGCAACGTTTTTCCGGTATCTTGAGATTCCACTCCCGGATTTGAACGTCTACCTGGCCGGCCTGTCGGAACTCCTTGGTGGCTTGTTCCTGGCACTTGGACTTGCCTCCCGGGTAGCCACCCTGCCGGTCATCGGGACAATGGTGGTGGCGTACATGACCGCCCATTCGGACCAGTGGGCCGCTTTTTGGACCAACACCCCGATTTTCTTCAAAGCGCCGCCGTTTGCGTATCTGTTCACAGCGACGATGGTGCTTCTCTGCGGACCGGGCAGGTTTTCCCTCGACTACGTCATCGGCTGGCTCCTCAACCGCAAGGAAGCAGTTGCTTCGTAGCAGCCGAGTCGACCGGATGAGGGTCGAAAATGTGTCAGTCGTGACCAACGACCCGGTGGCTGTGTCCCCGGGTGATGGACGATCCTGTTCAATCGCGTTCCTCTAACCATTCGGACAACCATGACTCACCAGTTGATGACCCGCCGCCAGATGACTCGCCTTGCTCTGGCCGCCATCGGCGGTCTCGCCGCCGGTTGCGGCGGGGGCAAGACCCCGAATGCGGAGAAGGCTGCTGATACCAAAAAGGAATCCCCCCCCGCTGCCGGGACAGCCACCACCTCGACACTGTTGTCGGACCCGCACGTTTGCCGGGGGATTAACACCTGCAAAAACAAAGGCAAGGCCAAGACGACCAACGAGTGCGCCGGGCAGGGGCACTGTGCAACGGCCGCGGCTCACGACTGTAACGGCCAGAACGAGTGCCGTGGTCAGGGCGGCTGCGGCGAACACCCAGGGGAGAACGAGTGCAAGGGCAAGGGGGCATGTGAAGTGCCGTTATCCGACAAGACCTGGCCGAAGGCCCGCAAGAAGTTCGAGGAGTTGATGACGGCGGCCAAACGGAAGTTTGGTCCGGCTCCGGCAAAGAAAGGCTGACCCGTCAGGCTGCTGGCTCCGCCTTCCCCTTTTCCCTGGTGCCAACCCATGACTCCCCACGGCCCCGACCGACCGACCCTCGACCGGGTGCAGAACTGGTTCATGGCTGCGATCACCCACACGGACGGTGTGTGGCAGGGGGTGGCGTCGGCGGATGCCCAGCAGCACATCCATATTGCTCCGGGTGAGGAGGGAAGCATCCTCACCCGGAGCAATGCCCTCCCGGCCCTCGACCGGTTGGCGGTCTACGGGCACGCTTACTTCGCCCGCCTCCTCGACTGCCTGCGGGAGGAGTACCCGGTACTCAAGCATGCTCTGGGGGACGAGTTGTTCGATGCGTTCGCGTCCGGCTACCTCCAACAATTCCCATCGCGAAGCTACACCCTGTTCGACCTGGGCACTCGTTTCCCTCAGTTCCTTCGCGAAACACGTCCGGCCCTGGACATCTCCAATCCCGGACCGGACTGGGCCGACTTCATGATCGATTTAGCCACACTGGAACTGGCATTCAACGAGGTCTTCGACGGGCCAGGAATTGAGGGCGAACACCTCCTGGATCAAGCTGCGATCATGGCCATCCCGCACGATCGCCTTCCAGATTCGCGACTGATACCTGCCCCATGTTTGCGCCTTCTCGCCTTTCGTTATCCCGTTCACCGCTACCTGGCAGCCGTCAGGAGGGGCGAGGAGGCACTCGTTCCGGAGCCCGCCGAAACGCTACTGGCAATCACACGCAGAGATTTTGTCGTCCGTCACTTTGAATTATCCGCTCCGTCTTACGCTGTGTTGTCTGCGATCCTGAACGGGCAAACACTCGGTGAAGCCCTCTGCGAAGGGGTGGGCCGCGACGACTCGGGCGAACTCGAACAGACGTTGGCGAACTGGTTCTTCGAGTGGTCCGCGGAGGGGTTCTTCCTTGGCATCGTCGATCCGCTGGAGGAGACAGGGGGTGGACAGTTAGGAGGGTCAAAGCCCTCGGGTGTCGACGAGCGGTCTTCAAGCCTCCAGTGAGGGAAACCGCCCTGGGGTCGATCTCTCTCGCCCCTGACAAAGTAACTCCATCCCGTTGAACGGGATTGCTCCGCAAAGCCGGGCCGCCACGGAGNNTCCGTGGCGGCCCGGCTTCGCAGAAAGACAAGGCTTGACCAGCCACCAAACAGTCTTGTGGCCCAAGCGACGATCACTACCGGCCAAACCTAACAACTCACACCCGGGTTTTGGAGATGGGAGCGTAGCGTGTTTTCAGCTCAAGGGGCACCAAATCATTCAGGCTTCCGGACCGGAAGCCGTCGAGATCGAGGGTGATGAACTTGAACCCGAGTCGGTGAAACTCGCGGGCGAGATTCCCACGGACAGGATCGGTGGCCAGCTTCCCTACCTCCGCCAGCGGCACTTCGACCCGGGCCAGATCCCCCTCGTGATACCGAACCCGGCACTCGCGGAGCCCGAGTCCACGGAGGAACGCTTCGGCGTCTTCCACCCGCCGGGTGCGTTCGGGGGTCACGGCTAACCCGGGAGCGAGTCGGCTCGACAGACATGGTGCTGCCGGCTTGTCCCAGGTGGGGAGCCCCCAGTGACGGGCCACCGCGCGGACGTCCGCCTTGGTGAACCCGGCCTCCTGAAGGGGGTGGCGAATCGCATGTTCAGCGGCGGCAGCGAGGCCGGGTCGGTAATCGCCCTGATCGTCCAGATTCGCGCCACTTGCGATCACTGGCACTCCGAGTTGCGGCAAGAGGCGTTCGACCTGCGAATACAGCTCACTCTTGCAATGGTAGCAGCGGGTGCCGTCGTTCTTCAGGTAGTCTGGGTTGTCGAATTCCGCGGTCTGCACAACGATGTGGCGAATCCCGATCAACTGGGCCAGTTCGCTGGCGGTGGCCAGTTCCGCACGCGGGACGCTTGGGCTGTCGGCGGTGACTGCGACGGCCCTGTCGCCAAGTGCCAGGGTTGCGGCCCTGGCAACCACGGTGCTGTCGATTCCCCCGCTGAATGCGACGGCAACGCCAGGCAGGTTGGCCAGGATGGTCAGCAGCAAGTCGCGCTTGGCCGCGAGATCGGGTGTGAGTTCGGGACGCTCCATACGACCAGTATACGTCTCCTGCGCTGGGCGGTGGCCGTCAGGCTTTGGGCGGGCGGACGGTCAGCACCGGGCACGGGGCGTGTCGGACGACCTGCTCGGCCACGCTGCCCAGGAGCAGGTGGGCAAGCCCGCCCCGACCGTGGGTGCCCAGGCACACCAGATCGGCTTTCAGATCCCCAGCGGCGGCGACGATCTCGGTCGCAGGTGAGCCGATTCGGACTTCGATTTTCGGGTTCAGTCGACCGAGCCCGAGTTCCCCGATCAGGTTGGAAACGCCCGTCTTGGCGGCAGCGATGAGGCCGTCCAGATCCGGGATCGCGACCGGTGTGGGCATGACTGCGTCGGGGATGATCAGGGCGAGATCATTGACGACCGAGAGCAGGACCAGTTCGGCCCCGAACTTCTCGGCCAGTTCCGCACCGTACCGAACGGCCGGGGTTGCATTGGAGCTCAGGTCAGTCGGGACCAGGATGCGGCGGATGGTGATCATGACGCACCTCCTTCCACCGCTATTGTATGCGATTTCAGGGCCTCCTCATTCGCCGCGCGTCAGGACACGATACCGCTCGCGGATCGCTCGCGTGAATCGCCCCTCGGTGCCAGGACCGATATCCTTCCCATCCATTCGAACGATTCCGATCACCCCGCAGGATGTGCCAATGAGGAACACCTCCTGAGCGGCGAGCAGATCATCGACTGTCACGGGATCGCCGACCACGGGTAATCCCTCTTCCCTGGCAAGTTCCGCAGCCAGCCCACCGTCCACCGGATCGCCCCCACCCGGACATCGCACCTTCCCCCCCCCGATCAGAGCGAGTTGTCCTTCGGTGCAGCCGGCAACGAGGCCGTCTGTGGCGAGCAGAACGGCTTCGAGGCAGCCATTCTTCAGGGCATGCTGCTTTGCCAGGACAACATGAAGTTGATTCAGCGTTCGTCGGTTGCGAGCGGGATGATCTACCTGAAGTCGGACGGGTGCTGTCACGACATGCAACCCATGCCCATAGAGTTCAAGCGGGAACGGCTGGTAATCCTCGGCAGTGATGAACACCTGCGGGTCAAGCTTGCGGGGGTCAGGACCGATGGTGCCAGGACCGCGGGTGACGATCACCCGGCCATACCCTTCGATCCGGTGATTCGCCTGCACCGTGGCCTCGATCGCAGCCGTGAGACCCTCCCGCGTGAGGGGGATGTCGATTCCCAGTTCGGCCGCCGCCTCGAAGAGTTGGGTGAGGTGTTCGGTCAGGCGAAAGAGGTGGCCACGGAAGATCCGAAACGGTTCCCAGACGCCATCGCCGTACAGGAACCCGTGGTCGAATGGGCTCACCCGGGCGTCGGCCTTGTCGACCAGCGTGCCATTGATCCAGATGAGGGACATGGTATCAGGTGGAAAAGAACATCAGGAATCTGGTGAGGACGAGCGTTAACCCCCGGCCACAGGACGTCGCCCATGCCACCCAGGGCGTTGCCCTGGGCTGAGAAATCTCACCCCTTCAGGGTGAAGACGGTCAGGCCATAATCTCTGCATCGATCGGTTTTCAGCCTGAAAGGCTGAGATTCCTCAGCCCAGGGCAACGCCCTGGGCGGCCTTCAGGGTGAAGACGGTCAGACCATAATCTCTACATCGATGGGTTTTCAGCCTGAAAGGCTGAGATCCCTCAGCCCAGGGCAACGCCCTGGGGAGCCTCCCGTTGGAGGAGGGTAACATGCGAACTTCCCTCATTCTTGTCCTGTGACACAACGGCCTCGGCTGGGACACGATCGTGCCGTCCGACGGCACATTCGGTTACGGCAAGAACGGGAGGATTGCAGGCATCGCCACGTACATGGGCCACACCCCCGAGGGGGTAGACTACACGATCCTCTTCAACGCCTCGGCCGGCCCGCAGGCCGAGGTAGGCGCGGGGGCGTGGCGAAAGGACATCATCGCCGCGATCCACGATACCACGAAAGGGCCGAACATCGACCTGTTCGAGAAGTGCCCATGACCACCGGATGAAGCGGTTGATCAAACAGAATGTAGCAACTCAGTCCAGGCGGAAACAAACGCGGCAACCGTAGTAGTTGAGACTGAAGCCACGCACCATACAGTAGCGAGACGCCGCACGGCATTCGTCTGGAGTGCCGTTCCAGCCACCCCCACGCAGGACGCGATAATGTTCATTTGTTTGTCCTTGTGGATCAGTTTGATCGCTTCCTACATAGGGTCCATACTCGTCCTGGCACCACTCCCATACGTTCGCATGCATGTCGCATAGTCTCCACCCATTCGCGGCGCGTTCCCCGACTGAGTGCGTCTGACCGCCGGAATTGCCCGAATACCATCCGGCCGTTTTCAATGCTGCCTCGCCGTCACCGGTGTGGTAATCGGTCGTCGTCCTGGCCCGACAGGCGTACTCCCATTCCGCCTCGGAAGGGAGACGGATCGGCTTTCCGGTCAATCCCTTCAGCTTGGTAGTAAACGCCCCCGCATCATCCCACGAGACGCTATCCACTGGCCGGGTATTCCCTTTGAAGTGGCTCGGGTTGGCACCCATCACGGCCATCCACTGAGTGACTGTCCCATAAGGGGTGG
>PLDW01000253.1 GCA_003136315.1 Gemmataceae bacterium | reverse complement strand
CGCGTTCCCCGCTCCGCGTTCCCCGCTCCGCGTTCCCCGCTCCGCGTTCCGCGTTCCGAATTCCGCCAGGTAGGCCGCGGGCTTGGTTTTTTCCGTTTCTTGGCCTGATCTATGTCCGCTTTCGTTCGATGATCTCGATTATCCTTGCGTCGGCAAATGGGCGATGTCGGCACGAGCGACCCTGGAGCAATCCGGGGCCGCGTCGTTTCAAGGCAGGAATCAGGCCCTCGCCTCTTGGGCGACTGCCCGCACGTTGACTTCTTGCCAGTCATGCAGATCCACAACCCAGCAACCTCGGACATGTGGCCCCGGCCCCCTGGCAGTGGCTGGGGCTCAGGCGTCTTGCGTTGAGCCGGTGGTGTCCTTGTCCGGCAGCTTGGCGATCAGTGGGAAACCCGCAGCCCCGAAAAGTGCCTGGGCCAGTAGCCACACGCCGATCCCACAACACGCAACCGCCCGAATCGCGCCAGCTTGGCCAAACAGCATGGAGTAATACCCCCCATCATGGACAGCTGGGCCACCACGGAGGGGGCCACCCTCCGTGGCGGCCCGGCGTGGGCAAGTCCCAATACTGGGTACGCTTTTTTCTGCCGCTCGCCTTAACGATCGATTCACCTGCCCGAAGCTACGAATTGGGAGAGGGTCAGGTGCAACTGGAGGATACACCTCATCGCCACTTTGGTGACGGGCCGAAGCTGTCAGCGAAGATCCGCGTGATTGCGGGTGGAACCAGTCCCAACATCTCCCCTCTTACCACTCGGGATCGTCTGATGCCCACCGACGATTCCGCCCAGGCTGTACTCCCCCCCAGGCCGAAATCCACAGACCTCACATTACCCTCGGCCGGTGCAAGTGCACACTCGGGTCGTTGAAAATCTGCCGGCATGGTATCAGACGATCTTACATAAAATCGGGCGAACTTATATCAGATATTATCCCCGCTCGCTCATCTCCGTTCCATCTCGACGGCCGCGGTCCGGGATGGTCTGATTCCGGTCGACCCCTGTTTGACAGTCAGGAGGCCAAAGGGGGCGACGAAGCGACGTGAACCGTATACGATGCCAGAACTGGCGTGAATAGCCACCTACGTCTCAACGTCCAGCGCTGGCGGGGTGTTGTCGTTGCTCGCATCGTGGGGGTGTCGGTTGATTGAAGCGGTGGGGTTGGACCTGCCCGACTTCGACACGGCGACCGGTACAGTGTCGATCACCATGATATGGGACCATGAGAGCCGGAGCGGGGTGTCGCGTCGGATCGAATGGACAGGCCCGAAACTCGGAACAGACCCTGGAGCAGGTGATGGCGACCGCATTCGTGTGCCCAACCTGTGGCGGCACCCTCAAGGCAGGGGATGAGGCTGTCGGCAAGGTCGTCCGATGTGGTGGTTGCCGGAGCACCCTGCGGGTGCCGGGTGCCTCCGAGGAGTGGAACCTTCCGCCCGAGGGTTCCCGCTCCGATGAGCAGACTAGCCCGCCTTCTGTCGAGCCGATCCGTCCGAAAGACGAGCCGGAGAGGCTCTGGTTCGAGGACGACCTCCCACGACCCCGTCGCCGCCGTCGTCCCCAATCCCCGCCCCCGCGAAAGGGTCGCGGACCGGTTTTCTGGATCTTGACCACCCTGGCGTGTTTCGTGGTGATGTCGGTCGCCGTGTGCGGCGGAGTGTTCCACCTCCTCCAACCGAAGTGGTACACGCATCACTCGGAGGTGGGAGGGTTCCGGGTCGAACTCCCGGCCCGTGCCAGGGCCGACATGCCCGAACTGGCCCAGGCAAAGCAACATCCGAACGTTCACATTGAAGGAACCATCCTGTTTGGGAGATTCGAGGAATATTCAGTCGTCTACACCGACATCGATCCGCCCGATCGGCGGTTCCAGCCCGATGAGGCCATCCTGACCGAGGCAGTGCGGGGGTTCCAGACGGACACTCCCGGAACCCGGGTGGTCCGTGACACGCGGGTGACGGTGTCCGGCCATCCGGGCCGGGAGGTAGTCTTCACTCACGCCAGCGAAGGAACCTGGATCGCACGAATGGTGGTCGCCAACAATCGGTTGTACATCCTGATTGCGGGTGGGGTGGGAATGAGTACAGACGGGAACACCCGGGTTCGCCGCTTCCTCGACTCGTTCGTGGTGACAAACCACGTTGCACCGCCGCACAACGAGCCAGCGGAGCCGGATACGACCACCGATGACGCCCTGAGAAAGCTGGACGACGCCCTCCGCAGTGAACCACCCCCTCGCATCGCACCAGCACCTCCCCCGAAGCCGTCCATGCCTGTCGTACCAGCCCCGCGCTTCCGGCGGCCTGAACCTGAGGACTGATCTTGCCAGAAGCGATTGCCTGCGATTTGATCCGTGTGGCCTGCTCGACCCGTGGTCCAACCATCCCTCCATGTCATATGAGCATGGACCGCACTGTCTCTGGGCCTTGCGGGTAGGAGGCGATTTGGACGAACCCGAGATCCAGGGTGGCGGCGAATGGCTGGTGGCGATAGGATCGACCTGGAGGAAGGGGATGCGCAGCAATACCGCCGCCGAAAGATCCACTCGCCCGCCCAAGTCCGTTCACCGATTCACGATCAGGGATTACGAGAGACTCGTGGAGATTGGCTTTTTCGGCCCCGCCGATCGGGCCGAACTGGTGGATGGCTGGCTGGTGGACAAGATGCCACACAACCCCCGCCACGCCACTGCGGTCGATGTTGCCAATGAGGCCATCCTGCGACTCCTGCCGGACGGTTGGACGACCCGGTCTCAGCTTCCCATTCGTCTTCCGGGACACAAGGCTCCCGAGCCTGATGTGGTGGTGGTTCTGGCCCCGAAACAGCGGTATTCCGAACGCCATCCGTCGGAGAAGGACATCGCTCTTGTGGTCGAGGTCTCGGACACATCGCTCGACGACGATCAGAGGCTGAAGTTACCGCCGTACGCAAGAGCCAGGCTCCCCGTGTACTGGATCGTCAACCTGACCGTCCATCGGGTCGAGGTCTATACTCACCCCAGGGCTGGGAAAAACCCGGGTTATCGGCAACAAACGAACGATGCTCCGGGTCAGACCGTCCCAATTGTGGTGGGCGGCGTGGAGGTGGGATCGCTAGAAGTGAACGAGTTGCTTCCCTGAAATGGGAAGCCGCTGAGGCGGTCTCGTCTCATTCCAGGTGCAAGCATCGGTCTAACGGGAGGACGACGCTCCTGCCGAGTGTGGGGGTGATACAGCTCGGCGGGAGCCTCGTAGTTCCGTGTCTACGTCCAATCGTCGTTTTAGAGATGCGACAGCCTCAATGGGTTCCTGTAATCGGTGTTCATCAAGACCCATCAAATTGGCCAGCAGCAGTGGTTCTGACCTGCCCGTCGCCCGCCGGGTCGGTTTCCCGACAAACCGCCTGGTGGGACGACACCTTAGGCAGATGCCAGGAAATGAGCTACCACGANNGTGTGAGGCCTTCACGGGCGGACTAGCCGCCCGTGGCACCCGATCCCAATGGTCGATTTTCTCTCACCAACTGCCTTATGACCACGTATCTCGACAACGCAGCTACCAGTTTTCCCAAGCCGGAGGGCGTATACGCTGCGCTCGACTGGTTCGCCCGGCACACCCTGGCCAACCCCGGCCGGTCCGGGCACCGAATGGCCCAGGCCGCCGAACATGCTGTCGCCGATGCCCGGCACCGACTCAACCGGTTCTTCAACGGCCGCGATCCGAACCGGTTTGTGTTCACGCTGAATGCAACTGACGCCCTGAACATGGCGTTCAAGGGCGTTCTGGATGCGGGCGACCATGTCATCACCACCGACCTCGAACACAATAGCGTATCTCGCCCCCTGGAAGCACTGGTCGAGGTAGGGCGGATCACTCTCACCCGCATCCCCTCGGACGCAGGCGGGACGATCGACCCGGCCGACATCCAGGGCGCCATCACCTCGAAGACCCGGCTCATCGCCCTCACACACGCCAGCAACGTCCTGGGCACCGTGCAACCGGTGGGAGATGTCGGCCGGATCGCCAGGGAGCATGATCTCCTGTTTCTGGTGGATGCAGCCCAGACTGCCGGGGTGGTGCCGATTGATGTGCAGGCGTTGTGCATCGACTTGCTCGCCATTCCCGGCCATAAATCGCTTCTGGGGCCGACCGGAACAGGTGCGCTTTACGTCGGCCCTCGGGCCGTGGTTCGGCCGTGGCGGGAAGGGGGCACGGGAGGGGATTCACTGACCCGCACCCAGCCGACCGACTTCCCGCACGCCCTGGAGGGCGGAACCCCGAACGTCCTCGGGATCGCGGGGCTGGTGGCCGGTCTGGATTTCGTGGAATCCCGCGGAGTGAACGAGATCCGCCGACATGAGATCGAGTTGTGTGATCGATTTCGACTGGCTCTCGCGGAGTTGCCCGAGTTCAGGGTGTACGGACACAGTGACCCCGGGCGGCGAGTGGGGACCGTGAGTTTTGGCTGCGAATTGATCTCGACCCCGGACCTTGGGGGGATTCTGGACACCTCCTTCGACATCGCCGTGCGCGCGGGGCTGCACTGCGCTCCGTACATCCATCGGTCTCTCGGGACCGTGCCCGAAGGGTTGGTCCGGATCAGCCCTGGGCCGTTCACAATCCCAGCCGATATCGATCGGTTGATCGATGCCCTGAAAAACGTGATCGGAGGGCTATAGGGCGGTTGGCCGAATAGCTGCGAATCGCCCTCAATCGGGGGAGCGGCAGGATTTCCTGTATCCGCGCTGTGAGCTTCGGAGATAGGGATTCCGTTGGTGAGTAGCCCAGCAGGCAAACCAAAGGTTACGCGGCCATAGATGGCACCTTTGGGGACGTCTGCTAGAATGAGATTTCGGTTTCAGGCGCGGGAGACTCGACGACCAGGGTTGCCTGCGGCTTTGCTGCGGTCAGGGGTGTGAATTTCGCAGTCGGCGGACCGGCAGGTGTCTGCCACCGGGCTTTCTTTCCGTAGACGAATTGATCCTCAACCGTCCTGTCGCCCGGTTCGATCGTATCCAGTCCTTCCAGTAGTGATCTGCGCTCGGCCATCGTCCCTCCCCCAGGTGGCTGTGATTTTCTTGGGCTTCTCCTGTCCAGCCGGCTTCGCCCGCACTTTCACCGAAGTCTGGCCCCTTCGGGCATCGGGCAACAGTTCCCGGAACAGCCTCTGCACTTCACGAGCGACTTCCCTTCCCCCAGCACCAAGCTGCCACCCGACGGCACCCCGTCCGGGCGCGTCGGCGTAGATTTGTCTGAGCGTCAACGCGGTCTTGGCCTACGGCACTTGCAGGGCTTGGGCGGCGTCCTTCATGTCCTGTGTCAGTCGGTAGGCCTTCCCCACCATGCTGAGCACGATCACCGCCTGTGGCTCGCCGCGGCGAATCTCGTGAGCCTGCCGCAGAACAACTGTCGCCTGCTTGAGCGCCCGCACCTCCAGCATGCTGGCTTTGCATGGCACCAGGGCCAAATGGGCGCGCAGCAAAAGCGCCCGGCTGGTCCAGGGTACTTTTGCCGACCCCGCCCTTCAAGTTTACGATGACAATAATCATGAACCGGACGTTACAATACAAACCGGCACGTTGGCAAGTCTTTTGTCAGGCTTGTCGTCCGTCATGATAACCGGATGGTGTGATGGCCAGTCGGCCTGACTGTCAGCCTGTCGGTCAACAGGTTTACAAGCTATCCTGTTGGCCGACAGCTTAACACGTTGACTGGATAATGTGTTGACGTGTTGAATTGCAATCATGTCAACAACTTCATGTGTCGTCATTTGGCACGCGAGGAAGCGCGGACGGATGGGAGAGAGATCGTGCTGGTGCCGGAGATCCGCATTGTGCAGCAGTATCCCCATCGAGACATCGCCGCATGAGTCTCGAAATGATATTCTGCGACCGCAGCGGAGAGTGGGCGTCGGGCCACGAGTGGAGGGTGAGTCTGTCTCGACCCTTGGCGGATTCCTCGAACCCTGATATCGGTCGGGTAAGTTCCGCTATGACCCGCAAACGCGAAAGGCCACGCCCGAGAGGGTGTGGCCTTCTTCGCTCAGGTTAACGTCGTGCGGAAAACACGCCCTACCGCAGGCGCTAACCGGGCAGATCCGGACGGGCTACGGATGTGTTGTCGCGCCTGGTTCGGGTAGGGTCTACTTCTTTTCGGGTGCGGGTTCTGGCTTTTTGGGATCTTTGCCGAAGGGAGTGCCTCCTGAGCCGCTCCCTCCCTTGATGACGGTCCGCGGTCCCGGCTTGCGGAAGACCAGCGTTGGCACCATTTCTTGGTTGCCGCTGTTGAGCGATACCTGTCCGAGGAAGCTCCAGCCAGCCTTCTCACGTTCGTCGAGCTTTGCCTCGAATGCCCTGGTCGTCAGCCCGCCTTTGGGTAGCGGTTCGTACTCGTACTTGGCTGTGTTGACAAGCATGCGACGATATTCTAGCTCCAGCGCACGCGCGCGGATTTGCCTCTCTAGGAGTCTTCGTTCTTCCTCTTCTGCCGCGGCGAGTTCGGCCTTGAGTTTCTCCAGTTCAGCCTTGAGTTTCTCGACCTTCGAGCCGTTCTTTGGCGGTTCAATTTTGTTTGCTGGCGGTTCTTCCGGCCCCGGTTGTGCCGTTGCCGAGCTGTACCAGCCGCTGCCGAGACTCAGGCCGATAGCGACGAACACCCCGACGGCCAGCAGCTTGAAACGGATCATCATGATACTAGTCACTCCTTGCATGAGGGTTTGAATGGAACTGGGAATCGTGGCCCCGGAAGGAACCAACAAAAGCGTCCTTTCAATGAGCGAGGCAGGAGCGACGGCAACGCTCCCGGTGACCCCGCCAAGCGCGAGGAGACCGGCACCGAAGCCCCGTTTGGCCAGGCGATCCAACAAAGCCTGCTTGGCCCGAGTTAGCCGTGCGGAGAAGGTACCGAGTTTTAGCCCCAGCAAAGCCGCCGCTTCGGTGGTCGCACGCCCCTCAAGACAGCAGAGCACAAAGGCTGTGCGCTGTGACTCGGGGAGTTTCTGCACTTCCTCCGAAACGGCCGTAAATGCCTCTTCCCAGGTCGAATCGGCGACGGGCCGATCCGCCTCGAACTGGGCGGACGCTTTCTCACGCCTCGCCCTGCGGCCATTCACGCGGCGGGCATTCTGGCAGACACGGTAGGCCACGCCGTGTAACCAAGGCCCTAGTGGGGAACCCGCCCGGATCGACTTCGCCGAACGCGCCAGCGTGAGGAAGGTTGCCTGGAAGGCATCGTCCGCATCGGCATCGTCAGGAAGTAAATTTCGGCATTGCCCCCAAACAAGACGGCTGTACCGTGCAACTAACTGCGCGAAGGCGTCATCGTCGTGCTGGAGTACGTAGCGATCCAGCAACTCCCCATCCGGTACTTGCGAGAGCAGTTGCCGGACCACGCTAGGCCATCGGGATCGTTGCACCGGATCGCCTCCTTCACCCCAGATTGTCCGCCGGGGCGAATGTTCTGCATTGGGAAAACGGTTTTTTAGCCAGGGTGACAATTGGGGAGATCTCGGCAGCGTCAATCAGGTCGCTCGAACACGACCAAGGTGTCGTTAGAAAGCGGGATTGCAGGGCAGTGGACGCTGTTTTGAGGGGGGCCGGGATCGTTCATCTAGGGTGGACGGCGCTGGTGCCTGTGGAGGCGATTCGGGAGATCGCTTCACTCATGTCTTGAATAAGCCAGAAACTGTCGGCAAGGGAGGAGAGGTGGAGTATGTACAACGAGGGCCGCCAACTCATGCCAATCAGGGCTGATACAGCTATTGCGAATCTGGTACTTGTTTAGAATAATGAACCTGCGACGCTTTCTGCTCTCCGATTCTGAGGTTTTATTTATGCAAGTACCCGTGCGACATACCGACTGGCAAATTCTTCGGGCGGTCGCCCGAGGCAAGAGCAAGCCAGTCGTAGGGACCAAACTTCGAGTCGTGCAGTCCCGCGAAACCAAGGATGGGTCATTTTTGACGAAGTTGGTCGATATGGGGCTTCTGGAGGTCGTGCAGGCGAAGGCCGACCCGTTCGAGGCGACCTACCGACTCACCGCGGTGGGCGCGGAAGCAGCCGAGTACGGCCTGTGCGAGGTCGACTTCGAGGTCTTCAAGAAACTCAGAGCCCAGAAATCGTAGACGGATGTTCGCGACACTTGCTGGCAGAGCATAAAGAGACCGGCCGTCGACCTTCCTGACTGTCGCCCAATCAGTCAGGGAACTACGGCCAGTCTCATCGAATTTCTAGCTGCGCTACACAACGAAGCGAACGGGATGGGCCGAAATTTCCGACGACCACCACGACAGTTGTCGGGTTCTCCGACAGGGAAACCCCGGGCAGCAAACGAACGGAACATCGCCAGGGAAAAGCGCAAGAGCCTACCTACCAGTGACTTGCCTTGCATTTCCAGAAAATACCAAAGTTCGGTCCAGATTCTGCTAACCCACTCGACATCGCATCAACCGCACGCCCTATTCGCCCAGCGGTTTCCCTGGCCGTGCCCATCGGCCGGGATGTTCTGATTCCTCGTGAACCGGTCCCGTCTTCGTCCTCGGGACACCGCCCGGGTTGAGTCTGAGGTCGCCCTGACGCCCAGCCTCCTTGACCCGGGCGGTATTATTTCAGGATGCCGCCCTGGATGTCATTCCCAGCGTTTTCAGTTGCCCCTTGGTGAGCATCGCAGCCTTGTTCCAGGACAACGTGGTCCGCTCGTGGAACATCGAGTTAATCTGGCGGCTCGACCACCTACCGCGGATCGCTTCAGCCTCGGAGAAGGGGCAGTCATAGGCGTTCTCGACCGACAGCAGGCGAACGTCATGGGACCACGTCAACGGGAACCGCTCGGTCGAAGCCGACACGGCATCACATACTGAATTTTTCCACCTGATCCAGACTCAGCTTGTCGTCCCACCAGCCGGAGATTTTCGCCGTCCGGGTCAACTCGTGGAGTCTTGGGCAGGGTTGCGCCACTCGTTGGTCAGGAGCGAAGGACGTTGGCCGGCGACTTGCTCACCTTGTTGGCCAACAACCACTGAGTCACATCGCCCGGTGTCAGGTCGATGACCGCTTTGGCCTTCACGCGGCCGGTGAACGGCTTGAGAAAGTAGCGATGATGCGTGAAAGTCTTCTCGCTCTTGGCTTCCTTGGTGGAGGCGAGGGAGAGGTCGGCAAGTTTTCGGAAGGTGATCCGGGCGGCCGGCGCGGGTTCCGGTCCGGCCTGGGCGAGGAGGGCGTGGAACGCTTTTTCCGCCTCTTTCTTCTCCTGGGAGAGGCGGATCTCTTACCATTCAGAGTGGTGTAGTACCACCCGGTCTGCTTTCGGAACCAGACAGTCGGCTTACGGACCATGCGTCACCGCGACGATCAGGGTAAAATTCAGGAACGGGATTCACTGCGTTCTACCCCGAGGAGATGTCCGATGAGTGCTGAAATGCTTGACAACAAGGGCTTTGAGGTGGCTACACTGGGCGGTGGCTGCTTCTGGTGTCTGGAGGCAGTTTTCGAGCAACTCCGCGGGGTTGAACGCGTCGAGTCCGGATATGCGGGTGGTAGCGTCCCGAACCCTGGCTACAAGGCCGTCTGTTCCGGCACAACCGGACATGCGGAGGTGGTGCAAATCACCTTCGATCCCACCGTCATCTCGTACCGCGAGTTGTTGGAGGTGTTTTTTGCGGTCCACGATCCGACGACGCTCAACCGCCAGGGGCACGATGTCGGCACCCAGTACCGGTCGGTCGTCTTCACCCACACGCCCGAACAGCAGGCGACCACTGCGGCCGTGATCGCCGAGTTGACCGCCCAACAGGTCTGGTCCAACCCGATTGTGACGCAGGTGGTGCCAGCAGTCACATTCTGGAAAGCGGAGGCGTATCACCAGGGGTACTTCCGGAACAACCCGACCCAACCGTATTGCCAGTTGGTCGTCAACGAGAAGGTCGCCAAGGCTCGCAAGGGGTTCGCCGCGAAGCTCAAGGGTTGATACTATCGACCCTGGACCTCGGAACCCCTCTCCCGGTGACCCAATGAAACTCGGTCTGATCAACTCCGCCTGGGTTCAGGCGGGCAAGGGTACAGCCTACGGCATCCGCCAGACCAGGGCGATCGGGTTCGACTCCATCGATATCTTCGCCGACCCGCTCGATATCGATATCCGGGAACGTACCCTCATCCGGACCGAGTGCCTGGCCGCGGGGTTACCGGTCATCAGCGTGGCATGTGTGGCATCCGGATTGATCGACTTCAACCCGTCGGTCCAACGGTTCCACCTCGACCGCTGCCGGGCCTATCTGGATTTCGCTTACGAGTTGGGGGCGAAGAACCTCCTCCTGGTGCTTGGGGAGTACATCTGGGAGAGGCAAGTGATCCCGCCCGCGGAGCAGTGGGCGACCGGGGTGAAGCATCTCAGAACGCTCGGCAATCACGCTGCCGGACTCGGGCTTCAGATCGCCCTGGAACTGGAGCCGTTCCGGCTCTCGCTACTCAATAGTGTCCCGAACATGGTCCGCTTTATCGATGATACGAACCACCCGGCGGTGCGAGCGAACATCGATATCAGCCATCTCCTGCTCGCGGGGACCAAGCCGGAGGAGTTGCGAGCGTTGAAGGGGAAGGCGATTCACGTTCACATCAGTGATTGCGATGGGAAGGTTCACGGCGACCTTCCACCGGGTCGGGGGGTGGTGGCGTTCGGCCCCTACCTGACCGAAATCGCAACACTTGGGATCGATGGGAGCATCAGCATTGAGTTGGAGTATTCGCCTGAGCCTGACAAGATCGTCGACTGGGTCACCGAGGCGTATGGTGCGACTGATGCCCTGATGCGAGCGGCCGGGATTTCGCGGGGGTGAGAGGCTGGGTCGCTTCGGTGAGGTGATCGCGGGTGGTCTTGGTACGGTGTTGCCCGGCTGTGTGACTCATCAGTAGGATAGAGGGGCTGGTCACGCCCTGGAGTCCTCCATGAGTCAAGTGGTCACGGTCCCCCGCGCGACACTCGCCGACCTGGCGCGGGAAGGCGGAAAGGCCGAACTCGTCGGCGGCCGGGTGATCCCTCTCATGCCCACTGGGCACCGCCCGAACGTCGTTGCAGGCCGCATCTTCCGACGCCTCGCCGACTACGCCGACGCGGCTGGTAAGGGCGTGGCTTACACTGACAACATGGGGTTTGCGGTCCCCGCGTTGTCCACTGGGCGAGAGTCATTCTCGCCGGATGCAGCGTACTACACCGGCCCGGTACCAGCCGACTCGATGCGGTTCGTCGAGGGGCCGCCGGACTTCGCGGCAGAGGTGCGGAGCGAGGGGGACAGCGGGCTGGCTGCTGAGGCGGCTATGGCGGCAAAACGCACGGAGTATTTCGAGGCCGGAACGGTGGTGGTCTGGGATGTGGACACCGAGGCTGGGGTGGTGTGGCGATACCGGGCAGGTGAGGCAACCCCGACCATGTTCGGTGCCTCAATGATGGCGGACGCGGAGCCGGCAGTGCCGGGTTGGAGGGTTGCGGTGGATTGGTTGATGGCCTGAGCACTTGGTCACTGTCACATCTCATACCCATCTCGGTCGTGCGTGGTAGAATCCTCTTGCCCACCCTCGCGCCCACCGGGAGACTCGATCCATGCGGCGATACCTCCTTCGCGGAACGGCAACCCTTTCGCTTGTCGTCGCTGCCGTTACCCTGACCCGGCCGACCGAGTCCTCCGCTGCCCCGCCCCTCTCCGGGGAGGATGTGGCCCAGGTTCGCAAGGTCGTCCGGCCGGGTGAGAACGAAGACCCCTTTGCCACCATCCCGTGGGAGACCGATCTCTGGGCTGCCCGGATCAAGGCCGCTGCGGCCGGAAAGCCTCTGCTGCTCTGGGAGATGGATGGGCATCCGCTCGGGTGTGGGTGAAACAACGTCGTGGTGGGCCGTGTGTCCGCCTTCGCCGATCCCGAAATTATCCGCATGGCGACCGTCGATTTCATCCCGGTCGCGGGCGACGACTGGTATCAGCGCCGCCGACAGGACGCCGAGGGCAAGTTCTTCCGCGCTGTCGCCGATTCGCTGGGCAAGACCGGGGCCGGCGATTCCAGTCGGCAGGGGATCTACCTGTTCGCTGCGGATGGCACTCCGCTGGGGTACAAAAACGCAGGCGGGCACCCTGTGGTGATGCGGGAGGTTCTCCGCGATGCCCTACGCGACTTCGCTCGCTTGCCCGCGACGAAACGGACACCCGGGGCGGTCAAGATTGGCGACCCCGGCCCGGTCGACCCGGCTTACGACCACACACCGCCACCCGGTGGGCTTGTCCTGAAGGTCTATACCCGCATCCTCGACTTCCACAGCGGGGCGTATGTCAAGGGGACGTGTGAGGCGAAAGGCGGCGACAAGGCCGCTCGCGATCACGTCTGGATCACGGCCGACGAGGTGCAACAGCTCGCACCCGCCAGGCCGGTGGTCGGGTTCCGGTATCCGCTACCGGAGAAGGTGGCCGACCGGATCGCCCGTTTCCATCTGATCGATATTACCCGCGGCGAACCACCCGCGTGGGGGAAGACCGAGGTTCGGGCGAAGCGGTTCACCCTGCGGGTGGTGTCGGCAACACCGGAGGCAATTGAGTTGCGCCTGGACGGAGAGGCATTGATGGCGACGGCCGGGGATGTGTCAACGGCCGAGCGCGGATTTGATGCCCGGGTGGTAGGCGATCTGCGCTACCTGCCCGGGAAGAAGACGTTCGATCGGTTCAACGTGGTCGCGGTCGGAACGCACTGGGGCAACTTCCCCCACACGGAAGACGCCCGACCTGGGAAATCACTGGTGGGGATCTCATTCGAGCTGGCGACCGACCTGTCGAATGAGCGCATCCCGCCGCAGGGCATCCGCAACCCGGATATTTACTTTGGACGGGATTGAGCCGAGTAATCATCGCCCCGCATTTTCTCGTACAGGAATCCGCAGAGGCTATCGCATCAACGGAAAGACGTCCAGACACGCAAATGGGAGTATGACGCTCTTGCCAAGCCGATTCCCTTGACGCTCGGCAGGAGCCTCCCCCTCACGTTAGACCGATGATTGTTCCTGAGATGAGACTGCCCGACCGGATCTGGGGATGAGGGGAAGCAAACCAGATCAAAATTCTCACGGCGTGACGGCAAATTTTGCACTACGGTTCCGCGGACGACTGCGCGACGGCCGTGCTTTGTCGTCCGCAATCCAAGTCGCCCCCTCCAACTCGCACAGCCACCATGCCGCCAACCGCTCCACCGGCATCGACCGCGGAGTTTCTTAAACTCGTGCGGGATAGCGGGATCCACACAGCCACCTCGCTCGACCCCCGGTTGGCCCAGATCCCCGATTTGTCACCCGATCCGGTTCGGGCGGCCGAGGCTCTGGTCCGGCATGGGCTGCTCACCCAGTTCCAGGCCAAGCAACTTCTGGCCGGCCGAAAGAAGGGGTTCCGACTCGGGCCGTATGTCATTCGGGACTTGCTGGGGCAGGGCGGGATGGGGGCCGTTTATTTGGCAGAGCATCATTCGCTGCGGCGGCAGGTGGCCCTCAAGGTTCTCCCCCCCCAGCGGGGCGTGGGCCAGAAGGTGAGTGTCGAGCGGTTTCTCCGCGAGGCTCGGGCCGCTGCCGCACTCGATCACCCGAACATTGTTCGGATTTACGATGTCGCCCAGCAGGCAGACTTCCACTATTTTGCGATGGAGTATGTCGAGGGTCGAACCCTGGATCAAGTCCTTTCGACCAGCGGCCCGATCACCCCATCCCTGGCTATCGGGTATATCGCCCAGGTCGCGGCCGGGCTCCAACATGCCCACGAGAAGGGGTTTGTCCACCGGGATATCAAGCCGGGCAACCTGATCCTCACCAAGGACGGGACGGTCAAGATCCTCGATATGGGGCTGGCCCGGTCGTTTACCACCGGCGAGGACAGCTTGACAGAATTGATGGACAAGGGGGCCATTGTCGGAACGGCCGATTTCATTGCCCCTGAACAGGCTCTCGGGGAGCCTCGGATCGACATTCGGGCCGACATCTACAGTCTCGGGGCGACATTCTTCGCGCTGGTGACGGGGAAACCCCCGTTTGAAGGAAACACCTCCCAGAAACTGGCCCAGCACCAACTGAAGCCTGCCCCCGACCTGAACGCCCGGGACCGCACATTCCCACCGGAACTCGCGCGCGTCGCTGCAAAAATGCTCGCGAAGAAGCCCGGGGACCGCTACCAGACTCCCGCCGAGGTGATCGCTGCGCTGGCGCCGTGGTTGACCGAAGATGGTGGGAAAAAGGTCGTAGTCGGACTCTCGGGGACCGACCAAAGCTCGGTCGGTTTGCAGGAGACCCTCGCCGAGATCGTCACTCAGCGGACGAAGCGGACCGCAGCGCGGCGTCCGACCCGCCGCCGTACACTTGGGGTAGCAGCGGCGGTCGTTCTCCTGGCGCTCGCAGTGGGATACGCGGTCTGGCCAGGGCCATCCCCGACGCCGGTGACGCCGAACGCCAATATCCCCGCCCCGACGACCTCAGTGTCCTCGGGGGCCTCCGCGACCGAAATCGTGCCGACTCCGTCGGTTGGGGGCAAGCCGGCTGATGAACTCCTCCCCGCACGAACCACCCCCAAGGTTTCCATCAAAGCGGGTGCCGACGGATTCTACGTACAAACGGCCAAGTACGAAGCTGTGATCGACAAGGCAGATGGATGTCTCAGGAGTTTCCGCGTCGGCGGGGCCGAATTTCTCCGCAACGGTGCCGCACTTGGGGGCGGAAAAACAACCGCACGCGGAGGATACTTCTACTCCCACAAGAACGGCCACGAGGGGCTTGTCAAGCTGCCCGAGATCACGCAACCGGCCCCGAACGTGGTTCTCGCGACGGGGTCCTCTTTCTCCGTCCGCTACGAATTCACCGCGAATGCACTGACCATCCACGGGCAGAACTCCACCGACGACACGGTCCCGTATTATCTGCTGTTCGACTCGGCGACAGTCTACGATGTGATCAACGAGACTGGGGAACAGGTCTCGGTCCCGGCGGTCATGAATCAGGGGGATCCGCTCGACCCGAAATGGCGAACGACCACCTGGGTCGCGGGCCGAGCCCGACTCAAGGTCACCGACCAGACAGAGGGCGCGACGACCCGCCTGTGGGGACCGTTTTCGGAGTTCCGATCCCAGGTGTGGGAATCCGATGCCAAGACCTATAACCGTGTCGAAATCACCCTGGAACCATCGATCGGGCCGGAGTCGCCGAAGCCTGTGTTGACGCCCGGTGGGGTGCTCATCACGCGGGACGGGCCGTCCAGGCGGATTCAGACCGAACTGTACGATGCTGTTGTCGATTTTGACGGCAACATGCCAAGCCTACGGATCGACGGGGTCGAGCTGCTCAAGGCCAATATCGACGTGTCGAGGGGAGCGTATTTCATCCAGGGTCCAACGCAGCAACTGTTCGACATCAAGCACCTCTCCCCCACAACGATCGCCGCCCAGAATGATAAGGCGGCAATCCAGTATGAGTTCGCCGCCAATAAAATGATCTGGACGGTAGAAAACAAAACGAACCAGTGGATGCCATTCTTTATCGTGATGGATACGTCTGTCACTGCCGTCCGCAACGGTAAGGACGAGTGGGCCAAAGTGCCGGCCCACTCGGGCAATGTGATCGATCCGAAGTGGGCGACGACAACCTGGTTCGCCGGGAGGGCGAAACTGACGTTGACCGGTGGCACCAGGGTCTGGGGGCCGTGGCAGGAGAAGTATCAGGTGTGGGAGGCGAGTCTGGTGTCCAAAGAAAAGCGGACGATCACGGTGGAACTCGGGCTCACGGATGCGGCCGAGGCCGCGAAGATTGGCGACCTGACCGGGCAGAAACCCGCCCTGGCAACGGCTTTGACCCTGGAGTCGCCGATGGACTATCAGGTGTTCCAGCGGCGAACGAGACTCCGCGGTCCAATGACGATCCGCGGCCGGGTCCGTTCGGCCTACGACCGGTTGGAGGTGCGAGTGCTCGGCAACGGGCTCTCGGGAGCCCTTCCGGATCAGTGGCAGGAGGTTCCTCTGGCCGATAAATCGCTGTCGTTCGAGGCAACCCTCGCAACTCCGGCCGGGGGCTGGTACACGGTCGAGGTGAGGGCATTGAAGGACGGCATGGAAGTGGGGCGGCAATTGGTGAATCACGTCGGGATCGGAGAGATTTTCGTCGGTGCGGGCCAGTCCAACTCCACCAACTGCGGACAGGAGAAGATCCGACAGGCTTCGGGGATGGTGTCGTCGTTCAGCGGCACGGGCTGGCAACTGGGGAACGACCCGCAACCGGGGGTTCACGACAACAGCGCGGGCGGCAGCTACTGGCCAGCATTCGGAGACGCGATGTACGAGGAGTATCAGGTTCCCATTGGTGTGGCATCGACCGGCCATTCCGGTACGAGTGTGAACCAGTGGGCTCCCGGAAGCGATCTGTGTCGCTGGACGACGGCCCGAATGAACCAGTTCGGCCGGGGGGGGTTCCGGGCGGTATTGTGGCACCAGGGCGAGTCGGACGTGACGATGCCAGCCGAGGAATATACCCGCAAGATGACGGCCTTGATCCAGGAAACCCGCCGGGCAGTTGGGTGGGAGGTGCCGTGGTTCGTGGCGCAGGTCTCCTACCACAATCCGAACCAGGTCTCATTCCCCGCCCCGCGTGCGGGCCAGAAGAAGCTCTGGGAAACCGGTATCGCATTCGAGGGTCCGGACACCGATACCCTCACAGGCGACAACCGCGACGAGGGGGGCAAGGGCATCCACTTCAGCCCCAGGGGACTCCGCGCTCACGGCAAGCTGTGGGCCGCGAAGGTCAGCGTCTACCTGGATAAGGAATTGGCCAAGTAGCCCGGAGGCGGCCCGTGGCAGCCGACTCAACCACAGGTTCGGCTTGCAACGAAGGTAAGGGGCAAAGCAACCTACTACTCTTTCTCTGTCGTTAGATGGTGGCAGTCACCGTCCGATTGCCGGATTGGTATTGCCACCCCAGCTCTATTCGTAGTATAGTAGGTAGGGTGGAATCGCTCCCTCCCCGCCCATGATACCCTATACCCGCGCCCGCCCAGACCGTCGGCTCGCCGACCGCTCTGGACGTTTTCTGCGGCGTCGGGGGCCTTTCTCTCGGCTTACAGCAGGCCGGGTTTCACCTTGTTGGCGCGGTCGATAGCGACGCCCAGACTCTCGAAACGCATCAAGCCAATTTTCCGGGCGTTCCGACCCTCGTGAAGAGTTTATGAAAGCGAGCATCATCAGGGAGGCAGCCCGATGAGCGAGGTCATCCCGGTGAATGCCGAGCCGGCAAAGCAGTTTTTCGTGCGGATGCTCACTCGCGACATTGAGTTGCTTGATGCAGTTCTCGATCTAATTGATAATTGCATTGATGGCATCATCAGGAATCAAAAAAAGAATGCAGACCCGACAAAATCCTACGCGGGGTTTTATGCGAAGATTACGGCGAACAAATCGAAGTTTATAATCGAGGACAACTGCGGAGGAATATCGAAGGAGGTCGCCGAGAAAGTTGCGTTTCGCCTTGGCAGGCCCAGCAAGGATGAACTCACTTCGATCGGCCTCAAACTTGAGAAAATGGGAACGGTCGGCGTCTACGGCATTGGGATGAAGCGGGCCATCTTCAAGATGGGGGAGCATGCCGTAGTGCGCACCGAACATGGGCAGAAAGCATACGAGGTGGAGATCACGCCCGAGTGGATGAATTCGGGAAGTTGGAAGCTGGAGATGGTCGAGACAGACACGTCAGAAACGTCGGGCACCCGGATTGAAGTCACGCAATTGCGTCCGGAAATCGTCCGTGAGTTCTCTCCCGACTCAAATTTTCTGATCGACCTCCACACGGCGATTGCCCAACTGTTCGCAATCATCATCGAAAAAGGCTTCCGGATCGAGCTGAACGGGGCCACCATTCAGCCCGTGGGAGTCTCGTTGCTTGTCACGCCCATTGAGGCAAGTGACTCTACCGTCAACCCTTACGTCTTCAAGGGCCGATTGAATGAGGTTGACGTCGAGATCGTCGTGGGATTCTACCGCCCACCGTATAAGGGGCCAGACTCCATCGATGCCGACGACCTCCGGGATGACGTGCGACAAGCTGGGTGGAGCGTTATCTGCAATGATCGACTTGTTCTGTACGGCGACAAGACGGCGATGACGGGATGGGGGTCGAAGCCTGTACCTCGATTTCACAACCAGTACAACTCAATTGCCGGGGTCGTCACGCTCAAGAGCGACGATCCGGAGTTACTACCGTTGACTACCACCAAGCACAAAATCGATATCAGTTTCGGCGTTTACTTTACCATCCTCGACTTCATGAAGGATGGGGTTCGTCGGTTCATCGATTTCACGAACGAATGGAAAGGGAGATTGTCGGAAACTGCTTTGCAGTTCAAGGACACAAAACCGATGCCGGTCGCTGATATCCCCAAGAAAGTTCTCGGGGGAAAGCACACGAAGGTGTCAGCCAAGCGACTAGCAGTCGACAATGGTGAGGCAAAGGAGTTCACCCCAGAGCTTTCCGGCCCGACGAAGGACTCGAGCTCCAGGCAGATTCGTTTCACGAGATCAGCGTCCGAAATCAGCGAGATCGGGCGTGAACTGCTCAGCGACCCCGCCGCTGAGCCGAAAGACGTTGGCGAAGCCTGTTTCAATAAGGTTCTGCGCGAGATCCGCAACGCCAGGAAGAAGCCGTGAGTGGGAGCAAGGTTCCCTACCACCTACGAGTGAACAAATACGTCGACCGACAGCTTTTTCTGGAGGTGCTCGATCACGTCGCGCGCTACCAGCCAATCAGGGAGATGGGGTACATCTCGATGGGCGGTGGATACCTTGAGGACTTCCGGGTTCTTCATCAAGCCTACGGTATCCAAAAAATGCTGTCGTTCGATCTTGATGACTGGATGATCAAGCGACAGAAGGTGAACCGCCCATACGGGTTCATTGAATGCAGGTGCGCGTCCAGCACACAAATCGTGAGAGACTTTATCGCGATCCGTGACAGTCTCGTCGGTGCTGACGGGAAGGTCATTGTCTGGCTCGACTACACTGAGGCGGACAAGCGATATGATCAGCTCGACGACCTCGAAAATCTTATGAAAAAGCTGATTCCGGGAGATGTTTTTCGAATCACAATGAATGCTCACCGACCGAATTTCGGAACTGTCGACCGCTACAATCTTGCGAAGAAGGCGGACGAGACCGACGCCGAAGATCTTGATGAATGGTGGAATCGGCAACTCGTCGACCAACTGAATGAGTACATGCCTACCGAACGGAAGGGAGCCGAGTTCATCGATTCGCAGTACAAGTTCGCTGTGACCTTGGGGCATGCAATCAAAATTGCCGCGCAGAACGGGCTACGGCCTCGGCCCTCGCTCGTGATCGAGCCACTGCTTTCCGTGGTCTACGCAGATAAGCAGCAGATGATCACCATGACGGGGATCGTTCTCGAACGGGCCAGACGAGATGAGTTCCACCGACTGGTTGGGTGGAACGAGTGGAAATACCTTCCCGGCGAAGAGTGGGACAACTTCACACAACTCTCGGTGCCGCACCTTTCGGTTCGTGAGCGACATCAGGTTCATGATCTAATGAAGTCGGTAGGTACGCCAGAGTACGTCTCCCAGCTTGATTTCCGGCTCGACGGGACCGAAGAGGTCCACGCTTCCATGATTGAGCAGTACGTCGCCCACTACCGGCGCTACCCCACCTTCGCGCCTGTGGACAACATGTAGCCAGAGATCGGGTGTAGGTCAGTAACTTTCACCGTAACATATTGTCCAGTCTCGAACGTCTGGGCGGGGAGGCGAACCAAGGCCAAATCCCCCCACCGGTCAACGACATCCACTTTGAGATAGCCGGTCTCATCGGCTTGGACACCGGCCACGTACTCTTTCGGCGCGAAAAGAGAAAACGAGTGGCCGTTGGATTGGGTGCCCGCGACGGCCATTTCCGTCGGGAACTGCCCCGGGCTGGCGGAGCATTTGAGCCAAGATTGTTCCATTTCTCACTCCCCTCCCAAAGCAACTCCGCCCTCAAGCCGCCACTTTGCTCCCCGCAAATCCAACGGCATCCATCCCCCGGGCAGCGGCCTCCGGGGCCAGGTTCTTCGCAGCCCGGTTCGGCTTGAATAGCAGCGGCATGACGATCAGCATCGTCGCCAGTCCGAATGCCGCCGCAAACCCCAGGGCGTGACCCCAGCCGAACCGCAGGACCGGACAGAGCACCACGAACCAGACCACGAACAGGGTGAAGTTGATCAGCAAAGACAGGACCACTACCCCGGTACTCGGCACGTACAGTACCCCAAGCTGATCGCTGCGGACGTAACGGCTCCCGTTCTCCTCCACAAACTTCCGCTCACCTGTGTATGTCAAGGCTCCTGTCCGGGAGTCTTTCTTCAACTCCGCCTTGTAACGCGCTGGCTCGCCGCCACCGTCCGGCTTGAGCTCGATTGCGCCGGTCATCATCTCCGATGTGTTCAGCACAAATGGGTGACCGGTCCCCTCTTCGTGGAACTCCCCTTTCCCACCGGGTACACGTTTGAACTTCACTTTCTTCTCGATCGGGTTCCCCTTCTCATCCTTGCGAAGGTCCACTTTCCCCTTTTCCCCCGGGGCTGGCTGCCACCGCACAGCCTCGAACTCGCCGAAGGTCGTGGTGGTGTACGGGGCAAACTCGAAGAACGTGTCGTACTTCCCCGGGCTTCGTTTATCAAGCGAGATCCAGAAGGTGAGGAACCCTGTCATCAGCACGGCTGCAATCACTGCACGAAGCGGAAGCCGTTCCGCCGGCTGCTGATACAGGTAACCCTGCGCCACCAGCGACCCGCCCCAGAACAGGGCGAACGACCCGACAGCGAGAAGGGCAGAGACAAGCACGAGGTTCACGGCACGGCTCCGAGGTGGCGGATCAAGCGGTCGTGGTATCCTCTGGAGATGGCAACGGGGTGTCAAGCGCGGAACTCGGAACAGAAGANNAACGCGGAACGCGGAGCGGGGAACGGAAAACCAAACCCAAAATCAGGAACGCGCAGCGGAGGCAGTTCCGCGCTCTTCTCCTCCGTTCCGCGTTCCGCGTTCCCCGCTCCGCGTTCTCTTCCGTTCCGCGTTCCCCGTTCCGCGTTCCACGTTCTTCTCCTCCGTTCCGCGTTCCGCGTTCCCCGCTCCGCGTTCTCTTCCGTTCCGCGTTCCCCGCTCCGCGTTCCGCGTTCCACTCTTCCGTTCCGCGTTCCGCGCTCCCCGCTCCGCGTTCTCTTCCGTTCCCCCCTCCCCCCGGTTTGCCCCGCTTCCAACTGCGGTTGCGTCAGGCAGCCAGGCCGGTATAGTCTCCGCCCGTGGAGGACCGCCCCCAACCGGAGGGTCACATGGTTCCGTCCGGGCTCCTTTCACTCGTCATGCTGATCCCGACTGCCCCGCCCGCAGTCGTCCCCCGGCTCCAGCGAGGCGACGAACTCACCTACACGGGAACCGTGACCGAGACCGTTGACCGACCCGGGACACGGTTCCGCCGGACCCACGACATTCAGGTTCGAGCGTTTGTCCTCGACCGCAGCGACTCCTGGGTCGATGCAGCCGTGCTCACCACCCTCCGGAGAGCCGACGACGGGGCAGTGCCGGTGGTCCCAGGTCGTGGTGCCGACCGCACTCCGCCCCCACCAGCGGCCCGTCTCGATTTGGTCCGGATTCACGACGACGGGACCACCCTGCTCTTGGTCCCGCCCGGCCCGGCTCCGCTCCGCTTCGCTGCGGATACTCCCGTCCGGGTTCTCCCGGCCCCCCCACTGGATTCGTTCGCTGCTTTTGAATTTGGGATGTTCCCACCACACACACCAGCGGACGGGAGTGGATCGTGGGCAATCGCCTCCACAGACCCGACAAGGCCAGCAGAAACGTGGGAGGTGAAAGGGTCTGGGCTCGTAAACGCCGAGCGATGCCAGAAACTGGTCATGACCCAGCAGACCCCAACCTGGGAGGCCCCCCGGGGTGGGCAGGCTGCCTGGCAGCGGGTCGACGAGGTTTGGGTGTCGTCCCAGGACGGGGCCGCCCACCGCGTCCATCGGGTCATCCGTCAGCGAGATGGGGTCAGCCCGGATGTGGCGGTCTGCATTGATGTGGCCTACGAGTTGAAGGATCAGGCCCGTCTGATCCAGCGGACCTACGACGGCTATCGGAAGGAGATTGAGATCGCTTACGCAGCCGGGGTCGACCTGGCTCCGCTCCTGAAAAATGCCGTCCGACTCGGCCCACAGCCATTCGTGATCCGGTTGGCGAAACTCGCCCCATATTTGGACGAAACCGACCCTGGAACCCCCTACCGAGAAGCGATCCGCGCGGTCCAGCGGCAACTCGAAGCCGCCCGGCGCGGGGAGGCTTCGACCCTCAACTCGATCGTCACGCCGCCGCCTCCAATGGGTGTCCCCCGGGCAGCACCAAGTTCCAGTGTCGGGAAGGAACCCGGCCCTCGGGTCGCAAGCCCTGCCCCGGATTTCCAGACCGGGGCGTTCCGACTCACTGCCGCCCGCGGGCGGCCAGTCGTGCTCATCTTCTTCATGCCGGGGGTCGAGACAGCCGACCTCTCCCTGGCAATCGCGGACGGACTCCGCAAGAGATACGGCGAGCGAATCGCAGTCGTCCCACTGGCCGTGTTCGCGCCCACGAGCGCAGGGGAAAAGGATCGGGATCGGCTCCGGCTCTCCCTCCCAATGTTCGATGGATCGGCGGCCGTGGCAGCTTACGCAGTCGAGACATTCCCCCGGTTCCTGGTCGTCGACGCAGGCGGGACAGTGCAGTGGGTGTTTACGGGGGTCGGGGCGGAGACCGGGTTCCTGGCCCGGGAACACATTGATGCCCTCCTGACTCCACTACCTGGCACCGTCGCCCCAACCGCTACAACTTCCCCGCCAGGACCGGCGGTTCTCGGGTCCACCACACGGCGGTGATTGAGATCCCCGCCCGCAGCGAGGTACGATAGAACGGAATCGTGCGAATCTACCGCCAGACTGTCAGGTGGGCCGTTCGCCGAGGAAACCCCTGGCGACCCGATGATGACGATCGGAACCCGACACACGACCCATCCCACAGGTCGACTCAGGGACACAAGAGGATGACCGAGTACGAGATCAGCGGGCCATCGCGGGTGTGTGCTGCAACGGGCCGGGAGTTGCAGCCTGGCGATCGGTTCTACGGAGTTCTTGTCGAAGAGGGCGGTAAGTTCACCCGCAAGGACTACGCAGCCAACGCCTGGACCGGCCCGCCCTCTGGCCACATTGCGTACTGGGCAGGTCGTGTCCCGGCAGCCGACAAACCTCGTAAGCCGGTGGTCAACGACGACCTCCTGCTCGACTGCTTCGACCGACTGAAAGACTCAGCCGATCCGGAAGGGCTGAACTTCCGATACGTCGCCGCACTCCTGTTGATGCGACGAAAGCGGTTCCGCTTCGAGGATGTCTTCCGGGATGCCACAGGCCGGGACGTCATGCTCCTCCGCGACGCCCGCAACGGAGCTGTCCATCAGGTCACCGACCCACGGCTCACCGACGACCAGATCGCGACCGTCCAGACCGAGGTGTTCCGGGTGCTCGGGTGGGAATGAGAGTTGTCAGTTGTCAGTTGTCAGCCAGACAAAAAACTTGGCAAATTGCCCTCATGGATTCCAGTAATCTTTGGCCAGTTAGATGACTGATAGATTCTTGGGTTCTGTCATGTTGGCTGAGAACTGATAACTGACAACTTCATTGGGGTCTCACATGCGAAAAATCCGCCTCCTGGTGCTCGCTGCCGTGTTCGCCCTGGTCGTGGGGTGTAACTGGATGAAGGAGTGGCGGGAGGGACTCGATCAGAACCGCCAACGGTCATCCGGGAAAATTGGTCCCTGGACGGCCAGGGAAGCCGTAGAGTACCTGAACGCCCAGGCCAAACTCCTCCAGTCGATCGAGTACGACACAGTCCACGTACGGTGCTTCGAGAAGGGGATGCCGACTCCCGTGGTTGACGGGAATCTCGCATGTGCTCAGCCTCGCTACTTCCGCCTGCACGTCTCGAAGATGACAAGCGATGTTGACCTGGGATCGAACCTGGAGCAGTTCTGGGTGTACCTGAAACTCCCGGGTGATCCCCCGATGTACGTGTATGCCTCCCACAGCGACTACGACGCTGGCCGAGCCAAACTCCCTGGCGGTATCCCGTTTGACCCGGACTGGGTCATGCAAGCGTTCGGGATGACTCGCTTCGACAACACGATCCCCTACGAACAGGTTCGGTTCGTGCAGGAGCCTCCCAGTTCTCGCCGCTCTGGGATAGACACTCACCCGCCCGATCCGCTCACGATCCCGATTAACGAGAAGGATCGTACCTACACCCTCGCCTGGGCCTCGACACTTCCGGGAGGCCTGTTGGTGCGTAAAGAGATTGTGTTCGAAGCTGATAGTGCAACGGGAACCCGACCACGGGTCAAGAAGCATGTGGTGCGAGACAGCCGGACCAACAAGGTGATCACGTCAGCCGAGATCAAGTCGGTCCAGACAGCACTCGTGAGCGATGGAGGCACCAGGAGTCAGGTTCCAGTTCAATACCCGACCCACATCGTCCTCCGGTGGGAGGACCAGAAATTCGAGATGGACTTGAGGCTTGAGAAAGCCCAAGTGAATCAACAACTGGTCAACGACCCGATACGACATCTGTTCGAGCCCCCAAAGGTCACGGGAACCAGACCGGTCAACCTCGCGGTGGGGGAACAGTTCGAGCCGTTGCGGTAGCGTAGTGCGGCCGCAGACCCTCCCAGGGTTGCGCCGGGTTTCCGGCGCAACCCTGGGCTCTTTTCCGACGCCCCCATCGGGGCTACGATTCCCCGTCAACAATTCCGTAGCAGTCAGTCAACATCCATCTGCCGGTGGCCTTATACAGGAACCCGTTGAGGCNNCTCCTGCCGAGCCGTACCACCCTCACGCTCGGCAGGAGCCTCGCCCTCCCGTTAGACCGATGTTTGCTTCTGGAATGTGACAGCCTCTGCGGGTTCCTGTATTAGGCAGTTGGTGAGAGAAAA
>PLDW01000281.1 GCA_003136315.1 Gemmataceae bacterium | reverse complement strand
CAACTTGGTAACTACTGATTGTGCTTCCTCCTGAGAGGGGCAGGAAGCGAAAACCTGATTCGCGTCGTCCGCCCCTCGGGATCGCCGAGGAGTGGATGGGTTCGTCTACTCGATGTTCAGCGTCTGTATGAGTGAGGCCCGGTGGTGCAATAATCCCGAATAAAAACCGGTGTCAGTAGTCGTCAGGTAGGAGCACGGTAGTCGCGGAGCGGTCGGCCTCGGTGAGCACCCAGAACTTGGTGCCGGTAGCGGAGGAGTAAACCGAGAGCAGGCGGTCGCCGGACCGGAGCGCCTCGTCGTTGGCGTTGCGGTCGTCGGGAGTCACATCGCCCCAGTCACCGGCCGCGTGGCGGCGAAGGGCAGTGACGATGTCGGCTCGCGTCAGCGCCTCCAGCACGGCGGGTGTCGCCACGATGCTGCCGAGTGGGACGGAGATTCGTTCCGAAGGGGTCATGAGGTCTCCGCGGTTCGAGACTGATGGGGTGACTGTCGGCCCTTCTGATCGCCAGCGCGACGAGCGGTAGCAGCTATCCGATCTCGGACGGATCGAGCCCTTTTCCCGCGTCAGCATGCGACCACCGGGCCGAACATGGAACCGTTGAGGGCGGCTCGTCGTCGGTCACGGTCGGGGGGGGAGCTACAAGTCGGTTCGCCACCGTAGTGGGCGTCTATTGAGAGGCTTGGTGGTGCTACCGACGCAAACCTCTCGATGTGATGCTTCTCTTTCCCTCACTCGGGAGCATGATGCTCAAGCGGCGAGGGCCAACTCAAAGAGCCGGGCCGCCTTCATGTCGGCCTCGGCACGCTCTCCGGCGTACACGAGTTGTTGGGAGAGTCGCGTCAGGGCGTCCACCACAGCGAAGATCGTGAACCGTCCCTTCTGTTCGGCAAGCGCCAACGCCTCCTTCGCCAGCCCCTTCGGGAACCCGTGTTTGGTCAGTTCCTTGAGTGCCTCCTCGGGGTCGGCCCCCAAAGCGGTGCCCATCGCCTTACGGATAGTCGTGACAAACCCATCTCGGCGAGCATCACGCTGCTGGACGAGCCGTTCGATAATCTGCCGGATCTCGCCGAGTGAATCGCCGACACTGGCCGTGTGCTTGCGTGTGAACTCCACGACCTCGACCGCGTCCCACACGATGTGGTTGGCACAGACCGCCTGGAACCAGAACGACTGGACACCGAGCGACCGCTTTCCGACTTCGGAATTCCAGACGAAGAAACCGGGGGCGAACGCCTCCCCGTCGATCTCCGCCCACCCTGTCGGATCGATCAGGAAAGCGAAGAGGTCTTGCTCCCCGCAGTAGAGCCCTGTTCCACCCGACGCAGCCTTCTGGGGCGGCGTGAAATCGGTGGCGAATTCCTGGACCGCAGCGAGCAGGTCGGCATTGTGTAGTCGCGTATAGCCGACTCCGTGGACCGACCGCACGGCCTGCCCACGAGTGAATACCTGGAGTGGCTTGTTTCCTCCCGGGAGCGTCTCTCGAAACACTTGAGCAGCCGTCCCTGGAGTGAGCCGGGTGACGGTCTCCTTGTTCACGTGAGCCAGGGAGCAGAGTTGACTGAAACTCCAGTCATTGAGCGTGAAATCGCCGTCCAAGCCGAGAGACAAGTCCAGCCGCCCGTCTCCCAGGGCCGGGGTGATGGCCCGAGGCGGATGCCAGCGATCGACGGACTCGGCTTTCGCGGTCCGGCAGTGGGCGACGAGAGAGGTCAGGTCGGGGAACGACTCGTCGGGAGCGCGGCGAAACAACTCGTTCCGCGCGCGTGTCAGGGCCTTCATACTCAGTTCCTCGCTTGGTCGGGTCTGACAAGAACCTGTGAATGACCGGATTACACCACCGGCCTCCCGCGGTCCCCCGAGCCGAGCGGAGAGTCGCGGTGGGCCGGCTGTTTCTTCTGCCACTTTGAGCCGAAAAGAGCGAATGGGAACATCTGGGGCGGCATTACCACGGCGGCGGAGAGTGGCCAAGCGGGGTCGTAGTCGGGGGACATACGGATTTTGAGGGCACACGTCGGGCGGACTCTACCACCCCGGCGAAGAAACTCTGCCCAGTGAATGGACCCATCGTGGACAAATCGCCTCACAGACGGCGAGTTCCAAGTTGCTTGGCCTTGGATAATCTGGTAGCATTTAATTGAATGCGAATTTCGCAACTAACGGAGGGGACGTTATGCTCGACATCGCTACCGACATCCAGTCGCTGTCCACATTTAAGCGGGACACGGCAAAGGTGGCCGAGCAACTCAAAAAGACTGGACGCCCGGTCGTCCTCACGGTGAATGGGAAGGCCGAAATGGTTGTGCAGGATGCGGCTGCTTACCAGCGGCTGGTGGAACTGGCCGAGCAGGCGGAGATGCTCGCATTCCTTCGCGAGGGCAAGGCAGAAATCGACGCTGGCCGCACCCTCCCGGCACTCGAAGCCCTGGACGCGCTGGCAAAGAAGTACAAGCTCACAGGAAAGAAGAAGTGAGTTTCACGGTCGAGATCACCTCCCCGGCCCTGACCGAGATCGAGGAGACATTCGAATACCTCGCGAGGAATTCTCGCCCCGTTGCCCTCCGTTGGTATCAACGGCTCCGGGCCGCATTTGAATCGCTCCAGCATCACCCAGAGCGGTGCCCACTCGCGCCGGAGGACGAATGGTATGACGGCATTCTTCGACAACTCCTTCACGGCAAGCGACGACATGTCTACCGCATCCTATTCGAGGTTCGGGAGCAAACAGTCTACATCCTTCGGGTGCGGCATGGCCGACAAGAGTTGCTCGGACCAGATGATTTCTCGGACGACGAGTGAGGCCGAGCCGCGCTGAGCAAATCCGATCATCTCAACAACTGGCTGAGAAGCAAAAAGAGGCGCAGGGAGGCCGTAAAGCACTCCCTGAACCCCTGCGGATCAGAACCAATCGCTCAAGAACTTGGCCCAGTGTTTCCGCCGTTTCTCATCTCGCAGATACTTGAGAACTCGGTTACCCTGTTTGACCATGTCCTCCAGTTCCGCCTCGTCCATCGAAGGTGTTTTCGCACCGTCCGATAATCGATAGAAGTCAGCTACCAGATCGTAATCCAAGGGTGTGATGAAATTCACCCAGACACGTGCAGTGACATACCTCCCGGTTGCCGTTTTCACGGGCCGGTTCGGAACCACGATCTGACTGTATCCATCCTTTCGATTGTGCATGGCACATTTTCCTCACAGACGAGGGGACTTAACCCGCCCCTCAAATGGGTTGCCCCGACGGGGCTTGCCTCAGCCCACCCCCCGAAGGGAGAGGGAGAGGCAGTTGGGCTCGGCCGGCGGCCGGACCTGGAGCGAACTCGCTTGCAGCGTGCTCGCTTGCATGAACCGGTTGGGGCCGAATCCCGGAGAACTGCCAGGCACCTCCAAGGAGAAACTGGTGATCCGAGTCGCCTATCTTTGGCCGGCCGGCGAAGAAGGGCCGGTGCGTCACCGATCATTTGAGTCCGGGTGACGGCGGACCAAGCAAGGGGCCTGGCGGATCCAGGACGCACCTTGTGCGGGTCACGGTTGCTCGCGGAACCGGCGGAGTGTGTTGCGAATCCGAGTCGTTTTCGGTGTCACGGGCGGTGGGTCAGTAAACCGCCGGTCGAAAGCCGGCGATTGCTCAACAAGAACAGTTTGCCCATTCGGACCAGGCCACGGGCTCAGGCGTCTGGCCCGGTATGCGTCGGGGTCGATGTGGAACAGGCTTCGAATCGGAACCCACTGGCCGCTGTCGCGAGAATAGCCTTGGTCCCGAGTGACCCGCACCCAGGCGACGCCGGGTTCAGCCGAGAGACGCATCAGATCCGTTCGATCCCACACTGGCCCCAACCGTTCGGACAGGTGTAACTCGGGGAAGTCGAGGAAGCCCGAGGCTCGGGCGAGCTTGGGATGAAACGCCTCTCCCGCCCGGAAGTCCATACCCGGGAGGAAATCCTGGCTCCACTTGAGGTCCACATAAAGTTGCTGCCCACTGGTCGCTTCCATCCATTCCCGGACTGAACGGGAGACCGGGTTGAACACAACCTGAAGGCCCGTGTTCTCTTCAAACGTCCCCTGGTAGTCCGTGTCATGCTTCCTGAGTTGGGACAGGTTTTGATGCGCAAGAACCAACTGAATTCCCATGCTTCGCGATTGCTCAAATAAGATTGAGAGGTTTGGACCAATGGTCTCCTGGGCCTCATCAATGACGCACACCACGGGGACATTCGGCTCGGGGCCGACATGTTTTGCGGCGGCGAGCAGGTTGTAGAACCCGAGGCCGAGAGTCGCCCGGGTACTGGTGCGAAGCTGAGCTGAATCGAGTGCGAAGTAGATCACCTGGGGTGTGTAAAAGGGCTGTCGCATGTCGATCGCAGCGTTCAGCACCTCACGGGTGATACCCGGCGAGTTTGGCGTCAGGTTCAGAGGCGTGACGCTGGCCAATTTCGAGAGGATCGACCGGATGTGGCTTGAATCCTGCCAACCCCGTTCGCCCAGGTGATTTCTCAGGACCGAAGTGCTGTCGAATAGGCGGGCTACCTCCTCGGGTGAGCGAGCGTCGGGGAAGAGCGTTAAGAGAGCGATGCAAAGCATCTCCTCCATCGCAGTGAAATAGCTGCCACCATATTGGACGCCATAGTCTAAATTGAGCGATTGAATCCAGGTCTCGGCCCGTGACGCGAGTGTCTGAGCGGCCGCGTGCGACTGGGCGAGGGGCGGAAAGGCGTAGGACCACCGCCCCGGCGTAATGCAGACGTACCGGAATGGCATCTCCTGATGGTAGCACTCGAACCGACACGACTCGAACAGGGCCTTGTCCGGCTTCGGGTCAAAAACCACGAGGCTGTACCCGAGTGCGATGTACTGTGCGATGAGCGGGGCGAGAACCCGGGCTGATTTCCCAGTGCCCGTCCCGCCCATCACCCAGACATGCGGGTTGTCGCGCCTGGCCGGTACCAGGCTGGGGAGTTCACCGAAGTAACGGGTGCCGAGAAACAGGTGGCCAGCGAGCCCCGTGTGACCTGACCGAAAAAGGCGGTCCACACTGCTGTTCCAGAGAAGGTGCTCCCGACTCAAGGTCGGCCTCCCGGTTGCTGAGTGGGGTACAACTCTGTGGGCTCACTCGTCTCAAGTTCGTCGTGGATGAGTTTCACTTCCTTGCCAACGAATATCGGCAGCCAATAGACCGGACCCAAGATCGGGAGGAGTGAGATAAAGGCATACAGGATGAGGGACCGGATTGCGTCATCGTGCTTGACGGTCGGATCGTCGATCTGACGTAGTGCGCCAGGCAGGATGAATTCAAAGGGTGCCCACATTCGGAATGAAGCAATATTCACGAAGAGCAGAGCGGCGACAGAGGCCTGGCGAAGTCGAACGAACGCGAGCCAACCTGCTGGCCGGAAAATGCCAGGAGTCTTGGCGCAGCTGTGGCCATAAAGCATCCAGACCGCGAACGCTCGCCAGGTAACTAAGCCGTAATGCCAGTAGTTGTGCAAAGCCATCAGGCAACACATTCCAGCAGAGCAGAGCAATGCTCGCAGTCGGAACACGTACTGCCCCCTCTTGGGCTCTTCGTCAGTCAGGAGCCACGCCGGGGCGATCTGGTGGACTGCGTCAAAATCCTTCTCGGAGTTTGGTAACCAGGCCACAAGTGCGATCATGAGGATGCACCAGAGCACTCCTAGCGCGAGTGGGCTCGATGGTGCCTCTTTAGAAAAGAAGTCGCGGAGCCATAAAATGCGTTTCCACCGGGCACGGGCCGCTTCGATTACGTGCTGAGGATGGGCGGGATTGGCAAGGATGAACTCGACGTACAGCAAGGGAACGGCTGTCATAAATGCTGCATTCGCACACGTGACGAGCATGAACACACACTGCACTGCCGTAATCGTGCGTGGGACGAAGCTCACCAGTAGGAGAAGGATCGCCCCGAACCCGAGCGCGAGCGACGACCGCCAGTCCTGCCACATGGTGGCGGAATCCAGGACACGGGCAGCCGAGACGAGGAAAATCAGGAGATACGCTCCGATCATGACTGCAATGAGTGTGTTGGCGTGAGCGGGTCCCGTGCTCGAACTGATGACCCACAGCACACCACCGAGCAACACAATCATTGAGAAGGCGGGGAAGCCACTGACTCGGCCCCCCCCAGAGCCACTTGAGCCCAGCAAGCGTGAAGAGAGAAAGTCCCCCCACCCCGAACACGAGTAACACACCCGTTGGCCAGAGGTACCGCACCCACGTGACGAAGATCACTCCAAGAGTGGAGAGAATGAACGCCTGCCACACGAACCGAGCAATCGACTTCGCCGTGTCGCCGGCAGGCGGCAGGGGATGCCTTCCGATTATTGGGGGAGCTGGTTCAATGACACCGTAGTCTCTTCTGCCCGTGGTGGCAGGGATAGACGGACGCCGATACATAGTCACGTTCCTCGAATGAACAGGGGATAGTGGTTCGAGCAGGACATCTGCCCGAAGACAGGGACCGATTGACAGCGGGACACGACGGGCCACTTCAAGCTCCAAGCCAGTCAGTGCGATGACCACGTGCGCGCAGTTTCCTCGGGACGAGACGGTGGTCTCGCCACAGTGGAGGTCAAGGGTTCAGCGGAATTGCGCCCGGTGGTTTCCTCACCTGACTAAAGAAAGATGAGGACGGGAGCGTTCAGAGTTTTTTCGTTTTCCAGAGATTACATCCATTGCATGGCGAGCGGTGGTCGGATTCTTACTGAGTCTCCATTTCTCACTTGCCTTGAAGAAATAGGGAGCCGAGTTCGGACAATACTTCGACCCGAACGGTGACGAACCGATTGACGACCGAGTCCGTCATCGCCGATTCGACCTCTGCCGCTTTTGCGGCAGTGGGAACTGCGACCACCACCCCAAACTCGCCCGCATCGATGAGTTCGCGAAATGGCGGCAGGCGTTCTCGGAGAGCGACAGCACGGATCACCTTCCCGGCAAGCCGGATGGGGCGTGCGCCGTGGTCGATGATTAACCATAAGAGCTTGTTGTCTGGACCCACTCCATAACCGCTCGCGGAGAGTCCACGTCGGCAGAGTTCGGGGAACGCAGCACGGAAATCGGCTGAAGATCGTTTCCGGATATCAAGGCGGAGACACAGCCAGAGCGTCCCGAGGTGCTCGATAGCAGAGTCGTGTCCGAGCCCCCGGCGTTTCTTCTTGGGCAGATCAAGAGCGACTGCTGCACGCCGGCTGAGGAGATAACAGACCCCGCCGTCTGGCAGCCGATGAATCTCGACCCAGCCGCGATACGAGAGCCTTCGGACCACCTTCATGACAGCGTTAATCGAATCTTCGGGACAGGCGAGCTTCCGCACCGCTGCCGGCGTCAGCGCCGGGTGAGTGCGAAACTGAGCAAGGATGGTCCGGTCCCTTTGCGAGAGTCGGTCAGGGTTGAGTGGCATCGGTTCACCACAGTTCGTAAGGGAGGCGGAGCTCGTTCGCGACATAATCATGGAACGCTTCGAGTCGGGCCTTGGGGTAGAGGCCGGTGACTTCGCACACGAGATACGGCTTGAGATCCTCACCAAAGAGAATCACGTCGGGGAGTTTCTCCCCGTGGCCTTGTTCTGTCTTTCGGAGATCTTCACCCACCCAGTGCCGGACCCGCTCCGGGGCAGTGCGTGAGAACGCCACGAGCAACGCGCAACAAGCAATGTCATGGCTGAGTGCGTTCAGGTTTCCTGGGCCTCCGGCCGTGGCATAGCCGAAGAGCCGCCTGGACAGTGGCCCCGCGCGGTAGACTGGTACCACGTTCGGCTCGATATCCCATCGCTTTTGCGATTGCCAGGCGATCGACCCCGTCTCGGGTCGCGGCTCACCGGGCTGCCAAACGGCGAGAGGGGTTTCGAGCCGAGGGAGAATTCGAGCAATGACCCGGTCACGACGGAGGAAGTCCCGGGTAACAAGCCCCGAGAGTTCTCGGGTCGAGTCGGTTGCTTCTGCGACGCAGGGGTCAAGGAGTTCTGACGCGAGGTCGCCAATTGTCAATCGGACATCGCGGCAGAGGTGACGGAGCAATCGTTCGTGTCTGGGTGTCAGCACGATGGTGGCTCCTTGCGAGGTCGACCGCGGGGTCGGCGTGGGGGATCAACTGGGGAGTTTGTCGGACCGGTGCTAGCGACTTTTGGAAGAGGGGGGAGCGGCGGCAAGGCGGGTTGGCCATGCTCGCTCGCGCCGAGAGTGGGCCGTTGTGGTGGCAAACTCCCTACCTGAGGGGCCGGCAGATCGAGGCCGGTGGCCGGCACGCTTGTGGCTGTCCCTTGGGTCTCGAACCGCTGGGCTATCGTGGCGTCGGCCCGTCGCTCAGCTTCCTGGAATGCAGAGAGAAGCAGGTGCTGAAAGAACGCAACCGCTCGCTCCCATAATCTGGGAAACATCGGCACACACCTTTCTGGTTTGGGATGCCACTCGCACCTGTTGTGGGTCCGGCATCGAACAAAAAATATCTCGGAATTAATAAAATAATTTTAGAAATAATATTATTTATTGTCGACATTATCAGAGGCTAATTATCGATCGTCAGGTTCGCACTCCCACGTCTTCGCGAACCCCTTTGATCGCCGGCAAGAACTGGCGGGGTGGGAGTTTACGGTTCGTCGCCGCCATTTCAGGCGAGCAGTATTTTCACGTCGGATGGCGCGGGCCACTTTTGCGAGTAACCTCCGAACGGCCTCAGCGGACATCTGACTGGTAACGACGGCTCCCATTTCGATGGTTGCGGCATTGAATAAATCTGAATATATTGACACTTGTAATCTCCTTTTATTCTGTCCGTGGAATTAATGAGCTACTCGGGGAATCGTGTGTTGGGAATTACGCCAAGTTCGCCTGGAGTTTCGTGGACGGCGGAACTGGCCGACCAGATGGGTGCCCGCCTAAATACAGTTAGCGCGAGAGAAATGCGTTCATGAATTATTTGCCCCACGCCGAGTTGGCTGGCGCGGGAAACGGTATTTCGCGACAATCTGCCATGCGCAACGAACGTGATCCGGCATGTCTGAAAAATGATCCACCGGCGCGCTGGTTCGCCGCGTGATCGACATTCAAGAATGTCAAGTCGTATACTTTTATTAAATTATATTATAAGAATAATATTATAGATTCGTAATCTGACAAATTGAATTTTGGTTAAAGTGAGGCTGCCTTAACCTCGCCCTGTCACCCGATTTGAATGGGTGTGGGGGCTGGGCCGAGGTGGGTGGCGCGAGAGAATAGGTTAATCGGGGTTTAGACGTCCATCACTTGGTGAAACGCACTGGGGCCGGTCGGGTCAGGGTTTCGTTACGAAAAACCCTAACTGGGCCGGTTCCGGTTTCACTTTCACCCGTGCTGGATTGTGCCATGCTAAACGCTTCTATTCTGGATCTGATCAAGTCGTTGGTGGGAATGTATCCGTTAATACCCGAGGTCTCGCTGGGCGACCTCAAGCAGACGGTAGTTGCCGTACTTACTCGATTAGTGGTGAACCCCGACCTGCTCGACGCCTATTGCGAGGCCCTTACTGCCGCCAAGAAGGCAGCCAAACTTGACCCCCATATAATTGCCGACGTGGACAGCGGGGACATCCCAGATCAGGAGATTGCACGGCGTGGGTTCGGCTGGCTGTCTGACTACCAGCTAGTGGATTATGCGACCCACGCTGCGGCCATTGAGGCCATCGCAGACTGCTTGCGCGATGAATATCTACTTGGCGAACTCGGCGATTGGTATATTGAAGCAGCAGTTTCAGAAAATTAATCTAATTAATATGTAATCAGTAGATTGATATGTCGAGAAACGCTAATTTTTTCTCTGATCTTACGCAGGTCGGGGTCGAGGCGATTTCAATCTTGGGCAAAGAGATAGATTGGGGATTCAATTCCGGGAAGTGTCCGCCAAGTAGGAGTGAACCCCAGGTCAGTGTGGTAAATAGCGGTTTAATCTCTCGGTCGCCACTCCTCGGCCTCATTCTTGTCACCCGCTGAACTCGAATTCGCCATCTCTGCGGGCCACGGACTGGGTCTAGCACCAAACGGGAAATTGGCCAGAACACGCACCGAATGAGGGACGACGCTTTTTCACGCTGGCCAGCCGGTCGACCGACTTCCCCCAGTGGTGTCCGTCGTTCCCGAAGGTTCACAAGGGCTGCCCAAATTCCCGTTTTGGTGATAGCTATATTCTGTTTGAGAATTGTAAACTGATGATCTAATTGTGCGCCGTGGAAAGGCGGCGTCTTCCAGTGGGTGTGAATCCCACCCGGCAAACTTGATCGTTCCAGCCGGAAGCTATCGAAGCGGTGGTGGAGGGAGGTAACAAAGCCGCCGGAGCCTTCGAGACAAATGTACCGTAAGGGGTGCAGCGAGTCGACAGGCCGCAACGCGAGTGAATGCTGAGCAGGCCTCGAAAGGTTTAATGTGGGGGCCGACCCGCCAGTTAATCGGGG
>PLDW01000038.1 GCA_003136315.1 Gemmataceae bacterium | reverse complement strand
GCGGACTAGCCGCCCGTGGCACCCGATCCCTCTTGTAGATTTTCTCTCAGCAACAGCCTAAGTTGTTGCGCAAAAACAACTTCAGTATCCGTCGCCTCCGAGGCCCAGAAGCATCGGGAATCGCTACGTTCGGCGTTGAGTCCTTGCGGCTGGATTCGCGGGGAGATATCCACACACCGCACGTCAGCGAGGGTCTCCTCTCATGATTGTCGTCCTGAAAACCGATCGCCTCATCCTCCGCCAGTTCGCCGACACGGAGGAGGATGCCGGGCTCTTGCACGAACTGGATTCCGACCCCGATGTGATGCGCTACATCGGGCCGTTTGGGTTGCCGACAGTGGTGGCCTACCGGGAGCGGCTCCGCACGGTCTGGCTGCCGTCTTACGCCAAACCGGGGCGGGGGATTCTGGCAGTCCACGAAGGCCCGGATGGGCCGTTCGTCGGGTGGATCTTCCTCCGCCCGGCGACAGAATCCCGGTTCGCGGCCGAGGCCGGGTGGGCCTGCTCCACGGACCTTGAGATCGGTTACCGGTTCCACAAGGCCGTGTGGGGTCGGGGGTTGGCGACCGAAGTGGCAACCGCGATTGTGCGGTCGGCCCTCGCTGACCCGGCGGTGACCGCCGTCGTGGGGGCGACCCTGGCGACGAACCGGGCCTCGGCGCGGGTTCTGGAAAAGTGCGGCCTCACGCGCGTCCGAGAATTCGCCCTCCCTGGGTTCACCGACCCGGCCATCGCGTATGCACGACCGCAGTCAGGGTCCGACCGGGCCTGATTTGCCAGAAGTGCTGCGTCCAGCAGCTTTTGGGAAAATTTCCAACCCCTCATCTCCAGGGGCGTGTGGTCACTTCTGCCCCGCAGTTGGGGGAAAGCCAACGGGGTGTCACTTCAATCGCGACAGATCCCCGGGTTAGTCCTGGTAATGGGCGAGTGCCATCCACGCCCAGACCACGCCCAATGGGGATCTTCATGATCTGTCCTACTACCGCCGCGGGAGTTGCCACCCAACTGGCCGCGATCAGCAACGATATCCGACTCCGCCTCCTGTTCCGGCTTGCGAGCGGCCCGCAACACGTCACCCGGCTGGCTGAGTTGGTCGGGGCAGCAGCGACGAATGTCTGCCAACACCTGCAGCTCATGCGGCAAGCCGGGCTGATCGAGTCCGAGCGAAAGAAGTTACGGGTGATGTACCGGGTTCGGCCGGAGATCCTCACCCCTGGGAGCGAGGGTGTCCTCGCCACCATCGCCCTCGGGCCGTACCGGCTCGAACTGCGAACCGACGGTGAAGTTTCGTTTCGTCAATCAGCATGACCAGCAACAAGGAAACCCATCCCCGAGAGGAATGTGGAGGAGCGAACCGGAATCAGTTCACGGTCAGCGACCGGCCGTTATCCTTCGGCCCAAGGGCGAGGAGAAAGAGAGCGACCCGAGTCAGGGCTACCGCACTATCGAAATCTTAAACCTGTACGGATTTATGGAAAATCGGAGTGCGAAACCGGACGGGTGTCGACCTTCGAATTTCCGCAACCTGAGAAGCAACAGGGCTTGAGGCAGTTGGTGAGAGAAAATCGACCAGTGGGATGGGGTGCCACGGGCAGCTAGTCCGCCCGTGAAGGTGCCACACGGGCGGGCAAGCCGCCCGTGGCACCCTCCATGATCGTGGTCGGTCATTTCCTGGCATCTGCCTGAGATCGTGCGGTGGCCCTGCCGTTACGGGACAGACCGCCTGGCTCACATTCGCATTAACCCTCACCCCCCGGGTGTCACCGTGACCGGCCACCGGCGAAGGGCGCCACTTTCCCCACCCACGTACAGCACCCCGCCGTCCGGGCCGAAGGCCAGCGCCCAGACGGCTTTCGCGTCTCCACTCAGGCAGGTCAACTCCGTCCCGTCGTTCGATTGCCAGAGCCGAACCGTCCCGTCCGCCCCGCCACTGGCCAGGAGTTTTCCGTCCGGGGAGAAGGCCACGCAGGTCACCGGACCTTCGTGCCCGACGAACCGGACGAATGCCCCGGCCCGCTGGCGGACCGCCAGTGTCTTCCCGGCCACGGCCACCCGCTTCCCGCTGAACGCCAGCCCAGCCACCGGACCAACCCCCCCGTTCAGAACGCCCTTCTCTTTACCCGTTGCGATCTCCCACTGGCGAACCGTACCGTCCTGCCCGGCCGTCAGGAGCGAATCCCCTGTCTGGGTGAAGACCACCCCGGTGACCGACCCGGTGTGACCCTGCAAGCACACGGGCCGTGGTCCATCCGGCTCGAATGACCACACCCAGGCCGTTCTGTCTTCACTCCCGGCTGCCACCCGCTTCCCGTCCGGGGAGATGGTGACGCACTTGTAATTGTCCCGGGCTCCCTTCAACCGGCCATGCTCGGTTCCACTTGCGACATCCCAGATTTGCACACGCATTTCCGGGACTGTCAGTCGGGTCGAGCAGGACGCGGCCCACTTCCCGTTGGGAGCCAGTGCCAATCGCTCCACTGCGCCAACGTCTCCCTCGAACGCGCTGGCCTCTTTGAGCTTCAGTGCGTTCCACTGCTTGATCGTGCCGTCCTGACCGCCGGTCAGGAACATTTTCCCGGTACTCGCCACCGCGATTCCGCGGATTGCCCCTTCGTGAGCCTTCACGGTCGCCGCGCTGAGTGCGCCATAATTGGCTGACGACGGGGCAGGGGGGAGTGAGGGTGCGAATCCTGGCGATGGGGCAGGCTCCATCGCTGGTGGGGGGCTGCTGGGCAATGGTCCGCCCCGGATCACCCGATCCAACAGGGCAAGCAACTCGGCGGGAGTCTGAGGCCGCTCGATCGGGCTGCGTGCCATCATCCGGCGGACGAGTCGGTCCAGCCCGTCGCTAATCTGAGAGAGTTCCGGCGGACGAGCGGCGGCAGGGGAAGGAGGGGGCTCGGTGAGTTGCTTGCGGAGTTTCTGCACAACGGACGATCCGGGGAATGGGATTTTCCCCGTGAGCAGGAAGAACAAGGACGCCCCAAGGCTATAGATGTCGGCCCGGATGTCGGCGCGGCGGGAGTCCTCGGCTTGCTCTGGGGCCACGTAGTCCGGCGTGCCCAGGAAGATCCCATCGCGGGTCAGGTCGCCGGGTTCGTGATCACCGTCGTCGACCACTCGGGCCAGCCCCATGTCGAGGATCTTCACCTTCGGGAGCTTGCCGGTCCCGCCCGATCGATCATGCTCGAGCGGGGACGGCGTGACCATCAGGTTGGCCGGTTTGATGTCCCGGTGGACAAGCCCTTCCTCGTAAACATTCTGGAGTCCCTGGGCGGCCTGTTGGATATAGTGGCAAGCCTCGGCAGGTGCGAGCGGGCCTCGGGTCTTGACCAACCGGGAGAGGTCGATCCCGTGGACATACTCCATTGCCAGGTAGGGGAGTGGGCCGTCGAGATCGGTCAGGTACACCTGGACGATATTCGGGTGGCTGACCTTGGCGGCAGCGCGCACCTCCTGGGAAAATCGCCGTTTTGCCTCCGGGTTGCCAAGCCGGTTGGGGGAGATCACTTTGAGGGCGACGATCCGGTCGAGCCCCTGCTGTCGGGCCTTGTAGATCACCCCCATCCCGCCCCGGTTGATCTCGCCAAGGATCTCAAACCCAGGAATCAAGGGGTTCAAAGTGAGGACGAACTCGGCCTCAGCCGGCGGGAAGGGGCCAGCGGAGACACGAGTTGAAGTGTTGGAGTCAACCGGTGCGCAGAGCGGACAAATCGAGCGCAAGTCCTTGGGGACAGGGCTCGTACCCGCATAAGCCCAGGTGTGCCCGCACGGGCACGTCAGGGAGACAGTGGTCATGAACGGTTCCGGCCGGGCAGAGTCGGCGGGTCCGGGCGTTCCGGGGCGACCGCACCGGTCGGCACGAGCATCCCCACGGGCTCTCCGAGAACATCACATCCCACAAGGATACACTATCGGACCAGTTTTCACACCGCCAGTTCCGCCCCCGACCCCATTTGCCAGGCGGGGCGTCACAGTTCGGACGAGCGACATGGGACATCCGTTTGGTGCGCGACAGAAGAAAGATGACCTGCTGCCGTGGACAGCCAGCCGTTCCACTCCGTCTCATTTCCCTCCCGGCGGAGCGTACTTCGCCAGCCAGTCAAACACCTCCTTGTGCCAGTACTGACTGTTTTTTGGCTTGAGCACCCAGTGGCCCTCGTCCGGGAAGTTCACAAACCGGCTGGGCACCCCTTGCCGCTGCAGGGCGCTAAAAAGTTCGTGCCCCTGGCCGATCGGGCAACGGAAATCCAAGTCGTTGTGAATGATCAACATCGGGCATTTGTATTTCGCGAGATTTCCGGCTTTGGCGTGGGGGGAGAACTCGCGGTATTTACCGGGAATCTCCCACGGCAGCCCGCCGTGCTCGAACTCGTCGAACCAGAGTTCATCGGTCGTCCCCCACATGCTCTCGAAGTTCCACACCGAGCAGTGGTCGATCAGGCACTTGAACCGCTTGGCCACATCATTCACCGCGAACCAGTTCATCATGTACCCACCGAAACTCCCCCCTGCCGAGGCAATCCGATCCTTGTCCACGTACGGCAGCGCTTCAATGGAGTCGAGCCCCGCGACGAGGTCGCGGTAGCACTTCCCACCCCAGTCGCCGCTGATCTCATCCACAAACTTTTGCCCAAAACCCACTGAGCCTCGCGGGTTGGGCATGGCGATAATGTATCCCCGGGCGGCCCACACTTCCGGATTCCACCGGTTACTCCATCCATCCTTCCAGGCCGATTGCGGCCCTCCGTGAACCAGATAGACTACCGGCCACTTCTTGTTCGGGTCGAACCCGGGCGGCTTGAGCACCCACATTTGCATCTTCACCCCGCCCTCAACCGGAACCTCCATCGATTCGGGCTTCGGCAGGTCGAGTTCGGCGAGCAGCGCTGAGTTTGCCCGGCTAATGTTCACCGCACCATCGGTTATTGGCTCGGACAGTCCCAGCGTGAACACCTCCGGGGGGGTGGTCATTCCCGCTTGTGTGAACGCGATCATCTTGCCGTCTTTGCTGGCCGATAGCGAACCGCAGACTTTGAGGTCCAAAGGCAATTGGAACAGAGAATCGCCGACGGTGTGGGCAAAGAGTGGTGTGGCCCCTTTTTCGTCGGAGGAGAACACGATCCCAGGGCGAGCGCTTTGGCGCTCCCAAAGGAGCGCCCAGGTGAACTCGTTCGCCGAATGATCCTGGGAATTCTTTCCGAGCAATAGCTTCGGCGCGCTGGTCAAGGTGCCGTCAGGGTTGCAGTCGGCGATGGCGATGTCCCAGGCATCCGCCTCGTAGCCGGGCTTCTTCTGCGCTCGCCATGCCAGCTTCTTGCCATCTGGACTGAACTTTGGCCCGCTGTCGGCTGCGGGATTGTCCGTTGTCAGCGTCTCCCACTTTGTCGACGTGTTGGTGATGCTCACCCGGCACAACTCATAGTTGGTGCTCCACGATTCATCCTTGACCGGAACCGCAGTGAAAACCAGGAATTTCCCATCCGGGCTGAAGGTGAAGTCGTCCTCGCTGGAAAATGTGGTGCTCGTTGGGAAGGCGTCGCGGTCGCCGGGGGTCACGTCGCGGGGATCGGTCCCGTCGGCCTTGCAGACGAACAGGTGTTGCCGCTTGTCCTCCACGTATTCGACCCAGTGGCGGAAGAAGAGCTTGGTGAACACTTTTGCCTTGACCGGGCTCTTCTCGGCCTCCTCGTCTTTCGCCTTGTTCAACTTGTCGCTCTCGGCAAACGGCTTCTCACTGAACTCCGGATGCACGGCCGACACGAACGCGATGTGGCTCCCGTCCGGCGACCAGATCCCGGTTCCCGCTCCGGTGCTGATTGTTGTGATCGGCTTCGGCTCGCCGCCGGTTGCCGGTACGACCCAGAGTTGCCCCGATCCTGACCGGTTCGATTCGAACAGGATCGTCTTCCCATCCGGCGACCACCGGGGGTTTGTATCCTTCTTCCCCTTCGGCTCGGTCACTGGCACCGGCGGGGTCTTTCCGTCGCTCGCGGCCACCCACACGGCAGCACTGCTTTTGTTCTCTTCGAGGCTGACCGTCGTCACCTGATAGGCGACAAGTTTGCCGTCCGGGCTAATCTGCGGGGCAGCCACCCGTTTGAATTTGAACAGATCCTCGACCGTCATCGGCCGCTTGTCCGCAGCACGGGCCGGGAGGGAGGGCAGTGTGACGGCCACGGCGACAAACACAAAGGCGACCAAGCGAGGGAATGGGATCATGGATGTCCTGATGGTCGGAGTTTAAAGTTTAAGAGTTTAAAGTTTAAGAGTTTAAGAGTTTAAGAGTTTAAGGCAATTCCACGGCGTTGCCCACCACAACTGAGAAATCTCAGCCTTTCAGGCTGAAAACCCGCCCACGTAGAGGCCCTCTTCACCCTGAAGGGGTGAGATTTCTTAGCCCAGGGCAACGCCCTGGG
>PLDW01000017.1 GCA_003136315.1 Gemmataceae bacterium | reverse complement strand
CGGGGCATTCTGCTTCTGAACGACGCGGACACGTGCAGAGTCCATGCCTGCGTCCTTTTGGGGTTGGTGTGGTTACCCCCTAGAAGGCGCAGGCTGGATTTTTTGGCAAGGTCTATTCCCAAAGGAACTTAATCGCTGTCGCGTCCAGCGAGAAGTCTCAAAAAAACACTCCCCCAATTCACTTGTGGAGCGGCGGTTCCTCGACGAAGCGCAGATCACCGGGCAACTCCAGCACCCAGGGATACCACCCGTCCACGAAGTCGGGGCGTTGGTTGACGGCCGAGCGTTCCTGGTTATGAAACTCATCAAGGGGCGGAAGCTCGCGCGCATCCTCGAGGACGGCTCGGAAAATCGCGGGTCGCTTGTCGCGGTGTTCGAGCAAGTGTGCCAGGCAGTCGCGTACGCGCACAGCCGTGGGGTGATCCACCGGGACCTCAAGCCAGCCAATGTCATGGTCGGCGCATTCGGAGAGGTCCAGGTCATAGACTGGGGGCTGGCAAAAGTGCTGCCTGACGCCAGGGCGGATACGGTCGAAGCAACGGTCGAGAGCACCTTCCACGATCCGCGGAACGCAGACGAGGACAAGGATACGCAGCCCGGTTCGTTCCTGGGGACCCCAGCGTACATGTCACCTGAGCAGGCGATCGGGGCGGTCGATCAGATCGACGAGAGGAGCGATGTGTTTGGGTTGGGGGGCATACTGTGCGCCATCCTGACCGGGAAGCCACCATTCGTGGGGAACACAGCCGAGTCCACCCGGCAACTGGCAGCTCAGAAAAGGATGGAGCCAGCGTTCGTCCGGCTCGATGAGTGTGGGGCGGAGCCAGAGTTGGTGGCACTATGCAAGCGGTGTCTGGCGGGCGAACGTGAAGCGCGACTGCGAAACGCGGGCGAGGTGGCCACTGCGGTTCACGGAATTCGCACGAATGTTGAGGAACGGGCGCGACGGGCAGAGCAAGAGCGGGCCGCAGCCGAGGCGAAGGCGGCCGAGGAGGTGAACACACGACGGGAGGCCGAAGCACGGGCCGATGCAGAACGTGCAAAGGCCATTGCGGAACGTGCAAAGGCCGATGAGCAGAACAAGCGGCGGCGGGTGCAACTTTTCCTGGTCGCAGACGTCGGGCTACTGATTGTCAGCATCGGTGGGTTCGTGTGGTATCAGGACCGAGAGGCCGAACTGGCGAAGCTCCGAAAGGCCGAGTTTGACGCTGAACAGGCCCGAGTCGAAGGAGAGCGGAAGGCCGAGCAGGTGAGGTTCGACACCGAACGGCGGCTCAAGGCTCAGACTGATCGAGATCTTGTGACTCGGCTCCTTCCACTGGCCATGTTGTTGCGATCGCAGTACCGCTTTGACGAGGCCGGAACCACGCTAAAACAGGCACATGCTGCTGCTGCAAGCGGAGCGACGAACCTCGTTTCGCTCGTTGCGCAGGCACAGGTAGATCTGGCATTCGTGTCTGAACTGGACTCCATCCGGGGCAATCGTTCAACATGGATCACAATGATGGGCGAGAAAGGGCGGTTCGACAAGGGGAGCGCTCCGCCAGCGTACCGGAAAGCATTCGCCTCCCGCGGCCTGGACGTGACAGCAAATCCGGAGGGTGTGGGTGAACGGGTGGCTGCGTCCGCTGTTCGATCTGAACTGCTCTCTGCTCTCGACGATTGGCTGATCCTTGAACAGGACAAGACGGTACGTGGAAATGTACTTGTGGTTTTGCGGAAAGCAGACCCGAACTCGGCGGCGGACCCATTCCGCGATCCATCCGTCTGGACGGATAAGACCAAGTTGGAGAGGCTTGCGCTTGCGGCGGAGGCCGATGTCGCGAGTCTGTCCCCAGGCGCTGTGGTTGCCATTGCTGAGATCATGCATCAAGCCCGGGCCGATGCTGCACCCCTTCTTCGACAAGCCCTGTTGCTGCACCCACGAGACTTCCTGATCGCTTTCGAACTGGGACAGATACTCCCGCCCCGCAATCCAGAGTCGGTCGGTGCCTACCGGACTGCCCGGGCAACCCGACCAGACCATTATGTGACCATAAACAACCTCGGAAGCAGACTTCTCGAAGCGGGTGATGTGAAGGGTGCTATTGTAACCTTTAACGAGGCTATCAGTTTGTATTCAGAGTCGGCCAGGTGCCACAACAACCTGGGGACCGCCCTGGCCGAAAACAGGCAGATCGACAAAGCCATCGCCTCCTTTGCAAAGGCAATCGCCCTTGATGAGAAAAACGCCTCAGCTCACTGCAACCTGGGGACCGCCCTGCTCCGCAAGAAGGAGTACAACGCTGCCATCGCGTCCTTTACAAAGGCCATCACCCTCAACGCAAAGCACGCAACAGCTCACTGCAATTTGGGGATCTGCCGGATCCATAAGATCGAGTACGACGCGGCTATCGCCTCATTTAAAACGGCCATTGCCTGCGATCCGGAGCACTTCCAAGCCCACTTCAACCTGGGGAACGCCCTGTACTACAATAAGGATTTTGACGCAGCCATTGCCTCTTTCACAAAGGCCATCGACATCGATCCGAAGGACAGCGACCCCCACAACGGTCTGGGGGCCGCCCTGGCCGCCAAAGGGGAGGACGACGCAGCCATCTTGGCCTACAAAGACGCCATTCAGCTCAACCCGAACAACGCCTCAGCTCACTTCAACCTGGGGACCACACTGCTCCGTATGAAGGATTACAGAGCAGCCATCGCCTGCTTCACAAAGGCCGCCGAACTCGAACCGATGAACCCCCGAGCCCACTATTACCAGGGAATCGCTTTGGCACTCACAGGGGAGGTCGACGCGGCCATCAGAGCCTTCACAGAGTCCATCAATCTCAATCCGAACAACTCTCAAGCCCAATTCAACCTGGGTACCGCTCTGCTCAACAAGAAGAAGTACGACGCGGCCATTGCTCCTCTAACAAAGGCCGTCGCCCTCGATCCGAATAATGAGGGATTTCTCATCAACCTAGGGATCGCACTGGACGCCGTAGGGAAGTACGATGAGGCTATTATCTGCTTCACAAAGGTTCTCGACCTTCCCCTGAAGAACGCCCGAGCCCGAGCCCGAGCCCAATTCAACCTGAGGAATGCCCAAGCTCACAAGCAAGAGGCCCGAATCGCTCCGCCGCCGCGGGAATTGCTGAAGTGATGCCGCGGAGCACTGGGGCCGGGTGCGTAGCCTGTTCCCGAACGGGCGGCGGGTGTGAGTCCGATAAGGTCCGCTCTGTTCTCAAGCGGAAACGACTTCTCCCCAACCTTGGTCGCCGAGCACCAGACCCGTTCTTCACTTGCATGGCCAGCCCCTCTTTCCCCCTGTTGCGGGGGGAGAACATCCTGTCACCCGACATAAGGTTGAGCCGTAAAACCCGACATAAATGTAGTGACACTCTTGATTGTACAAACGTTACTTCTTTACA
>PLDW01000330.1 GCA_003136315.1 Gemmataceae bacterium | reverse complement strand
CCGTGGTCGGTGTTGTTGCCCGCGTCCGTGTAGACTGTCGAGCCTGGCTCGTAGGGGCCAGAGGCTGCACCGTTGGTGCCGGTGCTGGAGACATACCCCGCTGGCAGGTTCGACAACTGCACCTCGTAAGTGCCCGGAGTGAGGTCCGTGAACAGGTACTTGCCGTTGCTGTCGGTCGTCGTGGTGATCGGATTGCCCGAAGCATTGAGAAGGGGAATGCCGCTTCCGTTAAGCAAAGTCACTGTCACCCCGGGCAACCCCGTCTCGCCGTTGTCGAGTATCCCGTCGTTGTTCGCATCGACGAAGACCGTGTCGCCCAGGCTCAGCGGCTGGAACACCCCGAAATCCACGTTCAAGTTCGCATTGCCGCTGGTGTCGGGATTGGTACCAGGCGCGGTGAGAGTAACAGGTGTGCTGGTGATCGTAGTGCTGCTGGTCTGTGAGCCGTGGTCGGTGTTGTTGCCCGCATCCGTATAGACTGTCGAACCCGGCTCGTAGGGGCCAGAGGCTGCACCGTTGGTGCCTGTGCTGGACACGTACCCCGCGGGCAGGTTCGACAACTGAACTTCGTACGTTCCCGGAGTGAGGTCCGTGAACAGGTACTTACCGTTACTGTCGGTGGTCGTCGTGATCGGGTTTCCGGAGGCGTCGAGAAGGGGTATGCCGCTACCGTTAAGCAGAGTCACCGTCACCCCGGGCAACCCCGTCTCGCCGTTGTCCAATATCCCGTCGTTGTTGGCATCGACGAAGACCGTGTCGCCCAGGCTCAGCGACTGGAACACGCCGAAATCGACGTTCAGGTTCGCCGTTCCCGTACCCCCCACGCCGTCATCAGGGTTCGTCCCCGCCTCCGTGAGAGTGACGAGTGTGCTGGTGATGGTGGTGCTACTCGTCTGTGAGCCGTGGTCGGTGTTGTTGCCCGCATCGGTGTACACCGTCGAACCCGGCTCATACGGTCCTGACGCGGAGCCGTTCGTCCCGGTGCTGGAGACATACCCGGCTGGCAGGTTTGACAGTTGCACCTCGTAAGTACCCTGTGTCAGCCCAGTGAACAGATACTTGCCGTTGCTGTCGGTGGTCGTGGTGATCGGGTTACCGGAGGCGTTGAGAACGGGACTTCCGCTTCCGTTGAGCAGGCTAACCGTGACCCCCGCGAGGCCGGTCTCGCCGTTGTCCAGTACACCGTCGTTGTTCGAATCCACGAACACTGTGTCACCGAGCGTCAGTTCTGGCGTAAACCCGAAATCGATCGAGTGGTCGTTGTCGCCCGGTCCTGTGGTCATGACATCGGCGACCGAGAACCCTCCCATGAGTGTTCCGTTCGAGTCGATCTGGGGATCGGTGCCAACTCCTGATGGGCTCAGCAGGAGTCCCGCCAGGGGGCCCCCGGTGGCGTAATCGCTCGCCTTATCCAGCTTGACCACGTACTGGGTGTCCGTCTGCAACGCCAGGCCATAAATCGCGCTCGTCGTTGATGTCCCCGCTGCCGACGAGAAGAGATAATCCCCATTCGCGTCGGTAACGGCGGTCGCGATCAGGTGTGTTCCGGTGGAGTCGTAGAGATCGACCGTGACACCTGCGATTCCGCTCTCACCAGCGTCCTGAATCCCGTTCCCGTTGGTATCCAGCCACACCCGGTTGCCGATCTCGATCGACAACAACGGAAGATCGATCGTTGTTCCACCAATTCCATTGGATTTTGCAAACGTCGTATCATTTGCTCCGGTCAGGTACACTTGATAGCTGTAGCTGGCCTTCCCGGTCGCGGTGTCGTAGACTCGCGTACCGCCAGAATTGATATTTGTTGTCGGATCAAGTGCGGTACTAATGATCGTGGCAGTCCCGGGAATATGCGCGACAGACCCCTCGGAGATGTTCTGGTGGGTGCCACCACTCGACTCCGGATAGTACTGGTCCCAGTAGAACCGGCCGCCCCCGGGTCCCTGATTGTTTCCCTTCCCGGCGGAGGTGACTGTGGTTCCCTGGTAGTTCACGATGCTGCCGTCATTTTCGATCGTCCAGGTCGTCGGGCTGAACGATGTGCCACCCGTTGGGTACGCCTCAAGGATATCGCCGGCCGAGACCGCGTCGTACTCGGTGTTGTCGCTGGGGTTCACCGGGTTTAACAAGTTCCGGCCGTTCTGGTCGCCAAACCGATCTCGGAACCCGAGAATCATACTTCCATTGTCGAACGTGATGTCGGAGAGCATTGGCTCGGGATGATTCCCAAACCGCCGAGTCGAGCTGGCATTCCCATCGTAGTAGTTCGTACTAAATGTATCTTCCCACGGGTTCCAGTCGCCCGAGAATGTTGGGTCACCAGTGTAGGGAAGTCCGCGGCTGAAGTTGAGGGGGAAATCCAGCACGGGTGTGGTGTTGAATGTCCCGGTGGAAGGGTTAAAGACATAGACCGCCGCTGCAAGATTGGCAGCCGTGCCCGTACTCTGAGCGGTATCGATCACCCCGACGTAGACCAACCCGTTGTTCACCCCGAGGCCGAATGGGCGAGAGTCGGTGGCCACTGCCGCTCCCGCGATCTCCGGAATCTGGTAAACCTTGACTGTGCTCGAGTTAATTGGTGAGCCGTCGACCGGGATGGCATAGAGATCCCCGTTGGCCATGTTCACGACATACAGTGTCTTACCGTCCGTGGACAGTTTGACATCGCCAAGAGAGGATTTCCCGACTGCTGCGTATGTATTCGTATCCCGATTGAAGTTGGTGCCGGATGGGTGGGGGTTGGCTCCGGTGGTATTGGCCCCGAAGATCGCGTTCAGGTCGATGTACGGGAGTGCCCCCTTCCCATACGCCGACCCATCGGCCGGAACCTCGTAAATCGCCCCGGTGCCTCCCGGGCCGAACCCGGAACCGACCCTGGTGTAGGCCGCGGCGAAAACCGTATTCGTGCTCGCCTGGTAGGCGACTCCGAAAACCGATCCGATCTGGCTGGCCTGGGCCAGGTTGGTCGCATCCAGGCCCGCAGTTCCGTTGTCACCACTGTAGCTATAGGGGTAATTGACCAGAGCCGGCAGGCTCGCGTTGGGATTGGTGGGGTCTGTCGGGTCACCGTACAGATAATAGGCAGTCGTGACGTTGGGATTCGGAATCGACTGTTGGCCGCCGATCGTCACCAGTCCGAGGCTCGCCACAGGATTTGTGGACGAGTTGACGAACTGGACGGAGGTGTCCGAACTGGGTCCGACCGGGCCTTCCTCCAGACCAAGGGACTGGAAACCGCTGAACTCGATGCGAACCTGCGTCGTGGCCCCGGGGATTGGCAGCGAGTACGTCCCGAGGGTGGCTGGGAGTGGACTGGTGGTTGTGCTGGCGATGGCCACGCCCGTCGGGTCGTAAGCCGTGACTGTGATGCCTGGAACACCCGGTTCCAGGCTATCCTGAATGCCGTTGGCGTTGTAGTCCTGGTAGACCGAGCCGGTGACTGTCCCGGTTGGGGTCAGGCGGTCTTCCAGCCAGTCGAGATGAAGGCGAACGCCGCGCGCACGCGTCGGAGCGTGTTTTCGGATCGTCCTGATCTTGCGGGTGAATAGCTTCCGGATCATGGACTGCCACAGGCGATTCAGTCGCATTGCAAGACTTCTCGATTAAGGTGCAAAATTATAGGAGTACTAGCAACGAGGTCGTTATTGCGGGAGCCGAATCATACTTGCAGGTGACGAAGCCTAGATCACAATCTTCCGCGCTGCCAGACGGGATGGGGGTATTGGGTGTCGAAGCCGATCATCATCCCGAGAAAGAGTTCGCCAAAGCGCTCAGATAGCCCAGAGTTCGGGAAAAATGGGCTGTTTGGACAATTGAGGTGGCGCAAGCGTGCCGAGTGTGTTTTGGAGTGGCGCGAAAAGCACCCGAATCCGACTGTGTATGGATCAAGTCAGTGGCGTAAAGTCTTCATTAGAAATCAGTTGTACCAGTTCCCCGATCGTTTCCAGACGAACCAGACCCATCCGACCCCCTCTCAAGGGGTGGGCAAGTGGCTCTGGGCGGGTACATTCATTGCGAGGCGGTATCACTGGAGCCAGGGCTGGCAAGGTGCCCCCCTCGCCAGCAGTGAGTGAACGGAGGTGACCGATGGGTCCAATGGATTCGACCACACGCGACGAGTTCAGATGGGCGAGTCCCGAGTTGCGACAACGGCTCCTGGCAAACCCTGTCGCGGTGCTCGCTGAAGAGGGTGTCACAGTCTCCCCTGCACTCCCCCCCACCGTCATCGACGGGATCGTTCGGATCGTATGGCTTCTCTGGGTGGACGGCCGAATCGTTCCACGTCACCAGTTCCACATTGACCCGAACGATGAAGGGCTGTTGTTCGGCCGTGGGGTGTGGGAGTCCACCCGGACAATCGGCGGCGTTCCGTGGTTGTGGGACGAGCATCTGGGCCGGCTCCGTCGCACGGCCGACCTTCTGGACATCACCATCGACCCCACTCGCCTCCCCGACGCCCGGCAGGTCACCGACTATGTCCGGTCGCTGACCTCAATGGAGGTGGTGATCCGGCTGAACGTGACGGCCGGGAGAATCGGGCGGCCCGGAATGGTTTGGATGAGCGCTGCTGTGCCGCCTCCACCAATGGCGTCGATACGCCTCCGGACGGCTCCCACCCCGGTTCCAAAGGGACATCCGCAGATGATGTGGAAGACCTTTCAATACTACCGGCGACTCCGCGTCGGGAAGGATGCTTCCCAGGCCGGGTTCGACTCGGCCTTGCTGTATGACCCGGATGGCAATTTGCTTGAGGCAGCACATGCGAATATTTTCTTGAATTTATCTGGTGAGTGGGTGACCCCCGCGGTTGGTGACGGGCTGTTTTTGCCTGGTACGGTTCGTCAGCATCTCCTCGACCGTGCCCCCATTCCGATCCACGAGCGAACGATTCCCCGGGAACTTCTGGGGGAAGTCCGTGAGGCGTTCCTCACCAACAGTAGCGTGGGGATTGTACCGGTTTCCCAGATCGATGACCGTGTCCTTCCAATCGGCAGCAAAACCCAGGAATTATCCCGGTGGCTTGAGCCCAAATCACAGGTTGGGGGGGGGTTCCGGTTTGTACCCGGAGCGAGGTGAGGACACCTGTTGGGATGTCAGTTCCGATCATTCATGGGATTGCAAGAGAGGGTGGTCCCCTACCCCGCCGGCCTGACTGCGACCGCTCTGCTGGCACCCAGGGTGACCGGACGACCGCCAAATGGGGCCTGGGGCCTGAATCCGCAGGGGCTGTCTCATTCCCGAAGGAAGTATCGGTCTAACGGGAGGGCGAGGCTCCTGCCGAGCGTCA
>PLDW01000184.1 GCA_003136315.1 Gemmataceae bacterium | reverse complement strand
ACTGGTCCGCGCGTCGCTGAGCTCCGCTGTTAGGCCACAGAGGGCTTCAGGAGTTTCTTCAAGCCTTCATGAAGTTTTAGAATTCCTGTCCCTACGCAGCGAATGACCTGATGCGGTCGGCACCACAGGGCTGGGAGTAGACAGTGCGGTTTCCCGCACAGCCGCTTGATCTAGAGCGAGCCTGCACCCGGAGCGGCACATGTCGCTTCAAATGTGAACTTTACGGAGGAGTTATTCCATGAGTCGTGCGTTTCGGGCATTCCGTGTCACTCTGGTGTGCTTGGTGAGTCTGGGCGCGAGCGCGGCCCTCGTGGTCCAGGCCGATGACGGCGACAAGACTCGCAAGCCGGTGGTGCTGGTGCCGCCCTTCGAGAACCTGGCCAAGCAGCGTGAGTACGTCATGTATGATGTCCCGGATGGGACCAGCCCGGACAAGCCACGGCGGCAATACAAAATCGACCGCTACACCGAGGCCCCGCGCGCTCTGTTCGAGGACGCCCTGACCAATATCGACGGGGTGACAATCGTCGAGCGCAAGCGCGTGGACACGCTCCTGGTCGAGGCCGAGTTCGGCCGACTCAGCGGATTGGTCGATCCCGAGAAGGCGATCAAACTCGGCAAGCTGATCGGGGCCAATACAATTATCATCGGCACAATTGTCGATGTGAGCGAGGAGACCAAGAAGTTTAAGGGCTACAACATCGAGACCGAAAATGTTGTGGTGACGGCCGAACTCCGGGTCCGCGTCCTTGAAATCGAGACCGGCAAACAACTCTTTTCAAAGACGGTCAAGGGAAACAAGACCTACAGCAAATCGACCTTCGGTGAGACGAAGAGCAGCGACCGAAACTTCGCGGCGGTCAAAGCGGCTGTCGCCGAGATCGGCGGCGACGAGAAGTTCAAGGCGGCCCTCCTCGGCAAGAGAGCTACGGCCGAGGAGGGGCTGATCGAAATCGAGTTCGCCCCGAAACCCGACAACTGCGACATCGCGATCGACGGCGAGTACGTCGGAGGCTCGCCGCTCAAGTACAAGCTAAAGGCCGGTATGCAGTACAAGATCCTCATCTCTAAGGCGGGGTACAAGGAGTGGGCCACAGTGGTCACGCCGAAAGCCGGGCTGAAGATCACCCGCGAATTGGAGACGAGCAAATGACACGCCTTCTCATTCTTACGTTGCTGCTCGGGACTCCCTCCGTCGCCTCGGCCCAGCCGCCGACAAAGAAGCCGGATGTGTCGCCAGCCAAAAAGCCAGAGGCGACGGCTGCCGCCGAATTCAAGCCAAACCAACTGGCAAAGTTGGCGATCATCGTTTCGAAGGGCGACAAGGAGGTCGGGCTTATGGCCGCCTCTGCGTCCGACCAAGTGCGGCTGGTCGAGGACGTGTTCCTGGAGACCCTTGTGGCGAAGGGGCACTCCATCGCCGCCCGATCCGACATCGTCTCAGTGCTGCGGGAGAAGAAGTTCCAGGAGTCGGGTGCAACAGACGACCTAGCCAAGAGCGTCGGCAAGGTCTTGAACGTACCGGCGGTTTTGATGGTCCGCATCACCGAAGTATCGGCCGAAGTGGTCGGCGCGGCGTCGGTCGGCCGGGCGGCCGTGAGTGCCCGGTTGGTGAATGTCGAGACCGGAGCGATCCTGTGGTCCGGCACGCACTCCGGCAAGGCCCAGTTGGCGAGCCGTTCGGCCACCGGTCCGGTGCTGGTGACCACGGCCGCCGGCCTAGCCGAGGCATTTCCGGGCAAGTCGTCCGTGACCGCCAATGAGGTCAGCCCGAAATCGCTGCCCAAGCTCGCAGTGATTACTGTTGGAGGGCAGGCTCAGCGAGGGTTCGGCCCCCAGGCCAAGGACGCCCCGCAGTCCGACCGTCAAAGGGAGGTGGAGGAGATGTTCGTCCAGGCGCTCATCCAGAAGGGGTACGAATTGGCGTCGCGGTCGGACATCCAGTCGGTGGCGAAAGAGCAACAGTTCCAGAAGTCGGGGCTGACCGAGGACAACGCAGTGGCGGCTGGCAAACTCCTCAACGTGACCGCAGTCCTGCTTGTGGGCATTACCGACTTCGCGACGGAGCCGACCGGCGTTGGCGGTCGGGCTAAGGCGACGCGGGTAGCGGTCGGGGCTCGTTTGGTCGATGTCGCCAGCGGCAAGGTGCTCTGGTCGCACGTCGAGTATCAGATCAAGGAAGTAAAGCTCGCGGGGGACGCCAACGACCTGCTCGGGGCCGTCGCCAAGGACGTGACCCTGTTCCTGCCACCCAACCCGACCACGCCGCGCGAGTTGCTCAACCGGGCGGAGCGTTTGGAGGTACTCGGCCAGACCTCGGCGTCGGTGTATTGGTACAAACTGCTGGTCGTCGACCACGCGGGCAAGCCGGAGGGGAAGAAGGCGGTCGCCCGGCTGAAGACGCTCGGCGACCGCTGATCCGTAATCGTGTCGCAAGGCATTGTGGGGCCGAATGGTTTCCGCTCCGCTGGGTGGAGCGGGCCGAACCCCTCGCGGCACCGGACCCGGCCACGCAATTTTTTCGCGAGGGTCGCGGGGCGCAGGCTCAGAGCCGAACCGCTCTCATGGCCCACCGACTTGAGAAAAAACGAACCCCCGGGGGACGGCCTGATCTAGCCGTTCCAACGCACTTCAAAGCACCATCGACTCACAACTGCACACTGGAAGATCACTCGGCTGCACCGGGATGGTTCTTTGGTCGGCATCTCATCTCTCGACAGTGACACGCCAGTGTCACTACCGAGGCGGAGCCAAACAGCTCTACGGGGTCGGCCGGCGTCGTCGTGGACGTTGACGAAGTGACTTCTGGCGTGCAGATCGACGCCGCAGTAGTATGAGTGCTGGGTCTTGTACACCCGCATGGCATGACCTCGTTGGTGACGGGCCAGCCTGATCCCGCTTCGTGGTTGCCGAGCTTCGGCATCGGCTGAAAGATCCAAGCTTGGGACTGGGGCAACCCACGATCCCGCGTACTATTGGCGACAGGTTCGGCTCGTCACCAACGCGGCTATGAGATGTATCCCATAGCTGCAGCAGACCGGGGCCGCGTGTAGGCTTTCGTGTGTTCAACGTCGTTCGGCGGCCCCGGCTGCTGAGCTGGGTCATTCGGCGAGGGAGGGCGTTGCATGGCACCGGCTGATGATCGAAGTTCAAATGAAAAATCGTCCGCGGAAATGCTGCCGCTCGGAAATCGCTTCGCTGGCGCATGGCAGGAACACACTACTCGTATATCATTGCGACAGAATGTTGTGCAGATCTATCTTACTGTTACGGGTGTTGTATTTGGGTTTTACTTTTCCAAGGATCAGCCTGGACAAGAGCTGAAGCTCTTTATGATGTTATCGATTACTATTGCGACATGCTATATCGCCGCAATCGCCTGGATGCATAACCGAATCATCCAGGAACTTGTAAAATTCATGGTCAATTGTGAGACTTACTCCAAGCAAATGAATTCATCAGACGGACTCTACTACTTCCTGAAAGAGCGAGGAGATGGCCTAAGATATTTCCATGCTATTCAGCGTAATCTTCAGCGATTGGCATTGATCGTTCTTATTGTGACAAACAATGGTATTGCTGTCTTCTTTGGGTGGGATGCGTCGCATGGCTTGGCCGTTACGTGCATTATTTTGTTGACGCTTGCGGTTATTTCACACATAGCCGACCTCGTTGGCGATTGGGCTCCGGTCAAGCTCAAACAACCGGCCGAGCCAGGCGCTGCACCTGACCGTGGCGACAGGTAGGCTTTCCGTGAGTATTCCGCGGCGCGTGGTTGGCCTCGCAGTGTTGCGGGTTCCCGGCAGGTGGCTCGGGAGGCATGCGTCTGTGGGGTGGTTGCGGACCCGTGGCCGTACAGCTCTCATGGCCCACCGACTTGAGAATAAACGAACCTCCGGGAACGGTCTGATCGACCGTTCCGACGCACTTCAAAGCACCATCGACTCACAATTGCACACTGGAAGATCACTCGGCTGCACCGGGATGGTTCTTTGGTCGGCAACTCATCTCTCGACAGTGACACGCCAGTGTCGCAACCGAGGCGGTGCCAAACAGCTCGACGGGGTCTGCCGGTGTCGTCGAGGACATTGACGAAGAGGCTTCTGGCGTGCAGATCGACGCCGCAGTAGTATAAGTGCTGGGTCTTGTCGACACGCCTGGCATGACCTCATTGGTGACGGGCCGGCCTGATCCCGCTTCGTAGTTGCCGAGGACTGGCATCGGCTGAAAGATCCACGCCTGGGACTGGGCAACCCAAGATCCCGCGTACCATTGGCGACTGGTTCGGCCCGTCACCGACGCGGCCATGAGATGTATCCGGGCACGGCACCTGGCCGGCGGGGCATCACTGCTGTCCAATCTCCACGGCTCCCCCGCGCCCGTGGGGCAGTCGAACAGAGTGGTTCGGTCGTCAGAGGGCGACCCACGCGCGGTCGGGTGTAATACCGTGTCGATATTACTGCGGAGAATAGCCGATGGAACAGACGCTGATTGTTCGAGGCCGGTATGCCGGACGGACGTTCATCCCGGACGGCCCGCTGCCCGACGAAGAGGGGACGGCCGAACTGATCATCACTCCCACGTTGCCACGGGCACGCGGGTCGGTCGCCGACGCCTTCGGCACCGCCCCGGTGCTGCGGAGCGGAGATGACATCCTGGCCCAGGTGTGGGCCGACCGCGACGAGTGGGGTGACCGCTGATCTACCTCGATGCGAACGTCGTGATCCGGTTGGTCGAAGGGGACGCCGCGACCCGCGCGCCGCTGGCGGCCCGGCTGGCCCCTTGCCTGGGCGTGCCGGGATCGCTGGTCACATCGCGCCTGACCCGGCTGGAGTGCCGGTCGAAGCCGCTGCGGGCGGGCGACCTCGCCACCCTCACTCAGTTCGACGTATTCTTCGCCGGGGTCGAGCTAATCCTGGCCGAGGTGAGTCCGGCGGTGATCGAACGGGCCACGGAACTGCGCGCGCGGCACAACCTCAAAACGCCTGATGCCATCCACTACGCCACGGCGGTGGTGGTCGGCGCGACGTTGTTCTTGACCGGTGACCGCGCCCTGGCGCGGTGTTCGGAGGTGCCGGTGGAGGTGCTGTGAGCCGGGCGAACTGGCGAGAGGCAGAACCGCTCTCATGGCCCACCGACTTGAGAAAAAACGAACCTCCGGGGACGGCCTGATCTAGCCGTTCCAATGCACTTCAAAGCACCATCGACGCACAATTGCACACTGGAAGATCACTCGGCTGCACAGGGATGGTTCTTGAGTCGGCATCTCATCTCTGGACTGTGACACGCCAGTGTCACAACCGAGGCGGTGCCAAACAGCTCGACGGGGTCGGCCGGTGTCGTCGAGGACGTTGACGAAGAGGCTTCTGGCGTGCAGATCGACGCCGCAGTATGAGTGCTGGGTCTTGTCGACACGCCTGGCATGACCTCGTTGGTGACGGGCCGGCCTGATCCCGCTTCGTGGTTGCCGAGGACTGGCATCGGCTGAAAGATCCACGCTTGGGACTGGGCAACCCAAGATCCCGCGTACCATTGGCGACAGGTTGGGCCCGTCACCAACGCGGCCATGAGAAGTATCCAGTCGCTGCACCTGACCCGGCCGTGGAGTTTGTTTTGTGCTGCTTCCTTGCTTGCAGTTGTATCGCATTGTTGGCGCGGCCGGGCAGGTAAACTTATTGTTCGGCGAAGGCAGCAGCGGAGCGGTCCTACGGTCGCAACGTGGGAAGCAGCAGGTCGGTCTGGACGAGTCGAAGGCGGCGGGCGACAATGGCGGCATGAGTACCACCGCCGCTCCTTCACCGGCCCTCGCCTCCCGGTTCCACGCGTTGGCCGATGATTGGCAAGCAGCCACCCGGTTCCAGGCCGCCCCCACCGCCGCTTCCGAACACCCGGCGTACCGGGCGATTGTCGCCCTCGGCCCGGCCGTAGTGCCACTCATCCTGGCCGATCTGTCCACTTCCCCGGAGCCGTGGTTCGCCGCGTTGCGGGAGTTGACGGGGGCCGACCCGGTCCCGCCGGCCGACCGCGGCCGTCCCCGGAGCGCGGCCGAGCACTGGCTGGCCTGGGGCCGCGCCTGCGGGCTGGCGTGACCCATGTTGCCACCCGTCTTGCTCGCCGCGTTCCCGGACCTGGATGCCGATGGCGGGGTCGTGACCCACCCACCGAACCCCGCGTACAACTGCGTGGCGTGGGCGGTCGGGGTGACTGACGCCGTCTGGTGGCCGGCCGACCCGGACGGGTACTGGCCGCCGGGAGCCCCGGATGAGTTGACCGTGGACGCGGTAGCCGCTGCCCTGGCGGTGGCGGGGTATGCTCCCTGCGCTGACGGTGGATACGAGCCGGGGTTCGAGAAGGCGGCGGTGTATGCGCGGGGTGGTGTGCCGACGCACGTGGCCCGGCAACTGGCGGGCGGCTTGTGGTCGAGCAAACTGGGCCGCGATTGTATGGTGAGTCACGCGACATCGGGCGGGGTAGAGGGCGCGGTGTACGGGACGGTGACCCAGTACCTCCGCAGGCAGCACCCCTGATCTGTGTCGGTCACTCCAGCAGCGCCAAAGCACGCCGAACCGCTCTCATGGCCCACCGACTTGAGAAAAAACGAACGCCCGGGGACGGTCTGATCAACCGTTCCGACGCACTTTGAAGCGCCATCGACTCACAATTGCACACTGGAAGATCACTCGGCTGCACTGGGATGGTTCTTTCGTCGGCATCTCATCTCTGGACAGTGACACGCCAGTGTCACAACCGAGGCGGTGCCAAACAGCTCGACGGGGTCGGCGGTGTCGTCGAGGACATTGACGAAGAGGCTTCTGGCGTGCAGATCGACGCCGCTGTAGTATGAGTGCTGGGTCTTGTCGACACGCTTGGCATGACATTGTAGGTGACGGGCCGGCCTGATCCCGCCTCCGCTCGCATGGCCAAGGAGTTGCGCCGCCGCTTGAGCCCGGCTGCGGTCTTCACCTTCAGGACACCGCATGTCCTGTTCTTGTTGGCGGCCCAGGAGCGGCACGCGTTTACGATAGCCCGAATGATGCTGTGTCAATAGAATAACAAAGAAGAGGCAGTCATGATCGAACTCACCGAACAACAAGTGCAGGCGTTGGAGCATGCCGACGCCAGTCCGCCACGCGTCGTAAATCCACGTACCAAGGAGACCTTTGTCCTGCTCCGCGTCGATGAATACGAACGCCTCAAGGATGAGGAGTACGACGACAGCCCCTGGACAAGGGAGGAGCTAGAGGCCCTGGCCTGGGAGAGGGTGAAGCGCGAGGACTGGGATGAGTACGACGATCTACCGGAGAAGCCATGAAACGGGGCGACGTGGTCCTTGTTCGCTTTCCGCACCCCTCGGGCCAGCGCGGCAAGAGGCGGCCTGCCGTGGTGGTCCAGTCGGACGCCTATGCGAGCGCTGTCGGCACTGTTGTAGTTGCGGAAGTTACGAAAAACCTGACGATGAAGGGCGACCCTGCCTGCCTCTTCATTGACGTGAGCACACCCGAAGGCAAGGCGACCGGACTACTCATTGATTCAGTCGTGTCAAGCTTGGTGCTCGACACCGTTTACTCCGAAACCGTTGCTCAGGTGCTGGGGAGTCTTTCGCCGCGCTGCTGCAGAATTTTGACAATTGCTTGAATGTGGGATTGGGGTTGCCTTGAGGAGGAAGCGGCGGTTAACCGCTCTCATGGCCCACCGACTTGAGAAAAAACGACCACCGGAAGATGGCCTGATTTTGTCGTCCTAATATACTTAAAGGCGAAATCAACTCACAATTGCACACTGGAAGATCACTCGGCTGTACCGGGATGGTTCGTTAGTCGGCATCTCATCTCGCGACAGTGACACGCCAGTGTCACAACCGAGTCGGTGCCAAACAGGTCTACGGGGTCGGCTGGTGCTGTCGTGGACATTGACGAAGGGGCTTCTGGCGTGCAGATCGACGCCGCAGTAGTATGAGTGCTGGGTCTTGTACAGACGCCTGGCATGACCTCGTTGGTGATGAGTCGGCCTGATCCCACTTCGTGGTTGCCGAGCACAGGCATCGGCTGAAAGATCCACGCCTGGGACCGCAGCAACCCAAGATCCCGCGTACCATTGGCGACAGATTCGGCCCTTTACCAACACGGCCATGAGATGGATCCAGTCGCTGGAGGCAACGGGCCGCGCGTGATTTCCCGGCACAGGCACCCTGAAGGGGCGGCCCGCAACTGAGTTCCATTGTTCTACCGACTCGGCAGCGATCCGTTCGAAACGAGCAAATTGCTTGGGTGAATTTACGAGTTGTGGAGGTCTGACCTATGCGTTCGTGCCACTCAGGGATCTGCGTCCTAATGGCCTTCGCCAGTGTTCTCATCGCCGTATACCCAGTAAAAGCAGAGCCATTTACTGCGGCTCAGCGAGACACCCTCGCAAAAGAACTCCAAGACGCACAGTCTACCGAGCAGGCCGCTGTGGATTATGATCGATGCTGGGATGTTTGGCTCAAGGTTATCGTTCTTCTGATTGCTGTCCTCACGGCCGTGGGCACGGGATACGCTGGGACGTACTCGGGTGTAGGGGCCCCTGGATGGCTGCGTATCGTAAACTTCTCCTTTGCTGCTCTGACCGCAGGGTTAGGAACGCTGGTATCTCAACTGGACCTCACTGCGAAGCAGATTAACCATCAGCGGAAGGCATCGACTTTCCAGCATCTCGCTGATGTCGTCCAGTATACCGAACCGAATAGGCAGATGTTCTTAGATGAGTTACGAATGGTGAGGGAATCAACCGATCCCAACCAACCTCTCATCCTCCAGAGTACCCAGCAAGCACAGGCTAAATAGCCCGATTATTTGTGGGTCCGGTTCGCTCTGGGTTTCGCCCGGCGGCGGGTAAGGTGGGTCGTTAGTCGACCAGTGGTACTCATTGCATTCGCGGACTATGCGACCCATCGTTCAAAGCGGGGCGAGAAAAGGGGTCGGGAACCGAATTGAACGAAAGCCGGGGCTGACCCCCACGGCGTGGACGAATCAACCTGCGTCCGGGGTAAGGAGTTGTCCAGAAACGAGACCGTGAAATCTGNNGCCCAGCATGGCCAGGATGGCCATGCCACGCGGAGTCTGGTGGCACGGGCATCTTGCCCGTGTAGGCCCAGCATGGCCAGGATGACCATGCCCCGTCGAGTGCGGCCGTTTTGCTCTTATTCGCACGCTTGGCGAACTACACGGTTTTGATCTTGGACACGTTCTTGGCGTTGCCGTCATCCCCGAATCACTCCGGATAACCTCAGTTCATCCAGTAGCGGGCCGAGAAAGGGTTCGTACTGCTTCCACCGGCCAACCGAACTCGTGTACATTGGCCTGCGAACTTGCAGCGAGCTCGCCGTCCGCACCACACGCTTGTTCTCGTTGAAGCGCAGACACCGGTCGTCCCAAGATAGTCCGCAAAATTCGACTAACCGTCGACTGACGATTTCCTGATCATTCGTCAGATCCTCGTATCGCAACTCAAAGACTTGCATGGGTAGGACCATCGACCAGTGCGCCATCAACCGTTCGTACTGCCGGTAATAGTGCCCCATGTGCTGGAGGTCTGATGTGTAAGGATGCGGACTGGCGAAATCCTGGAAGTAACACGACAGGCAAGTGTCCGCCGGATCGCGGCGGCAATGAATGATGCGGGCTTTCGGGAACATCGTGGCGATCAGACCCAACCAAAAGTAGTTGGTCGGCATCTTGTCCACGACCCGCACCGCGTCACGACTCAACTCCCGCAGACTCTGAATGTACTCCCCGGCGACGGCCTGGGCCGTTGCCTGGTCAAGGAGGCTCACACACTCCGGGAACTCCATCTTGGTTTGGAGTCGAGCGGACAGACCCCCGATCAGCCGGGCCATGTCGTAGAGTTCGCCAGCACCGTAAACCTGAGGATGGCTGGCCAGGATCTGCTCGACCAGGGTCGTCCCGGACCGCATCACTCCCAGGACGAAAATCGGCAGGTCGGAGTTCGTTCCGAACCCTCGCACCCGAGCAAAATACTGGGGAGAGAAGCTCACGATCAGGCGGTCGATCAGGCTCGCGAAGGTGGCAGGCTCGTAGACAATCCCAGCGCAGCGGTCGATCTCTCGCCGCAGGTCGTTGGCCCGCCGACAGTACTCGAACGCATCCGCGTAGTGACCGGCACGATCGCACGTCGCGGCCAGCGCGAAGAACATCCGGCTCCGATCGTCGGCTGAGAGTCTCTGATCGACCGCGACCTCGCCAACCGCTTTCGCCTCCTCAGTGGTCAGGTCGCGGTATCCCTCCGCAGCCAGTTTGCTCAGTCCGGCCAGGGCAATCACGTTCCTCGGCTCAAGGCGGAGGGATTCGCGGTACTCGGCGACTGCTTCGCCGATTCGGCATTGCAACTTCAGATTGTCGGCAAGGTTGTTGCGGCAGACCACGCTCTTCGGGTCGAGCCGGACAGCCTCGCGGAAACAGCGCTCGGCCTCACCGATCTCGTGGGGGTCTCGGTAGGTCAGGCCGAGGTTGGTATGGGCATAAGGAAGGTCGGGCTTGAGGCGGATGGCTTCGCGGAGATGGACCGCGGCCGGGTCGTAGTCTCCGAGAGCAAGGAAAACGCTGCCGAGGTCGTTGTGCGCCTGGGCATTGTTGGGAGAGAGTCGGATCGCTTCCTGCAAGTGCGTTTTGGCCTCCTGGAGCTTCCCCTGGCGGTCGAGGATTGCCCCAAGACTATACCAGGCGTCCCCATCGGTGGGCTTGATCTGGATTGCTTGTCGGTACGCTGCCTCGGCTTCGCTCAACCGACCCTGTCGGCGCAACGCCGCGCCAAGGTGTTTGTGGGCGCTGGAGTTGTTGGGGTTGAGCTGAAGCGAGGCTCGGGCCTGCTTTGCGGTTTCCTCAAGTCGGCCGAGAGACAGGTAGACGGAAGCCAGATTGGAGAGGTAAACCGAGTTCGGACCGCTGATGGCAAGAGCCTGGCGGATGAGTTCCTCAGCAGCGGGGTAATGGCCGGTCTGAGATGCCAGAACCCCAAGCAGGTGGAGGGATTCGGAGTGCTTGGGGGATTCGTGGAGGATTCCACGATAGAGGGTCTCTGCCTCGGCGAGTCGGCCGGATTGATGGAGCTGGAAAGCCTGCGCGAAGCGTTGCTCGATCGTTGGCATCGGCGGAACCCGTGGAGGGCTCAATCTCAATGCCATCCTATCGGATTTCGGTAGTGGGTCACAACCTGGATTTCAGAACATCACACGGGGGACACCGGAACCTTCCGCCGCGCCACCACCGCGAACCACGTTTCACGATTGACTCTCCCCGTCTCGGGCGGCATATCCGAATAGCACAGCGAGTCACACGGCCATGATCACCCGAATGTCGATCTCGGAGGCGGTATGCGCCGAGCGTCTGTCCTCGTCGTGACCGCCCTGACCGGACTCGGCTTCACGACCGGGTGTGCGAGCGTGGCCCATGAGGCCGCCGTGATCGAGAACGGAATCGTCTTCCAGCCCCTCCGATACCCGGAGGGCAACTGGACCCTGTCGCGCGGGGTCGAGGATGCCTGGTTCAGCTCGTCGGACGGGGTCCGCCTGCACGGCTGGTTTGTGGAGCCTGAGGGCAAACAGCCACGGGCGGTCGTGCTGTTTACCCACGGGAACAGCGGGAACGTCACCTACCGGCGGGATATCCTCAAGCTCTACCGGGATGGGCTCAATGCCACGGTGCTCGTTTTCGACTACCGCGGGTATGGGAGAAGTGGTGGAACCCCGACCGAAGCCGGAGTGCTGGAGGACGCCCGGGCCGCCCGGCGCTGGCTTGCTGCCCGCACCGGTGTTCGGGAAAGCGACATCGTCCTGGCCGGGCATTCGCTGGGAGGCGGGGTGGCGGTCGATTTGGCCGCGTCTGACGGCGCACGGGGGCTGATCCTGGAGGGTACGTTCACCAACCTCCCCGATGTGGCCGCGAGCTATGTCCCACTCTTCCCGTTCCGGGCAGTGATGCAGGCCAAACTCGACTCGGTAGCCAAGATCCGGTCGTACCGGGGGCCGCTCCTCCAGATTCACGGTGACGCCGACCTCGTCGTGCCGTATGCCCTCGGCCTGGAACTCTTTCACGCAGCGAACGAGCCCAAGCAGTTCCTCACGATTCCTGGCGGCGAGCACAACGACCAGGCCACACCGGAATACGTGAAGGCGTTGGACCACTTCCTCGGCTCGCTCCCGGCCCGGACCGAATAAGTACGCAACGAGTAGAGTTACTGCCGAATGGCTGCCCGACAGCTACAATGCGCCAAGAAAGGAAGGGGGAAGAGAGAGGAAAAGATGATCTTTGTTACGTCAGATATCGGCACAATGGTGCTCAATGAACTACGTAATACTAGCGAGGTCCGCCTCGCTGTGGCGGATTTTAATCCGGACGATGAAGTCTTCACAGCACTGTGTTCTATTTCTTGTCTGACGCTGATCATTTCCGAAGAATTCACAATCAACAACCCATACAAACTGGAAAAGCTTCGCAAGTCGGCAGTGGTGCGGTCAGTGCCACCTGACTGCGAATCCGGAAAACTGCATGCCAAGGTTCTTGTTGTTAATCGCCGGGATGGCAGTTTCTGGACGCTCGTTGGGTCGGCGAACATGACCTGGCAAGGGCTGTTCTCCAATCAGGAAGCGTGTGTAGTGTTAGAGTCCCGAAAAGCAGCGGACAAGGCGCAAGTAGACGAGATCATTCGCTGGTTCAACACTCTCCTGACGACCGCACGCAGTCCTGATCTCGCCGAGGCCAAGCGCATCTTTGATGCCCGATCCCTCTATCGCCTCGAACGTAGGTCAGCGTCGCGAGTTCCTCAAGCCTGCTATTGGGCTTTGAAATGCACGTCAGGCTCGAATGGAGAGGATCACTGGCCGAGTTTCGTGGCTGAAGGTGTCATTGGTATCGGCTGGTCAGACATAGATGTGGACCCCTCCGATGTTTCGCAAGCAGAACTTGCAGAAGCCATCAAGACAGCATACCCCTATCCAGCCACACCACCTGAGTGGGGGGAGAAAGATCCTCAAGGTGCCGCAGCCAAAATCAAGAAATTTGTTGGTCTTAAGAAAGAAGACATCGTGCTCATCTGCAAAGGCTACCCGCCGAATTCAAGGAAGCCGGTTCACATTCGCGGGTTTGCTCGAGTTACGGGTCCATTCCGCGTTGACCGATCCTCCAACTGGATATGGCGATTCAAACATGACGCTGTTATCCAAGTTGTTGACCAATATTTGCCAAAAGTGGTGGTTGCGAAAGCGTTAGATAAAGATTCTCTTATGGGCACAATTCACCAGCTTAATCAGAATGGATTTGAGTCAATTGCCCAGATCCTCGGGGTGCGTTTAGAAGTTTAGGCTGGTAAACCCGTCTCTCCGCAGCGGCAGGCGCGTTCACTTTGTGGGCCACTGCCATCCACAATCACCCTCTCCCCCCTCAGCACCGCCTCGATCAGCCTTTCCGTCTCCGCATCCTTTTCCCGGCTCGAGATACAAGGCGAGTTGAACGACACGCAGAAAGCGAAGTGCCTGAAAAAGCCCAGATGCGATCAGGTATCAGTCGGCTGGTCCCACTCCATCGTCAGGCAATAGTCCTTGAACCCGACCGCCCGCCAGAACGCGATCGCGCCCGTATTCCCGATCAGCACATCCATCCGGACCCGTGGGGCATCGGCCCAGGCATTTTCGCGGAGCCAGGCGAGTGCGGTCCCGGCGATGCCCTTTCGGCGGTGCTCGGCCCGGACGAAGAGCTGCCGCAGGTAGACGAAGTCTGGTTCGCGACGGAAAAGGGCGTATCCCACTGCTTCCCCACCAGTCTCAAACAGCACTGCCCGGTAATCCCCACTTAGCCACCCTGACAACCGGGTTTCCAGTTCGGTGAGTGTCATGGCGTTCCGATGCCCCTCGTCCAGGATGAGCTGTCTGTTCATCGCGGCGAGGATGGGGGTGTCTGCGATGGTGGCGTCGCGGTACTCCATCTCGGCACCAGACTCCAGGTTCAGGCTTGCATGAGATACACCCGAATGTCGCTTTCCACAAGGTGATTCCAGGGATGAGGTTACGGGAAGCCGCTCTCATGCTGGAACTGGACTGCAGGCGTGCAGCGACCAAGCATTCCGCAAGCCGAGGATGGATAGACCGCAGGCCATGACTCCCAGGCTTTCCCGCGGCAGCCATCGATAGATCCAGGACGTCTTGAGTTGGCATAGCAATTGCGAGAACTATTATCGACATCGCCCGCTGAGGACTGAAGGAAGCCTGCAACCGCCCAGGCGGGCCATTTCGACCATGAGACGCACCACGTCTCGTCTTGTAGGAGGTCACATCATGTTTCGCATCGCCTACTGCACACTGGCCTTTTTCGCATTCAGCAATCTCGCCTGGGCGCAGTCAAACACTCAGGAATCCCGCTCGAGATCCAGTCAAGAGCCGAGCATGGCGACGAGGTTCCAGTACCACATCCCCAGTTCCGGGCTCACCCTGGAGAAACTCAACGGTTTGCCGCCCATCCGCAACAACCACTCGACCTATCAAGGATGGGTTTATCAGCCCTACACCCAACAAGAGCCAAGCATGTCTTCGATGTCCCAGTACCGCATCCCCAGCTCAGGGCTCACCCTGGAGAAATTGAACGGATTGCCGCCCATCCGTAATGAGTCGTATTCCAATCAAGGAGGGGCTTACCAGCCCTACACCTCCGTGGGGTTCTATCCGAATTACTCACTCGGATACCAGCATAATTCCTATGGGCATTCCTATGGTCTTGGGGGGTATTACCCACCGGGAGTTGGCGGCTATTACCCCTCTGCATTTGGCTGGTGGTTCTGATAGCAGGATGTGGTACAAACACTGAGGCTAAACCATCCCCGCCTGATCCAGGAACCCGCTGCTACAGAAACCCGTTGAGGCTGTCGCATCAATGGAATGAGGATTCGACGTACAAATGGGAGTACCAGCTCACGCTCGGCAGGAGCCTCGCACTCCCGTTATACCGATGCTGGCTTCGGGAACGGGACAGCATCAGCGGGTTCCTGGATCAGTCCCCAGAAGTCTTATGTGTGGATCGAATCGAATGACACGAGGGTAATTGGCCCGAACAGGAGAACCGGGAGCCACGCGGCCAGGGGCGCGGAGACGTAGTTGTTGTCCCCGAGGAACTTGCACCCGAGAATGCACATGTAGAACCAGACGCTGAACACCAGGCATAGCCCCGCGCTGATGAACACGTGTCGGTTCGGGTTCTGGAGGATCACCGAGAGCCCTAGCAACACTAGCAACGCGCCGACGATTGGCCGCGTGATCCGCATATGGAACAGCACCGCTACCTTCGCTTGTCGCCGCGTCTCCGCCCGCCCGAGGAGTTCCCGTAGCTTCGGCGTCGCAGCGTACATGAACCACGTGGCCCCGCGGCTCACCACCTCGAAATCGACATCTTGCGTCTCCAGGAAGAACCGCCCCGGATCGAGCATCTTGAGGTTCGTCGGCAGCGGCCCGCTGATCACTTTCGGATCGGTCCGGGTCATCATCCAACCGCCCGTGTTTTCCCCCTCGCCCTTCGGAACGTACACCGCCTGCTCGGCGGTCATGTGGATCATGCCGCTCGCGGAGGACTCGGAGAATGTGGCGTAGAACTGTACCACCCGTCGGTCTTTGCGGAATCCGGCCATCCCCTCAACGTGGACCCCGGTCGGATCATAAGCCCCCATCAGCACCTGAGCCTTGGCCCCTTCCGGGTCGTCCTTCGCGATCATCAACTGACTGGAGATTCGGGGGATAATGAACTCCTGGTTCAACGGCCCGAATGCGAGCGTGATCGCTGCGCCCATCAGCACCGGCCGGAGTACCCGGGTGGTCGGGATGCCGGCCGACAACTGTGGCAACAGTTCGTTGTTCCGCTGCATCCAGGAGACGGTGAACATCGCAGCGAGAAGGCTGATCGCATCGGCCAGGCGGTCGAAAATGAGCGAGATCTGGTATGTGTAATACTGAACGATGTGCTCCACCACACCACGGAACCCACCCCCGGCCTTCCCGAACGTGTCCAGGTTAGTGAACAGATCGATCACCACATACAAACTGAGCAAACTTGTCCAGACAATCGCGTACGATCGGAAGAAAGAAACCAGGAACATCCGGTCGAGGGTGGTGATCACTATTTTCCCCCCACCGGAATGACCCCAACCAGCGATCGCGTCGGGGCACCCTTCGCCCGTGGTTTGAAATTCTGGACGAACTGGACGAGCATCTTGTCGGCGTCGTGCGTCTTGTCGTATCCGTACCCGTTCGCTCGTAGTTCGCGGACGGCCTCGGTCAACCCCCAGCCTTCGTACTCCATCCGGTAGATCGCCGTCAGTCGACCGGTCCGATGCAACCCGGCCAGGCAGTGAATCAGGACCGGGTAGGACGACTCATCATCCAGAATCTTCAAAAACTCGGTCACACCGGGGGGCTGCGAGGTCATGTCATTCGGGTCGGGGACGACATCCGCTTCGATGAGGACATACCGGGCGTTCTGACGTTCGCAGATCTCACTCTCGGGGGTCGTCCTGCCGCCGAACCAGTTCTGCACCCAGGTGTTGCAGAGCAACGGATCGCGACGACCGTCCTCGTGTTGGAGGTTAATCACAGTCTTGATCTTGTACCTAAGGAGCACATCCTCCAAACCGCTCGCAGTCATCTGCCCGGACCGGTAGAACCGTCCGGGTGTCACCTCCCGGAATCGCTTGGCGGTGACATAATCTGCTCGGTAGAGCACAAACGGCGGCGCAACGACCAGCACGGCCAGGAGAACCGCCAGAACCCACCGCGACCAGACCGGCATCCGCAACCCTCACAGCGCCCGCACGAAACGAAGCAACCCGACCGCACCCAGGCGGTCCAACGCATCAGTATCGGCAGACGAAGTCGCCACACTTATACGCGACCGCCCCCGGCTGTCAACTTCGACCGCGCGGGCCACGCATAGCCTGTTTTCTGCGCCCACTTGGGATTTTCTGGGCGGGGTAGTCAATTCGCGAGAAACCTGTTCCCTTCCGCTGCTCGATGTGCGAAACTGGTGATCCCTCCCATCATCAAATCCACGGGTGAACCGATGTCGCGTCGCGTCTTGAGCGCCCTTGCTGCTGTCCTCCTCCTCGCTGCGTCTGCGAGCGCTGGTGAAGTGTCTGGCCCCGATCCTGCGTCTGTCCGCCGGTATGGTCCGGCCTACCGCTATCCCCAGGCCGGATGGACTGTCCTCCATGTCGAGGGGGAGCCATTCGACCGCGGCTACCAGCATGGGCGACTGATGGCAAGCGAGATCGCAGCGTACGTCCATTCACTGGCACTCCAGCAGAGCGCCAAGGCACCGGCAGACGGATGGCGGCTGACCCGGACCCTTGTCGGAGCTGCGTTCCTGCGAAAGTTCGATCGCGAGTACCTGGAAGAGATGAAGGGAATTGCCGATGGGGCGTCGGCCGCAGGAGCGGCCTATCACGGTCGGCCAATCGACCTGATCGATATCGCCGCGATCAATCTGGTCTGCGAGTACGACACGCTTGATGCGGCCCTGGCTGCCCAGCCAACCGGGCTCGAAGGTATGCGGTTTCCCCGTCCCCCGGCACCCCGCCCTGCGCCGCCCAGTCAGAAAGATCACTGCTCCGCGTTCGTTGCCACTGGCCCCGCGACCGCCGACGGCAAAATGGTCATCGGTCACATCACGATGTCTGGTCTGGCCAATGCCAACTTCTCAAACGTCTGGCTGGATATCAAACCGACTCGTGGGCATCGAGTCGCGATGCAGTCGTACCCCGGCGGAATTCAGTCGATGATGGATTACTACATCAACTCGGCCGGGCTGGTGCTCACCGAGACGACCATCAGCCAGACCCGGTTCAACCCCGACGGTGCTCCGCTGGCCAGTCGAGTCCGCAAGGCCCTCCAGTACGGCTCGACGATCGATGATCTTGTCAAGATATTGGCGGAGTCGAACAACGGTCTGTACACGAACGAGTGGCTGATCGGGGACGCGAACACGAACGAGATCGCGATTTTTGAACTGGGCACCAGTACCCACCGGCTTCGCCGCAGTTCCAAGGACGAGTGGCTCCTGCCCGGGGTCGAAGGGTTCTATTGGGGGTGCAATAATACGAAGGATCTCCAGGTCCGGCTCGACACATTCCCGGGATTGTCCGACCGCCCTCAGGATGTCTCGTGGCACCCCTCCATCCGCGACAAGGCGTGGCTGCGGCTTTACCAGGCCAACCGCGGCAAGATCGATGCCGAGTTTGGCAAGCGGGCATTCGCGACACCGCCGCTTTCCGCCCACCCCTCCCTGGATGCGAAAGTGACGACCGCGGACCTGGCCAGGCGGCTGGAGACTTATGCCCTCTTCGGCCCCCCCTACGGCACAGTGTGGGTGCCGACTTTTGAAGAGCGGACGAACGACCCGACGATCCGGACCCTCGTCCCAAACGACTGGGCGGTGCTGACTCCCACAGCCCCATCGACGACCAACTCGCTCAAGGCCGCGGATGTCTCCGATCGGGTGAAGACGGCCGCTGACAGCCCAAGCGACCCATCGACCATCCCGGCCTGGCATGGCACCCTCTTGCCGAAGTCCGATGCGGATCTCTGGATGACAGCCGGATTCGCCGAGTATGAGCGGGTGGTCGCCCTGGAGAACGCACTCCAGGAGCAGTCCCATGAGAAGCTCACGGATGCCGATCGGGAGCGGGTGGAGCTGGCTCTGTTCCGGTTCCGGTCAGACTATCTCTCTGCCCGCGCGGCCCGGCCGGAGTGGCGGAAGACCACCCCAGGAGGTGAGCCTCCCAGCGCAGTCGAGGCCGAACTCGACCGGGATCGCTGGCACCAGGAGCAGGTGGGGTACGGAGTGTTCGCGCTGCACGCGGTGCGCGGGTTCGTTGGAGCCGAGCCGTTCGCGAAGGCCCTGGACACGTTTGGTCAGGCGAACGCCGGGCGTGAAGTGACTGCGACCGATTTCACCAGCTTCCTCACCAAGCAGACCGGTAAAGATGTAACCGGATTCCTGGTGAAATGGGCGACTGACCCGGTTCCTGGAGGAACGACGTTCTCCACGACCTACTGGCAGGCCGATCCGGGGAACGCCATCATCGTTTACGGGACCGTCACCGAAGCCGCTGCGAATGCTGATGCTGCCAAGCGATTGCAGGAAGCCGTTCGCATCCGGTGGACCAATATCACAGTGCCGGTGAAGACCGATCGGGACGTAGCCGAAACGGATCTGAAAGGGCGGCACATCATCCTCATCGGCCGGCCATCGACGAACGCGGCGACGAAGCGGTTCCAGGCCGCGTTCCCGCTGTCCTTTGGCCCCGCCTCGGCAACCCTTGGGAAGGCCGTTTACGGTCATGAGGAAACCGCGGTGATTGTGGCCGGAGTGAACCCCGTGGACGACCGGTTCTCGGTGGTGCTCCTGGCCGGGCTTTCGGCCGAAGCCACCTACCGGGCTCCGGAGGTGCTGATGGGCCAGAAAAACCCGGCGGAACTCGTGATCGCTCCGGCTGGTGGGCCAGGACGACCGCAGTTGGTCAGTCGCCCGGCCGTTCCTACCAAGCCGGTCGCAGCCGACGTGCAGCGATCCGGTGCAGGCGAACGGTAGAAAAACGATCGCCCCCTGTCACGGCAGCCAAACCCGTGTCGCTACGAAGGGAGAACCCTCCGGCTCCCCCTGCCTTTTAGGGAAGGGGGTTCGGGGGTTAGGTTCTACCTCTTCCCCCCCTTCCTTTTTAGGGAAGGGGGTAGGGGGGTTAGGTTCTCTCCGCTCATCCTTGCGGTCCCCACGCCCAACAATACATTGCGGTGAATCGCTCCTCCACTCCGTTCCCACGATCCCGAGCTAATCATGGAACGCCGCACGTTCGTCGGGGCTTCCGTTGCCACCCTCTGCACCGCCGCGACGCCGAGCCTTGCTGCCGACCCGAAGCCTGAGACACCCGAATTGTACGAGCTTCGGAGCTATTCCCTCCAATCGGCCAACCGACCGCTTCTCGACGCCTACCTTGAAAAAGCGTTCCTCCCCGCATTGAAGCGGTACGGAGTCGGACCGGTTGGGGTCTTCCTGGAGCCAGCCGAGAAGGAACTGCTCAAGGTCTACGTCCTGATCGTCCACAAGACAGCCGATTCGGTCGCGACCCTGGCGGCACGGTTGGCGGCAGACGACGCACACCGGAAAGCGGCAGGGGAATATCTCTCCGCCCAGGCTGACGATCCGGTTTACCTGCGGATCGAAAGCTCCTTGCTCTCCGCCATTGCCGGGTTACCGAAGCTGGAAAAGCCGGACGCGAGCAAGCCTCGCCTCGTCAACCTGCGAGTGTACGAGAGCCACAACGAAAGGGCCGCGGCCAAGAAGATCGAGATGTTTAACGAAGGGGAACTGGCGATCTTCCGGCGCGTGGGGCTCACACCGGTGTTCTTCGCCGAAACGATCGTCGGCGCAGCGATGCCGAACCTGACCTACCTACTGGTCTTCCCCGACGAGGCCGGTCGCAAAGCGGCCTGGGACCGGTTCCGGGTGGACCCAGAGTGGGTGAAACTCAAGTCCATCCCGGAATACGCGGACAAGGAGATCGTCTCGCGAATCACCAACAAGATCCTGACCCCGGCTCCGTACTCGGAGATCTGATACACACGGACCAGCCAAGATTCGCATGTGCGGAAAGACGATGTAGACATACGTATGGGAGGGCGAGGCTCCTGCCGAGCTGCTTCACTCACGCTCGGCAGGAGCCTCGCCCTCCCATATATATGTACAATTGTCTGCATGTAAATGCAACAGCCTCAACGGGGTTCTGCATTAGGAGTCTCGCATCTGAATCGATGACTTGGCTCACGGCCGACTTCCGCTTGTGGTTCGGATGTCCCCTCGATGAGACCCCGGTTCGCCGAGCCGGATGAGCGCCCGACCGGCCTCCCGCGACCGCACTCCGGCCGTGGTGTCGTCGGCCAGTTCTCGCAACAGGGCTCGCGCGTCGGATGTTCCGATGGCCTCGATCAGTTCCACCGCACGCCCATCTCCGATTGGACTGGAAGCAAAACCGCTCGCCAACCGCAAGCGGGCCATCTTCACCGCGGCAACAGGGTCGGCCGCCAATCGGGCCATCGCCAGATACGCTGCGTCGGCTTCGCCTTCCGTCATCCGTTCCCACAGATTGGCGGCGTTCGTTTCCCGCTTCAGCACACGGGGGAGTGGCACGTCCCGCAAGCGAATTGCCCACACCATTGCTGCGTGATCGGCCCCCGCGCTCAACAGTCGCGCGCCGTTCGGGGTGAAGATGAGATCGCGACACCCCGCTCCCGACTCTACTAACCGCCGTCGGAGCCCGCCCGTGGCGACTTCGTAGATCGCGATCTCCCCGGACCGGTGCCCCACTGCGATCGTTCGCCCATCCGGCGCGAGGGCGATGCTCACCCCGGCCTGTCGGAGCATCCATGCCGGGCCGGCGAGAAGATCGGCGGGCTGGGCCGAGGGCGGGACGATCTCGAGCCCGGTCACCAGATCCCGGACGATGATCCGATCCGCTGACGGGATACGAATTGCAGCGCCATCTGGGGTAAAGGTCGCGATTCCTTCGCCAGTCGCGGGGAACGCTCGCCGCTCTCGACCCGTCCCGAGATCCCACACCCGAACCGTGCCGTCCGCCCCTATGGTCGCAGCGAGGCGGCCGTCGGGCGAAACATCCAGCCCACAGACTGCCGCCGAGTGCCCCCGCTGGTCATCGACCGGGCGAGCGGTTTCCGCATCCCACACCCGGATGAGTCCGTCGGCCGACCCCGTTGCGATCCACCGCCCATCCGGGGATACAGTCACCGCGGTGACCCGGGCGAAATGGCCGGTAAGTCGGGCCAGGTCTTTGCCCGTCTCGAAATCCCGAACGACCGGCACACCGTCTGATCCGACGACAACCCCACGGGTGCTGTCCGGAATGATGGTTGTTCCCCAGCGGATGCGCGTTTCCGGCCGGGCCGGGCCGGTGCTGGTCCGGATTTGTCGACCGGTCGCCACATCCCAGACAGTAATCCGGGTCGTGGTGGTGTCAACCGAAACCCGGGAGATCAGTTCCTCGCTATCGGTCGAAAAGAGCAGGTCGGACACCGGTCCTCCGGCCCGGAACCGGGTATCGCCGAGCCGCATCACGGCGCCGGGTGGGGTCGGTGGATCACCAGCCCGGGCAGCAATCGATCCGAGGAGGCCAAATGCGGCGGCGAGCAGCGCGACGCGGTACGACATGGGAAACCCCGTCCGTGGGTCGACATCCGGCCGGGTATCGTACCGAAGTCCCGCGAAGCGGGCGAGATGGATTCTCGCCACCGATTCTCTCTTCGGCCCAGCGGAGAGAACCCCTTCGGCTCCCCCTTCCTTCTCATACAGGAACCCGCAGAGGGTGTCGCATCCCAGGCGGGAAAGTAGGTCACTCGCTCCGCGAGTGACCGTTTCTGAAGCGCAGACGCACTCGACAAGNNGAGTCGCCTACTTTCACCTACGCTAACCACAAATGGGACAACCTTATCGGGTTCATGTATCAGGGAAGGGGGTTGGGCGGTTAGCTTCTGTCGACTCTTCTCTCTTCGTTTGGTCTTGAATCCGCCTTTACCCCCTCGGACTTGCAGGAGGTTGCCCGGTTCCGTACCCCTATCTCCCGCCCATCTCCCGCAGACGGAAAGGACGCCCGCCGTGCGTACCCTGATTACTGGCGGGGCCGGGTTCATCGGCTCGCATCTATGCGAGCGGTTCCTGGCCGAAGGGCACGAGGTCGTCGCAGTCGACAACCTCATCACCGGCAATCTGGAAAACCTCGATCCGCTCCGATCCAACCCCCGGTTCCGGTTCGTGGGGCACGACATCTCGAACCCGCTCAAGATTCGGGAGAAGCTCGACAACGTCCTCCACTTCGCCAGCCCGGCCAGTCCGGTCGATTACCTTGAATTCCCCATCCAGACGCTCAAGGTCGGGTCGCTCGGAACGCACAACGCGCTCGGAATCGCCAAGGCGCACGGGGCTCGGTTCCTACTTGCCAGCACCAGCGAAGTGTATGGCGATCCGCTCGAACACCCCCAGACCGAACGGTACTGGGGGAATGTCAACCCGGTGGGGGTGAGGGGGGTTTACGACGAAGCGAAGCGGTTTGCCGAGTCGATGACGATGGCCTACCACCGGGTTCACCAACTGAACACGCATATTGTGCGGATCTTCAACACCTATGGTCCGCGGATGCGGTTGAATGATGGTCGTGTGCTCCCGAATTTCATGTACCAGGCGCTGCGAGGGGAACCGATCACAGTCTACGGGGACGGGTCGCAGACGCGCAGTTTCTGCTACGTGACCGACCTCGTCGAAGGGATCTACCGTCTCCTGTTCGCGGATTTCCACGACCCGGTGAATCTCGGCAACCCGGCCGAGATCACGATCCTGGAGTTCGCTTCGGAAATCCTGAAACTCGCGGGGAGTATCAGCGCCGTCACTTTCAAACCGCTCCCGGAGGACGACCCAAAGGTCCGCCAACCGGACATCACCCGGGCCAGACAGTTGCTCGGGTGGGAGCCGAAGGTCGGACGCGACGAAGGGCTTCGCCGGACGATGGATTTCTTCAAACTCCGACTCGGGAAATGAGCCACCCGCGATTTCGTAGCAGGTGCAGCCAGTCGCTCCGCCCTCGTCGGGACCGGAAACCCGGCTGATTCAGGAACCCATTGAGGCTGGCGCATCCTCGGAAGGACGATTGGACGTATATATGGGAGGGCGAGGCTCC
>PLDW01000022.1:1090-2893 GCA_003136315.1 Gemmataceae bacterium | reverse complement strand
CCGACGCCCGCGCCCTGGCCCGGTCGCTGGTCGATGTCGGAACCGCGAACGGCCTGCGGACGATCGCACTCCTCACCGCGATGGATGCACCCCTCGGGCGGATGGTCGGGAATGCGGTCGAGGTCGTGGAATCGATCGAGACGCTCAAGGGGAACGGGCCGAAGGATCTGACCGACCTCTCGGTTTTACTCGCAGCGAGAATGGTCCGGCTGGCGGGCGTTGCGGCTGACGACGTTCAAGCAGAGGCGAAAGTGCTGGCCGCGCTGGAGTCGGGTGCAGGGCTTGAGATCTTCCGCAAGTGCATCGAGCAGCAGGGCGGCGACCCCCGAGTGGTCGACGATTACGGCCGGCTTCCCTCCGCACCGCACACCACTGCGGTCGCTGCCGACCGGACCGGATACCTGACGGCGGTGGATGCCGAGAAGGTCGGGATCGCCGCCATGCTTTTGGGTGCCGGGCGGGATCGGGCCGAAGACCGCATCGACCATGCCGCAGCAATCACGGTCCACGCTCGCCCGGGAGAGCCGGTCCGACCCGGGGACCGGCTCTTCACAGCCGGATACTGCGNNCCCCACCCGGTTGCCGGCGGCAATCGCTCTCCTCCAATCCGCCATTACGATTGGAGACACCCCGTTGCCGGAACAACCACTTGTGCTGGAGGAACTCACGTGACCGCCGACCCGCTCATCGCCGCCGCCGCGATTGCCCGTGGTCGGGCGTATGCACCGTTCTCCGGATTCCTCGTTGGGGCCGCACTCGAAACCGAGAACGGGACAATGATCCTCGGGTGCAACGTCGAAAGCGCGAGCTACGGCCTGACCATGTGCGCAGAGCGGACGGCAATCTTCAAGGGTGTGTCCGAGGGTTATCGGTCTTTCACGCGGATCGCGGTGGTGACCGACGCTGCCACGCCGACGCCACCATGCGGGGCCTGTCGACAGCTCCTCTGGGAGTTCGCACCGGACGCCGAGGTGATCCTGGCTAACATGAGCGGGAAAGCGGTCCGGTACACTGTCCGCGAACTGCTACCCAATGCNNGAACGCGGAACTCGGAACGGAAGCACACCAAGGAGCCAGCGGGTGATCGGTGTCCGACCTCACGTTGCGGCGAGGTCGAGCGGGGATAGTGACCCACGGCTGCACGGCTGTGTCCGAATCGAGGCGACGCTGACCATCTCACCTGACCCTTTGCCCCTTCGCTACGCACCCGCGTTCGCATCGGGAGCGGCCTTGGACCGCTTGCGCGGGGCGGGAGAATGGGTCTTGATCATGTGCTTCACCGATGCCAGGACGAGCTTCTTGAGGGTCGGGAGATGGATGTCCGCGAGCCGCTTGATGTAGAGACAGCTTTTGCGACAGGAGTATTTCCCAAGGGTGGTCAGCAATTCCTCGTATTGCTCAAAACCACTCATGATATAGAGCGTAATGTTCTGTTTCCGAGGGGCGAAGCCGATCAACATCCAGTCGGCTTCCTGACCACTGGCGTAGACCATGTGGTACTGGCCAAAGCCAACGATGCTGGTCCCCCACATTCGGGGCTTGTCGTTGGTCGCGGCCTGCATGATGTCGACGATGGCCTGACAATCCTGGCGGACCTGTTCATCGGGGATCGCACCGAGGAAATCCGCGACCGAGGCGTCGTTGACTTTGGTTTTGGGTTCCGCCATGCGAGTCTCCCAGGGTCGGGATGAGGAAAAGGGGGCGGGTGAGGTCGGTTGCTTTTACCTTGAAGAGGTTGACAGTTCTCGCTGGACGCGACAACCTCCCCCGCCGGTCGTTCGCCATCGGCCTCGTTCCCACGCT
>PLDW01000022.1:0-1037 GCA_003136315.1 Gemmataceae bacterium | reverse complement strand
GCGCTTCGCGCACCCTGGGTAACCTCGATTCCGTCTATGTCGTTCTACCGCGAAGCGGTTGTACAAGGCAAACGAGTCCCAGACGTGGCGATCGTCATATTTGATGTTGTCTTTCGCCAACCTTGTCTAACCTCTTCGCGGTAAAAACGTTGGGGGAGGCAACCGTGTACCCAGGGTGCNNATTCGCCTTCACTCGTGAATCACTGAGTCTTTCTCTCGATCAAGGCCATCAACTCGGGGTCGTGGCAGTAGTCCTTCTGGGCACGCTCGACGGCAAGTGCGAGAATGGCATCTCTCTGGTCAGGGGAGGCGGCGGAGTTCAGCCGCGGTTCAGGTGCGAGGCGGGGTGTGGAGTTCGGTCTCGGACATCGGGAAGTCTCTGCGGACGAAAAAGAAACGGAGTTAGGTTAGGGTTTCTGGCCAGGTATGCCAATTCGCATCCGACCTTTCCAGCAACGTAGCAAAGTGGGATCAAGTGATTTTGCGATATTAAGGATTTTTGCTCTATATTCACTTATCGAATCGCATTCCTCAAGTTCATTGCGCTCAAGCTGTAGCAATAAATGAGACACTAGATCTGTTAGCTGGAGCAGAGTCGCGTGTGCACTGTCTGCAAAAACAGGCTCTGCTAGATTTACGACGTTGGCAATAGATATCGATCCTGCAACTACATTGTCACGCCTAGCATTGTGAATCCAGCGAACTTGCTGTGCAAATGATCTGATAAGTTGCGGATCGATTCGCGGCGGCTTTGCATCTGGCGCGCACCCTGGGACACCATCCATCACAGGCAAGACAATCGTATCCACTAAAATGTCCTGTAATGCCCGTTGTATGCCAGAGAAATTGAGGCCGTATAATTGAGGATCTGCTTTCATAACTTGAGCAATCTCTTTACGATTGAGATATGCAACGCGAAAAACCTTAAGCCGATGGCTATTTATAATTTTAACAATAGTAGAATAAATATTAAGACGATCGCAATCAAGTTGCTCCCGATCTACATTAGTGATCCCTGCTAGTGCCACATCGCGGAA
>PLDW01000145.1 GCA_003136315.1 Gemmataceae bacterium | reverse complement strand
TGCGCACCCTTGTCAACGCTCGTATCAGAAATCCGCGATCCCTCAAGTTGGCCAGTGCCGTCTGCTTGGCACAATCGGGCGGGACCGCTCGGGCGCCAGACGGCGGTGTGGCCGGGGTTGAGTCCTCGAAACCCCGGCAAGCTGGAACAGAGCCCTCGTGTACAAGGGGTTCTCAGCGGATGGTCTTGCTTGGAATCGAACGTCTGAGGCTGCTGACCGGGGTTTCGAAGACTCAACCCCGGCCACACTGACGCAAATGGCCTGGAATTTGGCGCAGTGGCGAGATCACACCCATATCATCTCCTCGTGTCTCTGCCTGGAGGTGCCTCGTGTCCCCCCCCGACACTCCAACCCGGTCGTTGTTCCCGGCCGACGACCCATCGGCCCCGGCTCCGACGGCCGACCAGGCCCCGGTCGACTCCGACCAACCAACCCACACGATCGCACCTGGCGATCGGCCTGACGATTCCTCTGGCGCAACCCGTCCGTCCGCCGCCCTGCGTCCCACCGGCACGTATCCAGGGACGCTCACCGCTCCTCTGTCGGTGCCGGCTGGCTCCACTGACCGATATGAACTGCACGATGCGATTGCCCGTGGGGGGATGGGCGAGGTGTTTACTGCCCACGATCACAGTCTGAATCGGGAGGTCGCGATCAAGGTTCTCCGGCTAGATCTGCGCGAGCATCCCCGGACTGCCTCTCGGTTCATCGACGAAGCACGAATTACCGGCCAACTCCAGCACCCCGGAATTCCTCCCGTTCACGACCTCGGCACACTCCCCGACGGCCGCCCGTTCATCGCCATGAAGCTGATCAAGGGCGAGACCCTGGCCGACATCCTGGCTGGCGAGCGGCCCGACCCGTCCCGGTTGCTGGCCGTTTTCGAACAGATTGCCCAAACGATCGCTTACGCTCACAACCGCCGGGTGATTCACCGAGATCTGAAGCCGGCGAACGTCATGGTGGGGGCGTTCGGCGAGGTCCAGGTGATGGACTGGGGACTCGCCAAGGTCTTCGGTGAGTCGGGCCGACTGGGCCTGGAACGGACCCAGGCCGAGGAGTCCGACGGGATGGACATCACCGCACCCCTCACCGAGATTTACACCTCGCGGGATCCGGGGGTGGTGACGCGGGCCGGGAGCATCATGGGAACCCCGGCCTTCATGCCTCCCGAGCAGGCGATCGGAGCGGTCGACCAGATCGATGCCCGTAGCGACGTGTTCGGGCTTGGAGCGATCCTCTGTGTGATCCTGACCGGGAAGCCACCGTATCTCGGGTCCGATGCTGAGTCCACCCGCCAGATGGCTGCACGGGGGAAGTTGGACGACGCCTTCACCCGGTTGGCTGCGTGCGGGGCAGACCCGGAGTTGGTCTCCCTCTGCGTCAAGTGCATGGCGGTGGAGAAAGATGACCGACCGTCCGACGGGGGAGAAGTGGCGGAGGCGGTGGCCAGCCTCCGTGCCGCAGCCATCGAGCGGGCCAGGCGAGCGGAGTTGGATCGGGTGCGTGCCGAGGGGGATCTGCGCGCTTCCGAGATCAAAGCCGCCGAAGGGCGGAAGCGGCGGCGGGTGCAACTCGCTTTGGCAGCGGCTGGTGTGTTGCTGGTCTTCGGCGTTGGGATCGGCGCGTGGTGGCAGGATAAACAGGCGACCGAGCGGAAGGCCGAGAAGGAGCGACTGGAGCAAGAGCAGCGAGCCGAGTTGGCCCGGATCGATTCCGAGCGACAGGCCGACGCCCTCCGCCAGCAGGTCGAGAAAGAGCGTCGGGCTCAGATCGAGAAAGACCGGCTGGCGCGGAACGCCCAGGCAATCGAGCTGCTTCTCGATCAGGCCGAGGCCGCACTCCGAGACGATGATGCATGGCGGGCAGCAATTCCTCTGACACAGGCGGAGCGACGGGCCGCCGAGGGCGGGGCCGATCACCTGGCAGCGCGGCTCGCGCGTTGCCGGCTCGACCACCAAACTTCTCTGGACCTGGATCAGGCCGACGAACTCCACTCGGCGTTGGAGGGCGGCGAACGACCCCCTGGCGAGGCCCAAAAAGTTTGGGCGGCAGCGTTTAAAAAATTCGGGCTCGTTCCTGGTACGACCAATCTGACCGAGGCTGTCCGGCGGGTGAACGAGTCGGTGATCCGGGAGCGGTTGCTGCTGGGGTTGGATCGATGGTACGCTGCCGCTCCGACCCCGGAAGTCCGGAAAATCCTGACCGCTCTCGACCCCGATGAGTTCCGGGAACACACCCGGATCGGGATCTCTCGATCCAGCAGAGCCCTCCTTCAGCAGTTGGCCCGTGATCCGAGGGCACTTCAGCAACCGGTCCGGTTCGCCGCTGTCCTGGGAGAGAACCCCCAGATTGCTCTTGATGCTCGGGAGGCCATCCTCCTCCCGACCGTTCGGAAGTACCCTGGTGATATCAGCCTGCTCCTGACGGTGACCGCCATGTACGAACTGAACCGGGACGATACCCGGGATACGGTCGCACAGCAATTTCGTTGGGCTCAGGCCGCCGTCGCGGTCCGTCCGAACAGCAAAATCTCCTGGCGGCACCTGGGCCGGGCCTACTGGGAGAAGGGTACCTCAAGCGAAGCCGTTGAGTGCTACATGAAGGCGCACGAACTCGATCCGAACGACCCCTACACCAACACGACTCTGGCCGCCGCCCTGGTCCGGAGGGGGAGGCCGGAAGACGCGCTGCCGTATGCCCGCAAGGCGATCGAGTTGGTCCCCACTTATGCACTCGCCCACAATAATCTGGCCGTGGTCCTGGAGCGACTGAACGACGTGGAGGGGGCACTGCGAGAGTTCCGTCTGGCCGTTGAGTACGACCCGGACTTCGCACTGGCGCATTACAACATGGCCGCGGCGTTCCTGCGTCACGGCAACCCGGACGCCGCGATCCGGGCCTGCCGGGAGGCACTGAGAGTCTCTCCGAATTACAGCCAGGCTCTCACCACCCTCACCCGCGCAGTTCGGATACGAGACGAGCGGAACAGCCGAATCGCCCCACCACCACGGGAGAAAAAGTGACATGCGGCGACGCGGGAAGGGCCTGAGTCATTCCGTAGAAGGGTGACTCCTTGCCCCACTCATGAGCTTGCACATCTCACTTATCGAGCCGTTTTTTCAATTCCTGGAATGCGTCGAGCGATTGCCGCCGGGCCGTCAATTGTGCTGGTGATCCGATTGCCTTGATCCGAGCGGCAACATAAGTCCGAAATTCTTCGTCGTGGCCCTTCCCAACCAGCCGGGACATGCACCCGATTGCGAGTCGGTCGCGGATGATTCGATCGCCATCGGACGAGACCTTGGCCCCTACCGCAGCCAGGAACACATCATAGGCAACCTTGTCGATGGCGACCGAGCGAACACTCGCCAAACTCTCAACGAGTTCCTCTTGCTCGCTGAATGATGCCCCGTTGATAAACGGGGGTTGGTACGGGTCATAAGTCGGGAACTCCTGTGCCAGAATCTTCTCGGCCCGCTCTCGGGCAAGCCGCTCCTTCTCATCGTCAGCGGTGTTCGTTCGCCAGTAATCCCATCGGAGCTGGAAGGGGACGGCGTCGGCAGCTCCGTTGCCGTGCTTGCGGCGAAACTCGGCAACCATTGCTTTCCATTTTGCCGACTCCTTCTCGTTGACCAGCCGTTCTGCGAATATCTGGATGGCATACTCGTTGTAGAGTGGCCGGGACAGAAGCTTCACTGCGAGAGGCTCGCCGTCCTTGGGGAAGTAGAACAGTAGTCGCCGTATGGCGGCTGGGGCGTTGAAGGGGTCTTTGCTATTGGCATCCTGGATGAGCGATTGTTTGTGCTGATCAGCGGTCAGCCCCGACCAGTCCTTCCTGACAGCCGCGGCAAGGCTCGGCGTCTCGACGGGTGAGTTGATGACGATGCAGGCGGTCGGCTGGTAGCGTAACACGTTCAGCCCACAGTTCACGATCTGGCCTACCGCCACGTAGCACAGGTCGCCGACCCGGATCGTGTACTTGGTTTCGATCTTTGCCCCATCCGTGAACAAGCCCTTGAGAGTATTCACCTTCGCCGGCTGTTTCTTCGGGTCGGCGTACCGCGGGGAGTACTCGTCACTGTGCCACATCCCTCCGATCCCGAAAGTGTGTTCGATGACAAGCTTGGTCGGCCGCTTGTCATCGACGTGTTCGAGGAGTTTCGGTAGGGCGTCTGTCCCGCGTCGGACCAGTTCGCGCATGACCGAGGATTTCGCTGGCTTCTGCGAGCCGAGAATGCCGCCCCCGAACTGCGGTTCCTCGTCGACTGCGATGAATCCGCTGGCCCATGCAGTTGCGTGCGTTCCGATCCCCTGTTCAGACTCCTCCTGGAGCTTGGTGATCAACTGTTCGACGGTCAACTTCTCAAGGGGTACATCCCCCAGCGGTCCGGGACCCTTGCCCGGCGGTTGAGCAGGAATCGGATGGCACAGAAGCGTGCAGAGGACGAGAACGCTCGCCCAGCGAAGTGTCGCCGAGCGAGTGCGCAGACAATGGAGGGTGATGCCCATCGAGAACTCCCGGAGGATGTGGTGCGCCTCGCCTGGGCGAAATCGTCCAGGCAAATCGTGGCTTTTCACGGAAAGGGGTCGCCAGTCACCTGACCGCGTAACTCGCGAGAGGCTCGCCCATTCTGGCCATCCATCTGGCTCCGTGCAAGGGCATCGCTTGATCGATCGCGCCGACACCATGAGTCAGCGCTCACATCCTTTAGGCGAGCCATGAGGAGAGTGAAACGCAGCCTCGCCTCACGCCAGGATCGATTTCACCAGTTCACCGTGGACATCCGTGAGCCGATAGTACCGCCCCTGGTGCTTGAACGTCAGCTTTTCGTGGTCGATCCCGAGCAGGTGGAGCAGGGTGGCCTGGAGATCGTGGATGCTCACCGGGTCACGGACCACGTTGTACCCGAACTCGTCGGTCGCCCCGTGAGTCAGGCCGGGCTTGACCCCACCTCCAGCCAGCCACACCGTAAAGCACCGCGGGTGATGATCCCGGCCGTAGTCGGTGGCGGTCAGCTTGCCCTGGCTGTAATTCGTCCGGCCGAATTCTCCACCCCACACCACCAGGGTGTCGTCGAGCATCCCGCGTCGTTTCAGATCGGTGATGAGTGCGTAACAGGCCCGATCCACATCCTGGCACTGCCGACGGATGCCAGCGGGCAGGCCGCCGTGGTGGTCCCAGCCTGGGTGATATAACTGGATGAAGCGGACATTCCGCTCGGCCAACCGGCGGGCAAGCAGGCAGTTCGCTGCGAACGTACCCGGCTTCTTCGCATCGTCCCCGTAGAGTTCGAGCGTCTCCTTCGTTTCCCTGGAATGATCGATCACCTCTGGAACGCTTGTTTGCATCCGGAACGCCATCTCGTATTGGGCGATGCGGTTGGCCACTTCCGGATCGCCCAGAGCGTCGGCCTGGAGGTGCTGCAACTCCGAGAGCCGATCGAGCGCGAGCTTGCGGCCAGTCGCGGAGACCCCAGGCGGATTGTCGAGATACAACACCGGCGCACCACCGCTGCGAAACTGGACTCCCTGGTGAGTACTCGGCAGGAACCCGTTGCCCCATAGTCGGGCGTAGAGTGGCTGGTCGATCCGGTCCTTCGAGATGAGGACGACGAAGGCTGGCAGGTTCTCGTTGGCGCTGCCAAGTCCATAGCTCAGCCAGCTCCCCATGCTTGGTCGACCGGCAAGGTGGTGCCCGGTCTGGCAGAATGTGATCGCCGGGTCGTGGTTGATGTGCTCGGTGTGAACCGACTTCACAAAGCACAGATCATCGGCAATTTTCGCGGTCCACGGCATCAGCTCGCTCATCGTGGCTTCGCTCTTTCCGTATTTCGCAAACTTGAAAATCGACCCCGCCATCGGGAGCGTTGCCTGGTGGGCGGTCATCCCGGTCACCCGCTGGCCCATCCGAACCGATTCAGGGAGATCCTGGCCGTTGTGCTCGTTGAGCTTGGGCTTGTGGTCGAAGAGGTCAAGCTGGCTTGGCCCACCGGCCATGAACAGGGAAATGATCCGCTTCGCCTTCGGCGGGTGGTGGGGCTTGTCAAGGATTCCCTTGAAGGGGCTGGGCGCACCAGGCTCGGCAGCAGCGGCGCGCAAGAGGTCCAGCAGCGCAACCCCCCCGAGGCCAAGTACAGTCCGGCCGAGAAACGCACGGCGGTTGGTCGGGGGGAGCATGTTGAAGGTAGTCATGGGTGCGGCTCAATTCGTGGGTCATTCGAGCGTGATCGGCCTGAGTGCGGGGCCATCGGTGATGGTGGGATCGACAATATGAAGGTAAGCTGGATAATTCCCCGGCCGATTTCGCATCGTATTGCGTATGACAGTGATTGTTTCAGCCAGGTCGCCACGCAAGGTGAACCAGTATGCCTCGGTGATTGGTGGAATGGTTCCTGGAACGAGGTCACCCAGACTGGATCCACCAATAAAGTCCCCCGTTGCCAAACCATACTCCCGAAGCGTCGGGATCAGCTGACCTTGCACGTGAGCCATTCCCTCTTCGGCAATATCGAGCCACAGCCGCTGGGTTGGGCCGGGTGGAGGCTCGGCCGCGGGGCACAACTGTCGAATAAACTCTCCGTGGGGTGCTCCCAGAAGTACCTCCAATACCCAGGCCACACGGACAGGTTCATAGGACCGGAGGGCTGCCAGAACGGTTGGGTTCGTCAGCCCGCACTCTTCCACCAAATCGGCCAGTATGGCCGCTGCGACCAGATCGCCGCTTGCGAGAAGTCCTGCACATAATGCGAACGCATCCTGCCGAGCTGGGAACTGGTCAGGCAGAACGTATCCTGCGGAAATTTCTTCCACTGCGGCCATGAACGTATTCCACTCAGCGAACGGAAACGATCCGCTTCCAGGGTAGCGCAAACTATACACAGTCGGAATATTATCGCGAAAAATTCGTTCACTGGGCTGATCTATACCACGAGTGACTACCCATCCCTCAGGGTGATGGTGTTGCCATCGCGAGCCCGTGAGATGGTACGGCTCACCCCGTGCCATCATGCGGATATGACGCTCGCTGAAGGCCCCAAGCGATTGCCATGCTGCTGCCGTCAATGGGTAGGCAACATCGTGATCGGCCCGAGCCAGTCGCACCACAAACGGCTGGAGCAGCAGAAATGGTATTCCCGGGTGAGGTATCTCCGGATCGTTCAGTGCGGCGGCCCGGCCAATCAAGTCCGCTTCCTGCCATCGGAATGCGTGAGGCATCGCGTGACCGTCGTCCATGTTTGTTACGACTCTTCGCCATTCGTTGCCGCAGGGTTGTCGGACCTGAATCGTGGTTTCGGAGCCGTCGAGCTGGAACAAGACCCGAAGAGTGGCTGTCGGGGCGAACGCCATTTCGACTGGCTCCGCGTCCAGGTCGGGGCGAGATAGTTCGTTGAACTTCCCGTAGACGAAATCGGACCAGAATTCCGGTGTCGTGCAATACCGCCGAAAGACTTCGGGCAACGGCATTTTCACCTCCGGCTCACCGCCTCATCGTGGTTGAACAGTACAGTAGCGAGCACAGTCGCCGCCGCGAGGTCGGCTGGGGGCAACCCTGTGTCCGCAGGCTTCTCACCCACCGCCAGGAGTTTCTTGGCTGCGGCCGGATCTTTCTCGAAAAGCGATTTCTGCTCCGCGAGTAGCCGCGACAGAACTGCACGCTCCGGGTCTGTCGGCGTCCGGCCGGTGATCAATCGGAACCCCCACGCCGCCTGCTCCGCGGTCGTTTTCCCGCCCTCCTTGAGCATCCGCTGGCCAACGAACCGCGCGGCCTCCACAAACTGCACATCGTTGAGCAACACGAGAGCCTGGAGAGGGGTACTCGTACTCTGTCGCTTCACCGAACAGACGCTCCGGTCGGCGGCATCGAATGTCGCCATCGCGGGGGGAGGAACCGTCCGCTTCCAGAACGTATACAGACTGCGCCGATACAGATCCACGCCCTTCCCCTGGTCGTACCGTGGGCGACCCATTGCGATCTCCTCCCACAACCCAGCGGGCTGGTACGGCTTGACGCTCGGCCCACCGATCTTCTCAACCAGTAGGCCGCTCACAGAGAGCGCCTGATCGCGGAGCATCTCGGCCGTGAGCCGCTTCACCGGACCGCGGGCGAGCAGGTCGTTCTGCGGGTCGCGAGCGAGCAGGTCGGGCGACGCCTTCGAGCTTTGCCGATATGTCGCCGACATCGCGATCCGCTTGAGCAGACGCTTGAGATCCCAGGGTGTGGAAGAACCGAACCCTTTTTCAGAACCTAACCCCCCGGCCCCCTTCCCTGGGAAGGAAGGGGGAGACGAGCCGGGATCGACGAAGTCTCTGGCGAGCCAGTCGAGGAGTTCCGGGTGAGTGGGGCGTGCGCCCTGTGTGCCGAAATTATCGGCAGTCTCGACCAGCCCGCGGCCAAACATCATTTGCCACGCGCGATTCACCGTCACCCGGGCCAGGAGTGGATGTTCTGGATCGGTCAGCCACCGGGCGAGCCCAAGCCGATTTCGTGGCACGTCCTTCGGGAAAGGTGGCATCACCTTCGGGGTGTCGGCAGTCACCGCATCCCCGTGGGCATCATACGCGCCCCGCTTCAGGATGAAGGCTGGCTTCGGGGTCGGCATCTCCTCCATGACCATGATTTCGGGAATCGGATTGATGGCGGCCGTGTACGCCTTGCGGGCAGCCCGCAACTCCTTGGCCGCGGCCCGGGTTGGCTCGTGAACGGCAGAGACGTAGTACTCGAACAACTCCTCGTCGGTCACTGGGAGACTCGCGGCTTCGGCGACCTCGGCCGTGGTCAGCGCCCGATCGTAGATCCGGAAGTCATCCACGAGCCCGCCCTTGAATCCATTGTCCCGGAACCGGTAGCCGATCGCGAGGTTCGGCTCGCTGCCGTAGGTGATATCCTTGGTCAGCTTGTCGCGGATGATCTCGACCTCGGCGGGCTTGCCGTCGAGATACACACACACACCGGCAGCGGAACTGGAGCCGTCGTAGGTCGCGGTGAGTTGGGTCCAGGTGCCGACCGGAATGACCGATTTGGTCCGCACCTTGAGGGCGTTGCCTGGCCACATGTGGTGCAGCCCAAACGCCGCCCGGCCATCCTCCAGGAGTAGTTCGTATCCCCGGCTTCCGGCATCAATCGGAGCCATGCTGTGATGAACCACCACCGCCCGCGGAGCGTGGTCCGGGGCCTTCACCCACAGGCTCAACGTGAACGGGTCGTCCCGGGTGAAGTGGCCGACGCCGGGGAACGTGAAACCGTTCTCGCCGCTCAGTTCGGCCGCCTGTCCGTGCAATCCGGGGACGAGCTTCGGCCCCTCGTGGGGGCTTCCGGGGGTCTTCGGATCGGCTGCGTTTTCGACCTTCCCGCCCTTCAACTCGTCGAATGAATATGAGCCGACGAGCCCTGGAACCGGCAGTTTCTTGGGCCGTTTCTCCCGCCAGACAGCAAACTCGCTCCGAGCGGTCTTTTGGGAAGCGGCCAGTGCAGCAACCTTCGTCGTGACCGTCACCCGCAATCCGGTGATCTGGCGATCCTGGTCGTCGGTCGTGAGCGTCAGGGCGGGGACCGGGGTCGCGGCAGTGAAGTAACTCGTCTGCCCACTCTCGTCAATGTTCTGGAAGAACGCGAAGAGCGAGTAAAAGTCTTTCTGCGAGAGCGGATCATACTTGTGGTCGTGGCACCGGCTACACTCGAACGTCATCCCGAGAAAAGCGGTGCCAAAGGTGTTCACCCGATCAACGACATATGCGACCCGGAATTCCTCCTCGACGATCCCGCCCTCCTCGTTTTGCATGTGCAGCCGGTTGAAGGCGGTCGCGAGCCGCTGTTCCTTCGTGGCATTTGGGAGCAGGTCGCCAGCAACCTGCCAGGTCACGAAATCGTTGAACGGGAGGTTCCGGTTGAACGCAGAGATCACCCAGTCGCGGTAGGGCCAGACGGCACGGTAGCGGTCCATCTGGTAGCCGTGCGTGTCCGCGAACCGGGCGAGATCGAGCCACTCGCCTGCCATCCGCTCGCCGTAACGGGGCGAAGCGAGCAATCGGTCAATCACCTTCTCGTAGGCTTCGGGCGAGTTGTCCGCGAGGAATGCCTCGACCTCAGTAGGGGTCGGGGGGAGGCCGGTGAGGTCGAGCGTCACCCGACGGATGAGCCGCTCCTTGTCCGCAGGCGGGGACGGGGTGATCCCCTCCCGGGCGAGCCGCTCGACAACGAACGCATCGATCGGATTGTGAATTGGAAATTGTGGATCGCGAATCGCCGGCACGGTTGGCCGCCGGACCGGCGCAAAGGCCCAGTGAGTGTCCCACTTCGCCCCCTGCGCAATCCACCTCGTCAATGTGTCGATCTGTTTTGGGGAGAGGGACCGTTTGAGACTCGGGGGCGGCATGAGTGCGGCCGGGTCGGGGTTGGTGAGTCGGGCGATCAACTCACTCTCGGCCGGTTTCCCGGGAACAATCACCCCGCGGTCGAATGGGGAATCCTTGTCGTCGAAGCGGAGCTTGGCCTTCCGGGCCTTCGCGTCTGGACCGTGGCACTGAAAACAGAAGTCGGAGAGGATCGGAAGAACGTCGCGGTCGAATGCGACGGTCGGGGGGTCAGCAGCGCGGGTGACCGGTGAGGCGGACAGAAGCAGGAACAGCGCGGGAACGGCCCGAGTCATCGGCGGGGCCTCGGGGTGGAGTGGCGGGAGTGCAGACTTATGCAGGCAGCGGGAGAAAATCGACCAGGGGGATCGGGTGCCACGGGCCAGGATTGTGGGTGCCACGGGCNNCCGTGGCACCCACAAACGTGGCAGGTCATTTCCGGCCATCTCCCTTACACTCCGCGGTGGGATACCGCTATTATCGCCACCGGGAGGCCACAAGCCAACCTGAACGGTCAGCGCCGCCTGCGGTCTTCCGATTCGTCCCACTGCTGCCAGCGATCCACATGCTCCTCTTCGCCGTCCTCGGGAGGGAGTTCGATCCCCAACTCATCCATGAGTTGCCGACGACGCATCGGGTTGGCATGATCCCACAGTCGGGTGAACCCGAAGACCATCAGGGCGACATTGGCGGCGAGCAGAAGATCCTGTCCGGTGGCCACCCGCGCACCCTGGACCCCGTCGAAGAGGCAGTACAGGACGATCGAACAGACGTGCGCCACCGCCTGGATCATCCCTCCCCGCTTCCCGGGAACGGCGAGGGGTAGCACTCCACACACGGCAACCGCCACCAGGAGTGCCAGGGCCACTGGCGGCACCGGGGTTTGGCCCGTGTGGCCCAGGAGGTTTGCCAGTGCGATCCCGCCACAGATCAGGGTGATGAGCCCGAGCCAGACCCGGACGTATCCGGCGAAAACGGATTTCAGGCTAAGCCCGATCGGTTTACCCCGAAACTCCCCACCAGATTCCGTTCCCTCAATGATGATATACCCGCCGGTCGGGATCAGAGGGAGGAAGTTCAGGTGGGCGAACTGCGTGACGACGTAGCACAGGCCGGGAACCCTGTCCACCTTGCCGTACATTTTCTGACCAAAAATGATGATCACGACAATCCTCATCAAGTCATGGCCCCTGGGCGGAGCCGGGCTGGGGAATACAGTCGATCACTTCAACACCCGGACAGTCACCCGGGACGGCTGTTGAAGCGACCGGTAGACCCGGTGGGTCTGCTTCACGAAATCCTTCTCGGTCGCGGTATAGATGTCGCAAAAGGTCTGCGGGTTGCGGTCCACCAGCGGGAACCACGTACTCTGCACTTGTACCATCATGCGGTGCCCCGGGCGAAATGTATGGAGCGTGTCCGGCATGGTGAACTTCACTTTCGTGATCTCGCCCGGCTTGAACGGCTCGGGCTTCTCGAACGAATCGCGGAACTTCCCCCGGAACACGTCTCCCCGCACGAGTTGCTGATAGCCACCCATTTTCACCTCGGTCGGGTTCGGCTTCGGGTCCGGGAAGTCGTCCGGGTACACATCAATCACTTTCACCACCCAGTCGGCATCCGTCCCGGTGGTGCTGACGTACAACTCCACCTCGATCGGCCCGGCGATGGTCGTGTCCTCGGCCAGCGGCGGCGTCTGGTACACAAGGACATCTGGCCGCGTCGAGGCAAACCGCTGGTCGGCGGTCATGTACTCCCGGACCATCCCGATCGTCGTCTTGCTGATAAACGGGACTGGCTTCGCGGGGTCGGAGACGAACTCGTCGAACTTCGGCGGCGGTTGGACCGAATCCACCGCGTCGTAGGAGATGTCCGGTTGCTCGGTGAGACGGCCACCGTAGCAGAGATGGAACGGTTTCGCCTCATTCCCCTTGGGCGGCCACGCATCGAACTTGCGCCACCGGTTCGTTCCGGTCTCGAACACCCATGCCTTCGGGCACTTGTTCTCACCCTTACCTTTCAGGTGATACTCAAAGAACGGGAACTCGATGTTCTCTCGATAGTATTCGCTGGTCTTGGCGTTGAACGAAACGTCGCCGAGTTTCTCTCCGTCATCCCGACTCCATCCGCCGTGATACCACGGACCCATTACCAGGTGGTTATTCGGGGGTGGGCTGTTGGCCTCGGCAGCCTTGAATGTCTCCAGCGCGCCGAAGAGGTTCTCGGCATCGAACCACCCGCCAACAGTCAGTACTGCCGGTTTGATGTTGCGGGTATGCTGGCGGATGTTCCGGGTCTTCCAGAAGTCGTCGTAGGTGCCGTGCTTCATGACCTCGTTCCAGTACGCGACCTCGCCCTTGTAGAATTTCTTATCGGCGTTCGGGAGCGGACCCATTTCGAGGAAGAACTTGTACCCATCCGGGGTGCCGTGATCGAACGGCATGTAAGGGTACTTCTTCTCCGGGGCCGGGCGTGGTTTGCCGAAAGCCGCCATGAAATTGAAGGCGTGGGGTAGGAACAGTGCCCCATTGTGGTGCCAGTCGTCGCCGACAAACCAGTCCGTCACCGGAGCCTGGGGGGATGCCGCCTTGAGCGCGGGGTGGGCATCGATCATCCCGCAGACAGTATAGAAACCGGGGTACGAGATCCCCGTCTGCCCGACTTTCCCGTTGTGTCCATGAACATTCTTGATGAGCCAGTCGATGGTGTCGTAAGTGTCGCTGGTCTCGTCAATATCTTTCGGGCTCTTCTTCACCGGGAGGTAGGGCCGCATGTTCACGAAATCGCCCTCGGACATCCACCGACCGCGGACGTCCTGGTAGGCGAAAATATACCCGGCCTTCTGGTACAGTTCACCCGGTCGAAGCGACTCGGGGTAGTTGTCGACACCGTACGGCGCGCAACTGTACGGGGTCCGCATGAGCATGATCGGATAGGTCTGGGAGTCGTCCTTCGGGACGTACACGACGGTGAACAGACGGGTGCCATCCCGCATCGGGATGCGGTACTCGTACTTGGTGTACGCCGCCTTGACCGGCACGGGCTTGTCGGGTTCGGGCTTTGCCGGTAGCTGGGCAAAGGCACCCGGAGCGACCAGGAGCAGAGCCAGCAGGCATGGGACGAACCCGCGGAGAACTCGGGACATGAACAGGACCTTTCCGGGAGAGGTGGTGAGGATCAGGGGGTGAAAATCGGGACTCCGGTCGCCTGAGCCGTCTGGATCAATGTGCTATCGGTCGTGGCCAGCGGCAACCCAGACCGCAGACCGAGGTGTCGAGAACGAAGCTTGGGGAACCCAGGTTTTTCGGCCTGCACTGGCGAAAAGTCTTCATCCCTGACGGTCCCAGTCGTCCAGGATGTCTTGAATCCGCGTTCCGTCTTCGAGGAGCGGCTTTTGAATCATCATGGCTTCGAGCATCCCACGCACGACATCCCGCCGGCTCGCTTCACCTTGGGCTTCCTCCTCCGAGGGGGGCGGAGTCGGGGGTGCCGGGCCGAGCATCGCGACCCACTTCCCCCCGTCCTCGATCACGATACACTCGCCACATGCGACCCGCCGGAGCAAGTCCGGCAGGATTTCGCATGCCTCCTCGACGGTCACAGTCGGGTATGATTCTGGCACGTCCGCCTCCTGTGGGGCTTACCCCGGGTGCGCTCGCAGATACCCATCGATCTCATCCACTTCGGTCGGAGTCAACCGCCAATCCGCTGCTCCGACCAGTTCTTTCAATTGTCCCGGTCGACGGGCGCCAACGATCGCCCCGGTCACGGCCGGGTGCCGCAACACCCACGCAATCGCCACTTCCCCCGGGCTCTTGCCGTGTCGCCCTCCCACCGCCCGGAGAAGGTCCACCAGCGCCAGGTTCCGGCTCAGGAGCGGTTCCTGGTAGTGCCGGTTCTTCTCCTTCCGCCAGTCGTCTGCCGGGAGCGATGCGACCCGCTCTCGGGTCATCGCCCCCGTGAGGAGCCCAGAGGCCATCGGTGAGTAGGCAATCACCCCGATGTTGTTCGCCAGGCAGTGCGGCAGGATCGACTGTTCGATCTCCGGCCGGATCATCGAGTACGGCGGTTGAAGGGATGTGATCGGCCCGAAGGTTACCACCCGGGTCATCTGGGCCGCGTCGAAGTTCGAGACACCGATCCACCGTACCTTCCCCTCTTCCTGGAGTTTCACCAGCGTCTGCCACCCCTCCTCGATGTCCTCGGCCGGTTCCGGCCAGTGGATCTGGTAGAGGTCGATCACGTCGATCTTCAGTCGCCGCAGGCTGGCTTCGCATTCCCGCCGGATGCTGGCGGCCTTGAGCGACTTCCCGATCTGGCGGTTCTTGTCCCACACCCGCTCGCATTTCGTGAACACGAACGGTCGCTTTGCCACCCCGTCGAGAGCCCGCGCAACGACCTCCTCGGAGTGCCCAAGACCGTACACGGCCGCAGTGTCGATCCAGTTGATCCCCAGATCGATGGCCTCGCGAATCGCAGCGACACTCTCGGCGTCGTCCTGGCTGCCCCAGGCAAACGCCCAACCGCTTCCACCAATCGCCCACGCCCCAAACCCGATCGGGGTGATGTGCATATCGGAATTGCCCAGTCGCCGGGTCTGCATGGGGTAAATTCTCCAGCAAGAGTTTGCAGCTTACAGCTTGTAGTTCGCGGCCAAACGACAAGGAGTTGGCAGTTCGCGGCCAGGCGGTTCGGCTGTGGACTGCAGACTGCGAACTGCAAACTGTAAACCACGGACAACAAACGGTCCCCCCGGCCAGCGCTGCCGCCGAGTTGTACCGTTACCGTATGCAACCCATCGTTCTGATCAACGCGGTCGGCCTCACCCCCCGGTTGCTCGCCCATGCCCCGCGCCTGAAAGCGGTCGCGGAGACGGGCTGGCAAGCGGACATGCCGGAAGTCCTCCCGGCGGTCACCTGCACGGCCCAGGTGACCCTGCTCACAGGTCTCTTGCCTGATAAGCATGGAATCGTGGCGAACGGGTGGCTCTATCGGGGAGCGAACGAGGTCCGGTTCTGGCAGCAATCGAACCGGCTGATCCTCGGCGACCCGCTGTACGCGACCGCCCGCCTCCGCGCGAAGGCCCGGGGCCAAAAATGCAAGGTCGCCAAGTTATTCTGGTGGTTCAATCAGGGCGCTGCGGTCGACATCTCGGTCACACCGAAGCCGCACTATGGGGTGGATGGGAACAAGGTGTTCGGAATCGCGGGCACCCCAATCGCCCTGCCCGTGGAACTCGAGCGGCAACTCGGGCCGTTTCCTTTCCCGGCGTTCTGGGGGCCGATGGCCGGGAAGCCGAGCACCGAGTGGATCGCCGCCGCTGCCGCCGCAGTGGTCAAGGACCACCGACCCGACCTCACCCTGGTGTACCTCCCGCACCTCGACTACGACCCACAGCGGTATGGTCCGAGTGGGTGCGATATGCCGGCGACCGTGGCCGAACTCGATGATGCGTGTGCTCCGCTTCTGGACGCCGCACGGGTCGCCGGAGCCCAGGTCTGGGTGGTGAGCGAGTACGGACATTGCAACGTGTCCCGGCCGATCTTGCCCAACCGTGTACTGCGGTTGGCCGGATTACTGGATGTCCGAACCGGACCGTTCGGAGAGCAACTCGACCTGTTCGGGTCACGGGCCTTTGCGGTCTGTGATCACCAACTCGCCCACGTGTATGTCCAGGATCTGGACGACATCCCCATTGTCCGGGAGGTGTTCGGGAACACCTCCGGAGTGGCCCGGATACTCGCCGACGACGAGCGAGAGGCGATTCACCTGGCTCACCCCCGGGCCGGTGAGGTGATCCTCCTCTCCGACCCGGACGCCTGGTTCGCCTACCCATTTTGGTTAGAGGATGACCTGGCCCCGGACTACGCCCGGGCAGTGGCCATCCACCACAAGCCCGGCTTCGACCCGTGCGAGCTATTCTTCGACCCCGCCCTCTGGTTCCCGAAGCTCCACGCAGCGAGACGGGTCATCCAGAAGAAGCTCGGGTTCCGAATGACGATGGATGTGGTCCCACTCGACCCGACCATCGTCCGCGGCAGCCACGGCCTCGCAGCCGCAGACCCACTTGATCGACCAATCTTGATCGGGCACGGCCCCAACCCCGGGCCGAGTGTTCCCATGACCGCAGTAAGAGATTTGATCCTCGGAGCCCTGGATTTGAGCTGAGGAGAGAGTGTGTTGTCCCACATGGTGGAGCGGACGCGAACGAAACGACAACCTGCCCTCTGATACAAGAACCTGCTGAGGCTGTCGCATACCAGGAGCAAGCATCAGTCTAACGGGAG
>PLDW01000498.1 GCA_003136315.1 Gemmataceae bacterium | reverse complement strand
GCCTCACAGAGGCCAGCTACAGATTTGGAGGATTGCCTTGCTGTAGCTGGCCTCTGTGAGGCCGGCTTCGGGGGTTGCACCACAGTTCACGGGGCGTTGATGGCCGCCAACGGCGGGCGGCAAAAGGGTTCTGCGTGGGAATGCCGTCTTCGACGCTCCGCGTCGTGGCCTGAACGGAACGGACGCTGGACCGGAGATACGATAGACGTCGTCACCGGTGTATTGGCCTACCCCGCGGAGCGGGGGAAGACCGGTTCCCACGCCGAGCGTGGGAACCAGGGAGATGTTGTCGCGTCGGGCGAGAAGTGTCCGAAAAAGGCTGTGATTGCCGAGTGAAGGTAAGTCAGTTGATTGTCTGTATCTCGAAGAGATTAAAGAACAAAGCCCAGAGTCGCGTTTCGCGCACTCTGGGTGACCTGTTGTCAATTTGCCCTTTTACCGCGAAGCGGTTATACAAGGGAAACTCGCCCAAAATGTTCTGTTGATTGGGTGCGATGTTGTCTTGCGCCTATAAGCGGCATTGTATAACCGCTTCGCGGTAAAAACGAGAGCTGGCAAACCTGTACCCAGAGTGCGCGAAGCGCGACTCTGGGCTTTGCTGTTCAATCTCTTCGAGGTACAGACACCAGACCTTATGATCTTCACCAGTGAAATGCGCGTGGTTTTCTCTTGATTCTACTGCCCTGGAGAGATCACTCCATGCCCACCGCCCCGACCTGTTCCCGTTGCGGGACACTGCTCCCATCGACATCACCCGAATGCCCACGGTGTTCAGCCGACGGGGCGGCTCATCCCTCTCCGACCCTGAGCCTACCGGTCGACACTCCCGCGACCGCTCACGGCTCGACCCATGTTCCCTCCGCTGGTTCGACCGACCCCCAGCCAACTCCCTCGACTCCGACCGATTCCAACCTTCCAACCAAGTTCGGCCGGTTCGAGGTCCGCAAGTGGGTCGGCGAGGGCACATTCGCCGAGGTGTATCTCGGCTACGACCCCCATCTCGACCGGGAGGTGGCCTTGAAGGTGGCCCGACCCGGTACGCTCGGCACCCCCCAACGGGTACGCCGGTTCCTCCGGGAAGCCCGGGCGGCGGGGAACCTGCGTCACCCGAACATCGTTCCGCTGTTTGAGACGGGTGAAGATGCCGGGCGACCCTTCCTCGTCTCGGCGTTCATCCACGGCCGGACGCTCGGGGTTGTGAGTGATGCGGCTCGGGAGGCCGGTGGGCTCCCGCTCCGAGAGGCGGCGGAGATCGGACGGCGGCTGGCCGAGGCTTTGGGTTACGCCCACTCCGAAGGAATCATCCACCGGGACGTGAAGCCCGAGAATGTGATGATGGATGAGAAAGGCGAACCACTGCTGATGGATTTCGGGCTGGCGGCCCGAGCGGAAGAAGGGGCCGAGCAGATGACTCTGGCGGGAGTGGCGGTCGGCACCCCCGCCTATATGTCGCCGGAGCAAGCCCGAGGGGAGATCGGGACAGTCGGCCCGAAATCCGACCAGTATGCCCTGGGGTGTACCCTGTTCGAGCTACTCACCGGTCGGACCCCGTTCGCAGGTCCGCCCGAGGTGCAACTCCTGCTCCACCAGACCCAGCCTCCGCCGTCACCTCGAAAACTCCGTCGGGATGTGCCCCGGGATCTGGAAACGATCTGCCTGAAGTGCCTGGAGAAAGACCCGAACAAACGCTACCCGGACTGCCAGGCGGTCGCCGACGACCTCCGGCGCTGGCTGGAGGACGAACCAATCCTGGCGCGTCGGCCCGGACTGGCCGAGCAAGTGGTCCGGTGGACACGCCGAAACCCCGGTCGGGCGGCGGTTGTGGCAGGGGTTGTCGCGGTATCGCTCAGTCTGCTCGTCGCCTGGAACGAGATCCAGAATCAGAGAGTGAAGGATCAATTGGCGGCCGAGAAACGACTGGGTGAGGAGCGGTTGGCAGCCGAGACAAAACGTGTCGACGACCTGCGCGCAGCAGACGAAAAAGCCCGGCAGGAACAGGACAAAACCCGTCGTGAGACCCGAGCGACCGCACTGGTCCAGTCGCTGCCATCGACAGATACGGGCAGTGTGCCGAGGCAGATCGAGGATCTGGCCGAGTTCCGCGACCTGACGGGGCCGAAACTCCGGGAACTCGCCAAGCAACCGGTGACCACGAAGCCAGGTCTGCACGCCCGAATGGCTCTCTTGGCGGAAGAATCCGGCCGAGCGGAGGAACTGACCGCGTATCTGCCAGTGTGTCGGCCGGAGGAACTTCTTCCGATCCGCTCCTTGCTCAAGCCTCACGCTGCCACGATCGCACCGGATTTGTGGACGGTTCTGTCGGATACGACTGCGGAGCCCGGGAAACGGGTCCGGGCGGCGTGTGCGCTGGCTGGACTGGCTCCGGATGACCCACGTTGGTCCGCCGTGGCTCCTGGCGTTGTGGAGGCGGCAGTGCGGGCGAACCCGGTCGAATTCGTCGCCTGGTCGGCCGCCCTGGAGCCGGTGCGTGGTCCACTCTTGCCCGCGCTGGTCAGCAGGTATCCGCATTCGCGGGGCCGAATCGAATCCGGAAAACTGGTGGTCTCGGACCTGGCGGCCGAGGCATCGGCGTTTGACCTGACGGCGAATCTCCTCGCCCGGTACACGACCGACCGGCCAGAGGAGTTGGCCGGGCTGGCGATGATTGTGGACGCACGACACCACCGGCTATTTGAACCGGCGATCGTGGCGAACCGGGCGGCAGTCGTCCCCGTGTTGCGTGCAGAACTGGATAAGGTGGCGTTCCCGGGTGGGTTGGTGGGTTCGGGACTCGCAGCCGTGGTCGGGGTTCCCCCCGCCGTGTCGGCCCTCGACCCGGACCCGGTATTCGATGCCCTGGCGAAGCGGCGGGCCAATGCGGCGGCCGTATTACTGGCACTGAATGAGGCCGAGTCGATGTGGCCACTGCTGCGGTTCCCAAAAGACGGCGACCCATCGACCCGAAGTTACCTGATTGAGCGGTTGGCGGGGATTGGTGCCGATCCGTTGACGGTGATTCGCCGGTTCCGTGAAGAGACCGAACTCTCGGCGAAACGGGCGTTGCTGATCGCGCTGGGTGACTTCCCGGTGTCAGCCGGGTGGGCTGTTGAGCGGGAGGGGCTGGCGAAGGAACTGCTAACACTTTACCGCGAACACCCAGACCCGGGCTTGCACAGTGCGATCGACTGGTTGCTGCGTCAGCGGTGGGGGAAGGCGGCGGAGTTGGCGGGGATCGATGCGGAGCTGGGATCAGTGTCGCGGGGTCGTGTGGTGTCCCGAGTGGTGTTAGCTGCGGTTCCGATGCCGGGTGTGGTGGGGGTGACGGGAGTGGCGTGTGGCCCATTGCTCCCCGCCCCTGTGGTGGGTCGTAACCGGGATTGGTACGTGAACGGAGAAGGCCAGACGTATGCGGTGGTGCGTGGTCCGAAGGTGTTCACATTGGGCTCACTGGAAACAGAGCCGGGTCGGATTCCGGCGAACGAACCTCCCCACCCGAAGCGGATCGGTCGGTCGTTTGCGATTGCGACGAAGGAAGTCACGGTCGAAGAATTCAAACGGTTTCGGAAGAATCACAAATTCATAAAGCGATACAGTCCCGATCAGGATTCCCCGATAGTCTCTGTGACGTGGTACGATGCGGCAGCGTACTGTAACTGGCTGAGTGAGCGAGAGGGGATTCCACCGGACCAGTGGTGCTATCTGCCGGACAAAGATGGAGATTATGCCGAAGGGATGCGGATCAAAACGGACCACCTGAAGCTGACGGGGTATCGACTGCCAACGGAGGCAGAGTGGGAATATGCTTGCCGGGCGGGTTCCGTGGTATCGCGGTACTTTGGCCGTTCGGAAGAATTGCTGCTGCGATACGGCAGGTATCAGAAGAACGCGGAGGATCGGGCATGGCCGGTGGGTGGTTTGCGTCCGAACGATTTGGGGCTCTTTGACATGCTGGGGAATGCCCTGGAGTGGGTGGAAGATCCGGCTCTGTTGTACGTGACCGGTCAGCGAGAGGATATCGAGAACAAGAAATTGTTAATAATAGACGAACAAACGTCACGCCTTCTTCGTGGGGGCTCGTTCAGCTTCGCGCCGGTCAATCTGCGGTGTGCGAGCCGTAGCAGCAACCGGCCGTCGTACAACAACGCTGCGTTCGGGTTTCGCCCCTCCAGGACTTCTCCTGATTAGCACGCGATGACACGCATTGGCCACACACCCGGGGCGTTGGCCCCCGAACCCAGGGCGTTGCCCTGGGCTGAATACTCTCACCCTTTCAGGGTGAATACACACCGAATCGTTTTCCAGCCTGAAAGGCTGGGAGTATTTAGCCCAGGGCAACGCCCTGGGGGTGAGGCGAACGCGGGAAACATGAGGCCAGTGCCCTGGGGTGAAGCAATGACAATCACAGCCGATGCGTTGGCAACACAATCACACGCATTAGCCCCACGCCCAGGGCGTTGCCCTGGGCTGAATACTCCCAGCCTTTCAGGCTGGAAAGCCGTTCGGCGGGGTGGCCGGGGTTGAGTCCTCGAAACCCCGGCAAGCCTTACAGAGGCCTCGTGGACAAGGGGTTCTCAAAGGGGTTCTCAGCGGATGGTCTTGCTTGGAATCGAAC
>PLDW01000358.1 GCA_003136315.1 Gemmataceae bacterium | reverse complement strand
GTCGCGTCCAGCGAGGAGTGTCGCAAATTCACCAAGGCTCTCAAGGACAGTCGTGCGGCGGTGCCCGATGCGATCATCGCTACGGCGGATGCAAAGCTACCGGGCTTGGGAAGTCCGAGCTTGTTCGATGACGACGGCTCCGAACCGACTGATGATGAGCCGGTGGATGCCCCAGTAGACGTAATGGCGACCTACATCAAGGCGGCGTTCGCAAAAGTTGCGAGTAACAAAGTGGTGATGGAGCGAATCAAGAAAGGAATCCCGTGGGCCGGGATTGGCAGTGCGATTGAATCCGCTCTTCCCGACGTGATGGAAAACCGGAGAAACGAGGCGTTCAAGCTCATCGCCCGCTTCCTGACCGAGACGTTCGGGGATCGGGATAAGGCGTGGGAAACAAAGTCGCAGATGAAGCGGGACGGGACGGGTATGACGCCGTGGGTCTATTTGAAGTAGTCAAGCACAACTATCAGAAGACTGCCAGTATGAAAATGAGCCGCCGCTTTGGACGGCTCACCTGCTGAATGACCGCGGCGTCCCCTCCCTCCCGTAGAAGGGACGCCGCACCCACCACTTCACCCACTCACTTCCGGAACACCCGATGATCCTTCCTCCCTCCCGACTCAAGAAAAGCGAGGAGGTCGAGGATCTCGTCCTGGGTCAGCACGTCGGCCAGGTTTGCGGGCATCGGCGAGAGCTTGGAGGCCGTTCGCGATTCCAGGTCGTCCTTGGCGATCATCACTCGCTCCGGTGAGAGTGGGTCGGGCTGGACGGCGATCGACTTCGCGGTCTCGTCCACCACTCGGCCGGTTACCGTTTTCCCGGACGCTGTGCGGAAGACCTCGTTCTGGTACTGGTCCGAGACCACTTTCGATGGCTCCAGGATCGATTCCAGGATCTCCTTCCGACCGAAGCGGCTGGAGATTGCTGTCAGGTCCGGGCCGACCGAGCCGCCGGACTCCCCGAACCGGTGGCACTTCAGGCACTGCGCTGCCGCATACGCCTCTCGACCCTTTTCGTAGCTCCGGGCCGCGCCGACCTTGTCCAGCAGTGGCAGTAGCTCGTCCGTCTTCCATTGCTTCACCACCGGTCGGGCCTTCACCTCGTAGCTCGGGGTGATGTCCTTGGCGATGGCTGCGAGCGTCGGGGCCAGTTCCTTCTGCTCTGCCGCCGACATGTTCGCTACTGCTTCTTTGAGGAAGTTCTTGAGGAAGTTGTTGAAGCTGTTACCATCCGCATATCCGCGACCGGCCTCCTCAAACCACGTGACCAACGCCGGGTCTGGCGGGAGCTTTTTCCGGTTCGTCCAGTAGCCGAGATACTCCTTCCGCTGAGCCATCGTCCACGAGCCGATCGGGGCCGTTCGCAGGCGGAACAGGTAGTGGATTTGATCTGGCTGCGTCTTGGCCGCGGCCATCTGCTTGAGCCCCTTCGCCACGATTCCCGGCGCGTTCAGATACACCAGCACCTGGAACGCCTCCCGGTTCACCCACTCGTTCGAGCCGGGGAAGATCCCGTCCACCTCGGCGATAATCTTCCGTCCGTTGGCGGGCGGCCCCTGGCGGATAAAGCTGAGCCCCAGCACCCGGAGCTTTTCGATCTTCTGCTCGTCGGTCAACTTGGCGAGCGGGAACTTGTCGAGCGCTGCGAGCAGCTCCGGCTGGGTCTTCGGCCCCCCCACCCGGGCGAGGGCAAGGAGTGCGGTGATCGCTGCCTCCGGGTTGGTCTCGGATGTCGCCTTCGACAGCCACTCCGACACCGGCTGGAACTCCAGCGCCACCTCCGCTGCGTAGCGGATGGCCCGGTCGTCGCTCCCCAGGTACGGCCACAGTTTGGCCACGGCCTTGGGGTCGTCGGTCTTGCCGTGGAACGTTTCGAGCTTGTGTCGCAGCGCGCGGGCGTCGGCCCCGACCTTGTCGTGCAGGTCGGCCGGGGCGGTGCTCTCGCTGCCGGTGTAGGTCACCCGGTACAGGGCACCCTGGGTGTTCCGCCCACCGGTGGTGAAATACAACGCACCGTCCGATCCGATCACTGCATCTGTCAGGTTCAGCGGCTTCTTCGGGGCGTCCTTCTTGACCAGCCCGATCGGAGCGACGAAATTCTCGTATGTGGCGGTGTAGCTCGCACCCTTGGGGGTGAGGTGGACCGCGAGCAACCGACCGTAGGTCCAGTCGCAGAGGTAGAGCGCTTTCTGGTACTTGGCCGGGAACTTCGCACCAATCCCGTTGGTCACCCCGGTCGGGGAGCCGACCCCGATGTCCACCACTTCGCCCACACTATCCGGGTAGTACGCTGGCCACTTCCCGGTGCCGTACCGCCAGCCGAACTCGGCCCCGCTGACGCAGTGGTTCACCCGGGTCGGGCGATACCACGGCATTCCCCAGTCCCACTCCATGTCCGCATCGAATGTGAACAGCTCGCCATCCGCGTTGAAGGCCATGTCGTAGGCGTTGCGGAACCCGGCCACAACCATTTCCCAGCTCTTCCCGTCTGGCTCACTCCGGAGGATGTACCCGCCGGGTGCCATGCGCCCGGTGGCGTGTCCGTTGCCGTCCGGCTGGCGGGGGAGAAGGTGGTCCTCGGCGTAGTTCTGGTGCGGGCTGGTGGGGCTAATCCCTTCGGGGACGTTGGTGTGGTTCCCGTTGATTGCGTACAGTTTGCCCTCCGGCCCGAGGACAACCGCGTGGGCTCCGTGCTCGCCGCCGGAACCAAAGATCTTCACCGGTTGGACATCAAATGTTCCATCGGAGCCTTCCTTGCAGCGGTAGAGACCGTATCCCTTTGGCCCTGCACCGGTCACGTAGAGGGTGTCGGAGGTGTACAGCAGCCCCATCGTCTCGGAAATCGGGAGCTTGAGCTTCTCGACCCCGCTGACCTCGCCCTTGGCGATTGTGAACCGCAGAACCGGCTGCCCGCCCTGGCCGCCGACGATCAGTTTGCCGGGCTTCTCCGTACACATATTGATCCACGAGCCTTCGGTGCCCGGGTCGGCAGTGTACAGCAATTCGACCTTGAAGCCGGGGGCTGCGTAGAGGTCGGCGGCAGTGGCGGCATCGCGCTTTTTGGGTGGCGCTTTCTTCGGCTGGGTTTTCTTCTCCTGCGCGGCCACTGGGTCCGGCGCTGAGGTCGTGATGGCGACCAGTCCAGCCGCCAGGAGGAATAACGATATGCCTACGGTGCGGATCACAACCGTCTCCGATTCGAAGGGGGGGAGTGGGGGAAGGCTATCAGAAATTGTATTGGGCGTAACCGGTCGGGCTCGGAGNNCGGGACTCAAAACCTCGGCTTCGAGCTGAGCCCAACCGGTTACACCCAATCGTATTGATCCGAGAGTCCCAGAGGGCCAGAGAACCGCACAGACGCCAGGAACTGGCCGTGTTCGCAGGGCAAAGCCTGCGACTAAAGACATTTAGGCGTGCGGCAGATGAAGTATTACCGCCCGTCAGGGGCAGCCGGGCCGCCACGGAGGGCGNNCCCGGTGGGGCAAGTCCCAAACACGGGTAAGCTTTCTCCTGCCCCTCGCCTTATGATGTATCCCTTCCACAACCTCGCGATGGAGCATTACCCCACGATCACTTCCCAGGCTTTGTCCAACGATTCCGGGAGACCGTACACGATCAGGGCGGTGATCAGGGCGGCGGACCCCCACCCCAGCGCGATCAGGAACCAGCCGTTACGAAAGACCCCCATCCTGGTCCGCGACGTGGTGAAGTGCAACAGCGGGAACATTGCGAACGGGAGTTGCAACGCCAAAATCACCTGGCTCAGCACCAGTAAGTCGGTAACTCCCCCCCCACCCCGCAGCCCGATCACCAGTACCGCCGGGATAATTGCGACCATCCGGGTACAGAGCCGTCGCACCCACGGTCGCACCCGCCAGCGCAGGAATCCCTCCATCACCACCTGGCCGGCCATCGTTCCGGTAATCGTGCTGCTCTGCCCGCTGGCCAGTAGTGCGACCCCGAATAGCAAGCTCGCGGCGGCCGTTCCCAGAAGGGGAGCCAGTGTCAAGTAGGCCACCCGGATCCAGTCCGTGTCGTCCCCGAACGTGACCTCCTCCCCGCCCGGTACGGTCACTGAATCGCGACCGTGGAATACCATCGCCGCGAGGATCAGGATGGCCGCGTTGATCAGAAAGGCGACCGAGAGGGCGATCACCGTGTCCAGAGTGTTGAACCGAATCGCCCGTCGGATCGCTGGCTCGTCGGTGCCGACCCGGCGGGACTGGACCAGGGCCGAGTGGAGGTAGAGGTTGTGGGGCATCACAGTCGCCCCGATAATCCCGATCGCCACCACTGCCATTCCCGTCTGGGCGAGCCCTGGCGACAACAGGGCCTGGCCCATCGCCGGGAAGTCCGGGCCGACCGGCGGGAGGACAAATAACTCGATCGCGTAACACCCGCCGATGGTCATCACCAGGACCAGGATGAACGCCTCAATGAAGCGCATCCCAAGACCCTGGAGCGCCAACAACAGAAGCACATCGAACGCGGTGATAATGACCGCCCAGAAGAGGGGGATCTGGAAGAGCAGATTCAACGCGACCGCGCTGCCGAGTACCTCGGCAAGGTCGCACGCAGCGATGGCGAACTCACACGCCAGCCAGTTGGGCCAACGGGTCCATGCGGGATAGAAGTCGCGGCAGGCCTGGGCCAGATCCTTCCCGGTGACCAGCCCGAGCCGGGCCGAGAGGATCTGCATCACCACCGCCATCGCGCTCGCGGCCGCAACCACCCAGAGCAGGCCATACTTAAACTTCGCCCCGGCCTGGAGATCGGTCCCCCAGTTTCCCGGGTCCATGTACCCAACACTCACCAGGAATGCCGGGCCTGTAAACGCCCGCCACTGCCGCCAGAACCCTGCCCCCTGGGCTGGGACCGGAACCGACCTGTGGAGCCCCTCCAGGGAGTGAGGCTCGGGGTCGCCCTCACCCGGGGACAGGCCGCCGGATGCGATCGACACACTGCTCATTCTGCCACTCCGAGACGGCCCAGGTCTCTCAGAAACCGAGACCGAACCAGCCGTCTGCACAACCGTTTACGACCGACGGGATCGCGGGAAAGGAGAGTAGGCGGTCGAGGTCGGAGCGTCCCCGTCGGTCCATGACCACCCATCGCGATTGAAGATAGTATACCCGAAGAATCTCGATTAGGCTAGCCTAAAGACGTGATAAGGCGAGGCTACACGTCAGGAACGCGGAACGGAAGACCAAACCAAAATCAGGAGCGGGGAACGCGGAGTGGTTGTATTGTGCCGGCCGGAACCGCCGCGAGTCGAATCGCGTGCCGCGTTTTGTCTTCCGTTCCGCGTTCCGAGTTCCGCGTTCCGCGCTGCTGTCACCCGCTCAGTCCGAAGGCGTCTTCGCGCAGTCGCTCAACGGCCTCGGACGCGGTCAGGGCGGTTTCCGGATCGGCAGTCTCGGCCAGGGCATCGAGGTCCGGCCAGAGCCACGAGATCCCTTCCGCTGCCACCACCCGCACGGCCGCCTGACGGGTCGCGAGGTCTTCCGCAGCGAACCCGCCGGCGATCTCCCGGAGGGCGGCCCGTTCCCCGAACCGAGCCAGCGCGGCCACCGCTGCCCGTCGGGCTGCGGGGTCCGGGTCGATCCGGCCCGCCTGGAGGGTCACGACGACTGCGGACATGTTGAATCCGTCAGACCACCCGAACGCCCCGAGCCCGGCTGCCCGGATGGAGGGGTCGTCCGCCCGCGACGCTTGAAGAAACACTGCCTCCGACTCGCGGCAAGAGTGCCCGCGTAGGGCCTCGATCAGGACCACCGCAGCCGATATTGTCCGCCGACCGACGAGCGACCGGCCCGCCTGGCTGGCCAGGACCGGGCCGAGTGTGGGGGAATCTGTCCACCGCAGGCAGCGCACCGCATCTGCCCACCCATCGGACCGCGAGTCGGGTGGGGCAGGGAAGAGGCGGATGACGTCGGCTCGCAAATCTTCGAGCGTGTGAAGGAGGGAGATCTGCTCAGTCGGGGATGCGGTGGGGAACCGGGCGATCAGCCGACGCGGGGCACCCGAAAGCCAGTTCTGTCGCCGGGGGGTAGTGGCGGCCAGCCGGGCACCTTGCCGCTCGGCCGACGGTCGGGCGTCGGGAGGGAGCAAACGAGCCCAGTGGGCGGTCCGGCGCGATGCGCGTTCGGCCTCGATCATGGCTGCGGTTAGCCAGGGGTCGGGAACGGGCGGGGCGGTTTCACTGATCGCTGCCAGGTGGTCGCCAAGTCCGACCCGGACGAGCGTGGACAGGTCGGCGAGCCCATCCCGGGCTCCCCGGGCAGCTCGCGCGACCGCCCGCACCGCGAGCGATCCTGTCGCGGATGCGAGGTCGTGCAGCGTGGATGGGAAATTCGGGAACGCGACCGCCTCGGCGGAAAGGAGGACTTGCTGGGGTCCGGTTGCTGTATCCGCGCACTGGAGGACGGCCGGGAGCGCATCCGCACGGTTCAGCTTCCGCAAACCAGCCGCCACGTCCGCCCAGTACCACGCTTGCTCGGCCGGGTCGCGGGTGAGGGTCCGGGTGAGTTGCTTTGCGAGCAACTCACCAGCTTCTGGGGTGCCGATCTCGGTCAGTGCCCGAACCTGGACGGCGAAGTCGAGCCCGGGGCGCAGCCCGTCGTCGATCTCGGCAGACCGACCGGCCGCGAGCAGAGTCTGGAGTCGCGCCTTGGTGGTCTCGAACGTGGTCTCGCCGAGCAGCCCGCCAGCCTGGAGGTGACGGTGCTGGCGATCGACAGCCGCGGCTCCGGTGGTGGCAGCCGGTGCAAGAGCCCGCGCGCCTGAGTAGGGCGGGACGCCAACCCGTCGGGGAATGAGCCACCGGCGGGGCCGCGGCCGGCGGTACGCCAGCCAGAACAGCCCACCCACCGCGACCAGGATGAACACACCCGTGATCATAACCCGATCCGGGAGGCTCACACCCCCCGCCCGCAGACTTCAGAAACGGCCCTAGCACTCGCCCCCAGGGCTGACGCCCTGGGCTATTTTCCGCCGCCCTGTTGGGGCGGAAATGCGTCCACAGTGAGATCTCTCAGTGCCTAAACCAGCGATTCGACTGACCGGGCCGCCACAGTGGCCCCGACCCCGAAGGGGTCGTAGCAATTAGCCGGTGGTTGAGCGCAGCGATACCACCGGTTTGCGGGGGCAATCACCTCAACCCCCCAACCCCTGCCCCCACCTGGCCTCCGCCGCAACGGGGTCAATTCGTGGTCGCGTCATCGCCTCCGGCACCGCCCTCGGGGGTCGAGCGCAGCTCGACCACCGGCTAATCGCTGCGACCCCTGCCGGGGTCGATCCAATCTTGCCCCCTCATCCTCGCACATGCCCATCCCCGGTGACGACGTACTTGTACGTCGTCAGTTCCCGCAGTCCGCAGGGTCCGCGGGCGTGGAACTTGTCGGTGCTGATCCCGATCTCCGCTCCCAGGCCGAGCTCGAACCCATCGTTGAACCGGGTGCTCGCGTTCACCATCACGGCGGCCGAGTCCACCTGTTGCACAAACCGCCGGGCCGCGGCCAGGTCGGCCGTGACGATCGCGTCGGTGTGCTTCGATCCAAACCCATTGATGTGCTGGATCGCTGCATCCAGGTCGGGAACCACCTTCACCGACAGGATCAGATCGAGGTACTCGGCCCGGTAGTCGGCTTCGGTTGCGGGAGTCGCATCCGGGAGGCGGCGGCGAGTTTCGTCGCAGCCCCGGATCTCGACTCCCCTGGCTCGTAATGCAGCGCCGATTCGTGGCAGAAACGCATCTGCTACCGCAGCGTGGACGAGCAGGCTTTCCGCCGCGTTGCACACCCCCGGCCGCTGACACTTGGCGTTCACCACGATCCGCTCGGCCATTCCCAGGTCGGCCGCCGAATCGACATACACATGGCAGTTCCCATCGTAATGCTTGAGAACCGGCATGGTCGCCTCGCGGGCGACTCGTCGGATGAGCGATTCGCCACCACGGGGGATCGCCAGGTCGATCAGGTCGCCGAGCTTCAGCAAGTGACCGACTGCCTCGCGGTCGGTGGTCGGAACCAGTTGCACAGCTTCGGCCGGGAGCCCGGTGGCTGCGAGTTCGTCGGCCAGCAGTCGGTGGAGAGCTGTGTTCGAGTGAATCGCCTCCTTCCCACCCCGCAGGATCACCGCATTCCCGCTCTTCACGCACAGCGCGGCCGCATCGACCGTCACGTTCGGCCGGGATTCGTAGATGAAGAACACGACTCCAAGGGGAACCCCGACCTTCCGCACCTCCAACCCGTTTGGTCGCACTCCACCCTCACGGATCTCGCCCACCGGGTCTGGCAGCGCAGCGACCTGGCGGAGCCCATCGGCTGCGGATTTGATGCGGGACAAGGTGAGCGTCAATCGATCGACCGCAGCCGCGTTCAGCCCGTAACCGGGAGCGGCAGCGACGTCCCGCGCATTCGCATCCAGCACCTCTGCCGCGCGGGCTTCCAGAGCCGTCGCGGCAGCGAGCAGCCAGCGATTCTTCTCCGCAGTCCGAACAGTGGCCAGCACCTGCGACGCAGCCTTTGCCCGATCCGCCAGGTCGCGGCAGAGCGCGGGGAGGTCGGTGGCGGTCGCTCGCACGACAGTCGGTTCGGTCAGTTCGACATCCACGGCGGAACCTGGGGTGAATCGAGTGGGCCGCCGGGATTGTACCAGTTGGGAGCGGTCAGTGGCGAGCCTGGTCGATCGCATTGAGCAGCACGGCCGCATCCCGTGTAGGTCCGACGTCGTGGGTCCGGATCACCTGTGCGGCCCCGCGAGCCGCAGCGAAACAGGCCACCGCGAGCGATCCGGCGTCCCGATTCAGGACCGGGCGGTCGCAGAGTTTTCCGATGAATCCTTTCCGACTCACCCCCAGGCACACCGGCCGTCCGAATCGGACAAACGCTTCCAGGTGGGCAAGCAGGGTCAAGTTGTGGTCGAGGGTCTTGCCGAACCCGATCCCCGGATCGAGGCAGACGGCGACCGGCGGAATACCCGCGGCGGCAAGCGCGTGCAACCGCTCTTCAAAGAACGCTCCGACCTCCGCGACGACGTCCGAATAGTGGGGGTCGATCTGCATCGTGGCGGGCGTCCCCTGCATGTGCATGATAACGACCCCGGCCCCGGAGGCAGCCACCACGCCTGGCATGTCCGGATCGCCGCGCAGCCCTGTCACGTCGTTGATAATGGATGCTCCGGCGTCGAGGCACTGGCGGGCGACTTCGGCCTTGGAAGTATCGACTGAGATCGCCACGGAGGTGCGTCGCGCCAGCCCAGCCACGACCGGGACGACACGACGGAGTTCCTCGTCGGGTGGGGTCGGCTCGGCTCCCGGCCGGGTGGATTCCCCGCCGATATCCAGGATGTCGGCCCCCTCGGCAGCCAGTCGCAGGCCGTGTTCGATCGCTGTGGTGGGGTCGGCGAAGTGACCACCATCGGAGAAGCTATCGGGTGTAACGTTGACAATACCCATAACCAGCAGACCGCGGCCCAACTCGAATCGGTGGCCGCGGCACTGCCAAATGGGCGGAGGCATGACGAGTTTAAGGTTTAAAGAGTTTAAAGTTTAAAGTTGAAGACACAGCTATTCGAACGGATTTCTGAGCCGTGAGAACTGATCTGAATTTTAAACTTTAAACTTTAAACCTTAAACCTTACTTCTTTTCCAGGGCCGTCTTGATCGCTTTCACCAGTTCGTCGGAGTCCGGGCTGACGGCCGATTTGTACCGGTTGACCACCTTTCCGTCTCGCCCGATCAGGAACTTCTCGAAGTTCCAGCCGACTTCTCCCCCGCCCGTGGCGGTCAGGATCTTGTACAGTTCGGTCTTGTCCGGCCCCTTGACCACCACCTTCGAGGTCAACGGGAACTTCACCTTGTAGTTGGTGGTGCAGAACTCCTTGATCTCTGCCTCGGTGCCCGGCTCTTGTTTGCCGAAGTCGTTCGCCGGCACTCCGAGGACCACCAGTCCCTCCTTCTCGTACTTGTCGAACAGTTCCTGGAGGCCCTTGTACTGCGGGGTGTAGCCACACTGGCTGGCCACGTTCACGATCAACACGACCTTGCCCTTGAACTTGGACAGGTCGAGTTCCTTCCCGTCGATCCCCTTGACCTTGACGTCGAGCGGGCCAGTCATCGCTTTGTCCTCCGCGGTTCCGATCATCACGCATCCGGCCAGAAACACGGCCGTAGCGGCCAGTTGCCAAACTTTCATCGTCGATCCCTCTGGGTGTGAAGCGTCAACGGATTGGTAGTCGCTACCCTTTAGACGGACAACCCGGTCCGCGTATTTTCCGGAACGGATGGTACCGTCTGCGTCAGGGTGACAATCGAACCCGATCCCACCCTCCGGCGGGAGTCCGGGTGAACAGAATGCGGTCGTGAAGCCGACTGCGGCGACCCTGCCAGAACTCGATCACGGCCGGAATCACCCGATATCCGCCCCAGTTGGGAGGGCGCGGGACATTCCCGTCCGGATATTGGGCCGCCAGCTCGGCGTGACGTCGCTCCAGGAACTCCCGTCCCGGGATCACCGCACTCTGGGCCGACGCCCACGCCCCGAGCCGGCTGCCGAGCGGGCGGTTGACGTAGTAGTCGTCCGACTCCGCGGAGGTCACCTTCTCCACCACTCCCTCGACCCGAACCTGCCGTTCGAGCGGGTGCCACGGGAACACCACCGCGACCCGAGGGTTGGCCGCGATCTCGTGGCCCTTACGGCTATCGTAGTTGGTAAAGAAAGTGAACCCACGCTCGTCGAGAGCTTTCAGGAGCACAATCCGGGCCGACGGCACACCCTCCAGTGTACAGGTGGCGAGAGTCATGGCATTGGGTTCGGGCAATCCCGACGCAACCGCCTGACCAAACCACTGATGGAAAAGGGCAAACGGATCCTCTCCGGCGTCCGCTTCGGACAACCCCCCGGTGCTGTACTCTGTTCGCAAGTCGGCGAGTGATTTCATGGGAATGTGGAGGAAAGTATGTGGAAATCTCCCCCGCGTCCCAGGGTTACGCCGGAAACCCGGCTCCACCCTGGGCTATTATCCGCCGACCCTTCGGGGCGAAAACGCGGATTTGGTGTTTAGTGTTTGGTGTTTGGTGTTTGGTTTCACTGCTACCCATGATAGTCGGTGGAGTTCCTTCTGCGGGTCGCCTTCATTCTCGCCACTCACCCCTCGCCCCTCGCCACTACTTTTTTGCGGGCCGCTTCTGGGCGAATAGCCATGTCCAGAACTCTTTCTCCTCGAACGCCGGTAGCCAACTGTTGTGCTCGACACCCTTGTACTCGGTGTATCGAGGTGTTGCGCCGGCGGCCTTGAGTGCTGCGACCATGTCTCGCGACCCGGTTGGTGGAACGACCCCATCCTTCTCCCCGTGGAACGCCCAGATTGGGATATGGGCAATCGTGGCGGCCTTCGACGGGTCGCCTGCCCCGCACACAGGGGCTGCCGCTGCGAACAAATCGGGTCGCCGCTGGATCACATCAAACGTTCCGTAACCACCCATCGACAGACCGGTGACATACACCCGGTCAGGATCGATGGGGAGTTCCTTGAGCAGCGTTTCGACGAGTTCGAGGGCGAGTTGGAGCGATTCGCTCACCTCGGGCGACTGGTATGACCCCTTCTCCCACGGTACATTCACCCACTGTTTACCGTCCGGGCACTGCGGCATTACAGCGAACGCTTTTGCAGTGGCAACTTCCGGTCGGGTCAGGACGCTCGGATTGTGCGCATTCCAGAACCAAATCAGTTGCTTGTGGTTGTCGGCCCCGCGTTCCCCGGCCCCGTGGAGAAACAGGACGAGCGGGTATTTCTCACCCGGTTTGGGGTCGGCGGGTCGGAGCAGGCGGTACAGGAGTGTCTTGCCCGCGGGGGACTTGTACTCTTTGGCTTCTGGTTCGCTTGCCGCACAGGCCGGGAGAGTGAGGGTCAGCACGATGAGAGCCTTTTTCATGGGTGGGAATTCCGGGGGCATCGATCCGGTTCAGGGATGGGCGGAAAGGCTGGATTCCATAGCTCCCAGGCCCGCCCAGGGCTTCCGCCCTGGGCTCAGAACGGCCGCCGCTCCGCGGCTCAAAACCAAATCGTTGCGGCCGCAGGCCGCTCGTTTTTCGCCCCGGATGGGGCGTTCGTGCTTAGCCCAGGGCGGAAGCCCTGGGCGGGCTCCGCGGCTCAAAACGTCACCTTTCCCGCGATAGACCGCTCGTTTTTCGCCCCGGATGGGGCGTTCGTTCTTAGCGAGCCTATTTCGTCAGCCACTCGACCACCTTCAAATCGTCCAACTTGTCGTCCGAGCGGGTGAGCTTGCCGGGTGCCCCGGCCGCGTCGTAGGCGGCCTTTGCTAGCTTCCCGGTCGCCGTCCCCTTGTGGTTGTGGGCCAGCACTTCGCCAGGCGCACAGAGTGCGAGGAAAGCCGGAAGCCCACCGTATTTAACCGCCCCGGGGAGCATCATCGGATCGGCGGTGTCCTTCACTGTCTCGAAGCGGAACTGGTTGAGATCCGCAGCCAGCTTCCCGACCGCATCCCCGGCAAGCGCCTTCGCCAGTACCGCCACTGGCCCCAACTCGCCCCAGCCGACTATATGGACGGTCTTCGCCTTCAAGATCGACTTCCCGAACGCAATCAGGGTCAGGACGTCGTGAACTCGGTTCGCCAGCAGAGAGCGGTTATAGCCGAATGTGTATCCCGCGAAGTCGGTTCGTACCGGGAACGGCTTCGCAGGTGTGAGTTCACCCACCCCCAGGACATCCGGTGCAACCACCGCGTACCCGGCATCGATCAGCGCCTTCACCGCCGGGATCGCCTTTCCATTCTCGAACAGGCTCGACTTCCCCTTTGGATTGAGCCAGACGACAAGCCGCTCCCCTTCCCAGTTAGGCCCGATCACTCCGGCCGACGGGACAGCGTCCTTCTCGTCGGTTCGGCCAAGGACAGCCCGGTGGATCGTCAACCCGTCAGCCTTCGATTCGAGCGGTCCTTGCCGGAGCACAATCGCCTTGGGCAGATCATCATTCACGATTGCTCGTAGTGCGGTTCCGACCACCCGGCGGAACTCCTTGAGAGTCTCGGCGTCCTTCGGGAACACCTGAGCCAGCGCGTCGTCGGAGGCTTTCGTCATCACCGCGCGGAGTTTCGGGGCATTCAGCTCATCCTTTGGCCGCGGGTGTTCGGCATCGAACACGCTCAGCTCCTTCGGCGGGACCGGTTTGTATGTCAACTCCTTGACCGCCACGTCCTTCCCGAGGAGGTGCTTGCTGAACCACGAATACATGAACTCGCGGGCGTGCTGGTTGTACTGGTGGCCGTATTCCAGCCACGCTTTGGCTGCGACCTTGTCTGCGGCCCCGTACAGGGAATACAGCTCTTTCAGTTCCGGGTAGCCTTTGGTCATCAGATCCTTGGTCCAATCGTTCGCGGCGGACATGGCGAGCGGTTTCGGAGCGAACATCGCTGCGATTTCGACATTCCCGGTGTTCACCCGCAGGCCCGAGCAGTTCTCGCACACACACCCGCCCTGCATCGCCGTGGACACCATCACCGCAGGGAACGCAGCAGCGAGTCGGTCGTCGATTGCAGCGAGGATGAATGTTTGGGTGCCTCCCCCGCTGGCTCCAGTCATCCCAAGTCGTTTCGGATCGACATCCCAGAGGGTGGAGAGGAAATCGAGCGCGCGGACGCTATTCCAGGTTTGTAGCCCCATGAAGCTCTGGAGCCGGAGTTCCGCCTGAACGTCTTTGAAGCCCTCGCGGTGCGGGATGGCGGTGCTGTCGGCGTATCCGACCATGTCGTATTGAAACACCACGAACCCGAGCCGAGCCAGGGTGACAGGGATTGCCTGCATGAAGAACCGGCCACGGTCCATGTCGGATTCGCCGCCGGATTTCACGCTGGCCGCCGCGGCCTTCTCGCCCGCATCCTCGAACCGCCCGCCGACCCAGTGCCCGTGGGCGAACAGAACCCCGGGGGACTTGATGGGTTTCGAGGCATCGAGAGTAACAGGGCGATACAGGTTCCCGCTCACGTAGTGGCCGGGCAGACTGGCGAACGACACCTTCTCGATCGAGTGGTCGCCCCGATTGATCCGCCCATGAATCACCGGGTTCAGCGGCGTTTTCTCGGGCATCGGCCAGAGCCCGTTGGCCACAAGGACCTGCTCGCGAACCTGGGTCCGCCGGGCTTCCCACGCCTCCTTCGTCTTCGGCACGACGAAGGGGAAATAGTCATCCAGGGTCTTCGGGGCTTTGAGCCTGGCGTCAGGGGGTGTTTTCCCGTCAGTGAACACCTTCGTTGGGTCGGCGTCTTCTAGGCCAATGGCAAAGGGGGGGCGGATAGCGAGAGCCCCAAGGGAAGCGAGTGGAAGGGCGAGGGCATCGCGGCGGGTCATCATCGGACTGGCTCCGAGCTGAGGCGGGAGGGGTGTGGGAATTGAAGGTACGCGGACGCTCAGGCGGCGTCAACGGGTGCCGCATCCGCTCGTCCGACCTATTCGAGAAGAATCGGCAGTGATACCCTGGAGTGGTTGAACGGGAGGATTGGCATGGCGACCGTGATCGAAACGACCGCTCCAACGGACCGGGTCTATACCACCGCCGATCTGCTCGCGCTTCCGGATGACGGGATTAGCCGGTGGTTGATCGACGGCCGACTGGTGGAGGTCGGCACGACTCCACACGACAAGCACCACTCGCGGATCGAGTGCCGGGTGAATTATCTTCTCGGCAACTGGCTGGATGCCCAACCAGAACCCCGGGGCTCCGCTTACTCCGGAGAGGCGGGTGTCCAACTCCGACCCGATCCGGAGTTGACAGTGGGGCTCGACGTCGTTTACCTCTCCCCGGAGGTAGCAGCCCGGAACGAGTCGGATGAAGAATCGACGATCATTGTCGGGATTCCCACACTCGCCGTCGAGATTCTCTCCCCGAACGATACGGTCGGTGCCACTTTTAGCCGCGGGAAGATCCTCCTGGGGGCAGGTATTCCGGTCGTCTGGCTGATCGACCCCTACATGCAGACAGTGACGATCCTCCGTTCGGGTCAGTCCACCGTCGTCCTCAACGACCAACAGACCCTTGATGGGCACCCGGAGCTTCCCGGCTTCTCGGTTCCAGTGGCTCGCATCTTCCAGCACTGACCGCGTCACTCCGGCATCCCGAACTCATCGCAGTAGCGGTCCCAAACCATCACCTCGTAGGCCCAGGCATACTGCTCGGCGTAGTCTTCCCCGCGCTCGCACCACTTTTGCGGGCGGGTAGTCATCCGGTCGATGTGGTGGCCGAGTTCGTGCAGGAAGACGTGTACGAGCTGAAAGGCACGCGCTGTCGATGGGGTCCAGTGGCCGATGATCGAGTCCTCTGCGAGGAGCTCGACCTTCACTCCCAGGCGAGTGAGCAATTCGCGATGGGAGGCGTACCAGACCGGATCGAGTTCGTAGACCAGATTCGCCTCGAAGGCACAGACCGCCAGAACCCCACGGTTGTACCACCCCGCGCAGTCGCTTCGACCACGGTCGAGAACAATCACATCCAGCCCGCGGGAGACGTCTTCCCAGTGGGGGAGCAAGTCGACGAACCGCTCGATATCGCGTTTGAGGAGAAGGTGGCGGTAGCCCTGACCGGGGCGCTTTCGGTCGATCGCCGGGGTCTGTTGTGGTGTGTAATAGCAGTCGGGCGTTCTTGCCCAGTTGTTTTTCCGCTGGACCTGGCCAAAACAGACGCCGGGCGTGGTCTTGCGATGGAACCGGGGCATGATCGGGTTCCTGATGTAGGAACCCGCAGAGGCTGTCACATTCCAGGAGCAAACATCGGTCTAACGGGAGGGCGAGGCTCCTGCCGAGCGTGTTGGTGGTGCGGCTCGGCAGGAGCCTCGCCCTCCCATTTGCATGTCTTAGTGTCTTGTCCGTAGATGCGACAGCCTCTGCGGGTTCCTGGGATGGCCCTCATCCTCACACTTCCGCAAACGTCGCGGAGAAATGCCGGAGTACGGCGGGGGCCTCAACAATACGGAGACCCCGAATCGCCCGGCGGTTCGCGAACACCTCCCCGACGGCCTCGATCACGTAGTCGATGTGGCTCTGAGTATACACCCGCCGGGGGACTGCCAGGCGGACCAGTTGCATGGGTGGGTGGATCGTCTGACCGGTGACCAGATCCGTCTTTCCGAACATCACGCTCCCGATCTCGACAGCCCGAATCCCAGCGTGCCGGTACAACGCACACAGTAGCGCCTGGCCGGGGAACTGATCAGGCGGGAGATGCTCGCAGAAGTGCGCAGCATTGATGTAGATGGCATGCCCACCGGGCGGTTCGACGATCTGCACCCCCGCCCGCAGAAGCCCTTCCCCGAGGTACTCCACGCTCCGCACCCGGTACTGAAGATAGCCCTCATCCAACACCTCCTCGAACCCCTGAGCCATTGCTTCGAGGTCGCGGCCAGCCAGTCCACCGTAAGTCACGAACCCCTCGGTGAGAATGAGCAGGTTGTTCGCTCGCTGGGCAAGCGCATCGTCGCGGAACAGAAGCACCCCGCCGATATTGACGAGACCGTCTTTCTTGGCCGAAATCGTCGCTCCATCGGCAAGGTCGAACATCTCGCGGACGATCTCACGAACCGGGCGATCGGCCTGACCGGGTTCACGAAGCTTGATCAGATAGGCATTTTCCGCGAAGCGGCAGGCATCCAGGAAGAGGGGGAGTCGGTAGTGATCGCACACCGCCCGAACGGCCCGGATGTTCGCCAGACTGACCGGTTGTCCCCCGCCGCTATTGTTGGTGACAGTCACCATGACCAGGGGGATTCGCTCCGGCCCGACCTCGCGGATCAGGGCATCGAGCTTGTTGGGGTCGAGGTTCCCCTTGAACGGGTGCCGTAGACGGGGTTGTTTCCCCTCGTCGATTACGAGATCGACCGCCTCCGCTCCCGAGTGTTCGACGTTTGCCCGCGTTGTGTCAAAATGGTTGTTATTTGGTACAACCTTCCCCGGCCCGCCGACCAACTCGAACAGAATGCGTTCGCTCGCCCGCCCCTGGTGAGTGGGGAGAACATGAGGCATCCCGGTGATCTCACGGATCACCTTCTCGAACCGGAACCAGCTCCTGGCCCCGGCATAGGATTCGTCGCCGCGGAGCATCCCGGCCCACTGCTCCGCCGACATGGCGGACGTACCAGAGTCGGTCAACAGATCGATCAGCACATCGTCGGCCGGGATCAGGAACGGGTTGAAGTGCGCCCGTTGCAGGACAGCCTCCCGCTCTGCTGGGGAGGTCATCTTCAGGGGCTCAACCATCTTGATTCGGAACGGCTCGATGATCGTCTTCATGAGGTGATTCTATGCCCCAGACCGCTAAACTTCGCAAGTTGTTAAGCGGTGGGGTGGCCGGGGTTGAGTCTTCGAAAACCCCGCAAACTGGCCCAAAGCGACTCCCTGCTCCGCGATAGCCAGGATCAATCTCCCGCTGAGATTATCCCGTTGCTCCGGAAATCGGTGCGAGTGACTGGGTTCATTGATGATGGGGTGGCGTCCCCAGCGGAGTTGCCAATCCCTCACAGAGGCCTCGTGTACAACGGACCTCAGCGGCTGATCTTGCTTGGAATCGAACGTGTGAGGCCGCTGACCGGGGTTTCGAAGACTCAACCCCGGCCACACCTGCCGTCACTTGGGGTCGGGTGGAGTCGGCCCCTTTTGCCCGTGCTTTCGCAGCGACATTCGCAGCGAAAAGAGTACCACGGCTATCGTCACTGAGCTACATGCAATGGCAATCCCTGCTTTATTGATTTTCTCGCCATCAAAGAACGCCCAGAAGACGCCTACCAACTGCAAAACGGCCAACCCGATCATCAAGAGTGCGAAGACGAGAAGCAACCGCCGTCTTTTCTGCTGATCCACAACCGACCTCCTGGATGGGGAACCCTTTGGGGTTCGGGTGCGATGCCTGGCTGACTGCGGCCGATCTGTCTGGTACTTGTATGGTGTGGTACACGTCGCAATTCGGACGCTACCCAGGCGGTTCACCGGTGGGTGAAGGGCGATAAGTTTGGTGTATCACTCGGCACCGGGCGGCATCCTACCACGACCAGCCCAGCCGGATCAACGGCCGATCCAAGCCCGGACACATCGGCGCGGTTCCCATCGCCTGGATGGGGCTGTTGTGGCGTTGGGATGCCATCGAGGAAGACCCCAGCCAACGAAAAGACCCCGGCTTTTTCCTCTAGTAAAAATCTAAACGTACACAACAGGACACATCAGGTTGTGATTTGGCACAACCTTCCCCGGTCCGCCGATCAGTTCAAACAGATTGTGAAGACCTCCCACGGGCGGACCAGCCGCCCGTGGCACCCACAATCGTGCAACGCCTTCACGGGCGGACTAGCCGCCCGTGGCACCCACAATCCTGGTAGGTCATTTCCGGCCGTCTCCCTTACAGAATGCTTGGGAACTGCTTCCTTGAGTGAAACCATGAGGCAGGTGTGGCGATTCCCACTCAAAACCCCTGGAACTCGTCCCATTTGGAACGCCCCCGAGGGCCGCGTGACACAGCCGAAGCGGGGCAGTGGAGAAAGTGTAACAGAATAGATTTGGCAGAGTGTCGTATCGTGATCCGGCTCGGCTCCGCCTCACCCCCACACGGCGAGAAGCCGCGAGTGGTCCGAGAGATCCTCGAAAAGGAGGTCCGGGTTGCACGCTGCGAGTTCTTCGCAAGGGTGCCAGCCGGTCGCGACCGCAATCGCTTTCGCCCCAATCGCCCTGGCGCATTGCACATCCAGCGGCGTATCACCGATCACCCACACATCCGCCGGATTCACATTTCGACGGAGATGCGCCCGGACCTCCGCCAGAGCCATCCGGGCCACATCGTCCCGGTCGAAATGGTCGTCGCCGAACCCACCACAGGGGAAATAGTCCCACAATCCGAAGTGCCCCAGCTTCGTGCGAGCCCCGGACCGGACATTCCCGGTCAGAAGTCCCAGAAGCGTCTCCGGTTGCGGCCCGAGCACAGCCAGGAGTTCGCTCACCCCCGGGCAGACAGTCCCGCCACGTGTGGTCAGGCTCCCAGGCAACTGCGCGAGGTAGGTCTCCTGGAGCGTCCGTTGATTGGCCGGGCTTGGGTCGATCCCGTGGACGGCGAGGAGGTCGCGACCGATCGCCCTGTCGGTCCTGCCACTGTAGGGGACGCCGTCCCGAACCTCGGTGATCCCAAACGCTTCCCGGAGCGCGGCTTCCATCGCGGCTTTCCCGGCCCCGCCAGTGCGGACGAGCGTCCCATCGATGTCGAAGAGGAGGATTGGCATGATGGCGTTATACTGAGGGCAGTCCCCGGAGCCTCTGTATGCGCGTCCTTGCGATCGGCGATATCCACGGCTGTCCGCACCTGCTCGACGATCTCCTCGGGTGGGTCGCCCCAGCACCGGACGATCTGGTCGTCACCCTTGGGGACTATGTCGACCGTGGGCCGGACAGTCGCGGGGTTCTCGACCGACTGATCGCGCGGAAACGGGCGGGGATGAAACTCGTTTGCCTGCGCGGGAACCACGAGGTCATGATGCTGGCGGCCCGGGATGGTGGGCGCGACGACAAAAAGATGTGGCTCTCCGTCGGCGGGGTTCAGACGCTCGGTTCCTACGGGACATCGCCGGGGAAGTCCGGGACGCTCGCCGACATCCCCCGCGAGCACTGGGACTTCCTCGACTACAACCTGCTCGATTATTACGAGACTGACCGACACATCTTCGTCCACGCGGGAGTCTACCGGGATGTTGCGATGGATGAGCAGCCGGACTCGATCTTGTACTGGGAGTTCCTGCCCGACAACATGCAGCACCAGTCGGGGAAGGTCGTGATTTGCGGGCACACGTCGCAGAAATCCGGCGACCCGAAAGTGGTTCCGGGGGCTGTGTGCATCGACACCTTCGCCCACGGCGGGGGGTGGCTCACCTGTCTGGAGGCCGAAACCGGCAAATTTTGGCAGGTCAATCTGATCGGCAAGCGGCGAGAGGGAATTGTGGATGATGAGTGAGTGGGTTTTCAGCCTGAGGGGTGACGAATGACAATCATCGCCACTGAGAATATCGACGAACGCCCCCTCCGGCCATCTTCGGGTGTACGACACGGTTTGCGCGGCTGGGTGGCCGGGGTTGAGTCTTCGAAACCCTGGCTAGCTTACCGGGGTTTCGAAGACTCAACCCCGGCCACACCATCTGTGATTCTGTAACTTGAATAATGGCAACGAGTTGCGACATTCTGACTACTGGCGAATGGTCGCCTGGGGCAAACCGTGTCGTACACCCGTTACACCCAAACAGAATCACATCAATTGCGGGATCGGCGAGCCGCCGTGGCCGAAGAAGACCGGCCGATTGCTCGGTGTGTACAGCGGCCGACCACGATCCACCCCGAGTTTCTCATACACCGTCGCCGCGTAATCCTCGGGTGTGTACGGCATGTCCTGAACGTATCCGCCTTCGCGGTCCGACTTCCCGATCACCTGCCCGCCGCGGACCCCGGCCCCGGCGAAGGCGATCGAATACGCTTTCGTCCAGTGGTCCCGACCCTGGTGCTTGTTCAACCGCGGAGTGCGGCCAAATTCGGTGACGAAGCAGACAAGCGTTTCCGCCAGAAGGCCGCGGGCGTCGAGATCGCCGATGAGGGCTGCGAAGGCACGGTCGACGCTCCCCATCATCACCCAGTGCCCGATTCCGTAGCGACCCTCGCCGCCGGCCTTGTCGCGCACCGTCCCGCACGATCCCTTGGCGTAGATCAGATCGTGGTGATCCCAGTTGAGGTTGAACCCGCCCGGAACCTCCCGGGTGAGCGGCCAGCGGACATCGACGGTGACGAACCGCACCCCGGCCTCGATCAATTTCCGGCCCATCAGGTAGCACGCTCCGCGGTGCCCCTGTCCATACGATTCGCGGACCTTTGCCGACTCCCGTTTCAGGTCGAACGCCTCGGCCACCTTGGGGCTGGTGAGCATCTCGAACGCCTGATCGTAGAACCGGTCCATCCCACCGAGATCGAACCCGGCTGCCGAAGGGCCGCGCACTTGCTGCCGGTCGAGGGCATCGCGCAGACCGTGCCGGGCATCGAGCCGTGGACCCTGGTTCTCGGCCCGGGGGACAACACCCTGAAGCGTCCAGGCAGGGTCGGAGAGGTCGCGGCCGCCGGTCTTGAACACCCGTGTTGCGGCCGGGAGGAACCCGGTTCGGGTCTCGCCCGCCTGCTCGTCGTTGCCCGGCACCATGACGTAGGGTGGCAGGTACTTGCAAGTGCTTCCAATCAGGTGCGACACCACCGACCCGATATCCGGCATCTCGATTGCGGCCCCGGCCGGGTGCGATCCGGACAGCACGTACTGGGTGCCATTCGGGTGAGCATCGGCCCCACCCTTGGCATGGTGCATCGAGCGGACGACCGCAAGCTTGTCGGCGACCGTTGCGGTTCGCGGCAACAGTTCGGTGAACCGCATCCCGGGGACATTCGTATCGATCGGCTTGAAGGGGCTACGGTGTTCGGCGACCGTGTCGGGCTTGGGATCCCACGTATCCATGTGGGACATCCCACCCTGTTCGAGGATCACGAGGACATTCCTGGCCGCCGGACGGGTGGCGGGCGAATCCGCGGCCTGTGTGATCGCCAGGCAATGTGGTAGCGACCACCCGAGAGCGCCGGTGACGCCCAGTCGGAGGGCAGTGCGGCGGGTCGGTGGAAGGGTGACACCGGCACGTTCACGGAACCAGGCGGGCAGGGTCATGGTAGGCAGTCTCGGAACAGAAGGCGGGTACCATCGGAAACGGATGCGGGGCGGGAGAAGCTAGCGGGCGGCGTTGGAATCGGGACGGCGGGAGAATCGTGTCCCAAGTTATTTTATGACCGAACCGGGGGCATTTGCAAAGGGAAATCCGTGTTCCGCAGGGCGTTCGTTTCGGGTTCATTATGGGGAGAGTGGCGATTATGTCCGGCCTCGTACCACCTCCCTCTTGCCCACACGGCCTAGAAATACCCCCGTGATAGCACGTCGCTTTCGACAGGCACTTCATTGCGCAGGATGCTGCGGATATGGCCGATGAACCGCTCGAAGACGTCGGCCCGAAATGGGTTGTCGGTGAGATATTTCCGATAAGCCGCCCGGTTCGCCTTTCGGCCAGCATAGGTCGCGTATTTCGCCCGTACGTTCGAGTTAATCCGCTTTGCCTTCCGCAAAAGGATAATCTCATCGATATCTGTCGGCGCAGTGCTCAACGGCGTCATGTCGAGCCACTCGCAGAGCAGGTAATAGCGAGCACCGGCCACGGCCGCTTTAACATCGTGGGCCGTAGCGCACGCTTCCTGAAACATTGTCTTATCAAGATTGGTCTTGCATTCAGCTACGACGAATCCTATGTGCGTCTCTTTTGTAACTGTAGCTGGGTCTGCGAAGGCCGAGTCGTGGGATGCCTTCAGATACAGTTTCTTACTTATGGCGAAGTCCTGATTCTTGGCGCGAATTTCCAGACCGCCACCGACGACAGGCACTTCGAGGCTGGTTGAAAAATTGATCGAGGAAAAGCAGGTGGTGGGACCGACAATGACCTCGTGCCCCTTGATCTCCGGGAGCACCGCTGGCTGCACGAGGTGCGGCAAGAACTCCTCGATCACGCTGTTGTCGAGCTTCAGTTGCCCTTTCTGCCTGTACAAAAAGTCTTCCGAGCTGTCGAACACCAACTCTATGTCGATGTAGAGCCGGTATTCGTCCAGCAGTTTCACCATTGTTTGGATTCGCTCCTGCGGCGAACCGGTCACCGCGTTCAGGTCGCCGATCCATTTATTATAACGCTTGATTGCCGCTTTAATGCGTGGTTTGTCTTCGTCAGGCAGCTTGTCATTATCCAGCGTCGCGTTCAGCTTTTCAAGGTGGGGTGTGGGGAGAGCCATCAGACGACCTCTTTGAATTTCTGTGCCTGTCCAACAGTGAGAGCTGATCTTGAATCGTACAATGGCGAAGGACTCACATCAGCAAGTTTTTCGAGTGCTGATTTCAGATCGTTCAAGGATTCGGCCGGAGCCCGCTCAATCGCAGCGACCAAGGTTTCTCCGGCAATCTCCTTGGCAGGGGTGCCGACCGTGTAGGGCTGAACGGGCGTCAGGTGGAGGATATCTTCGTAGATCATATCACCGAATCGATTCTGGAAGACTCTTTCTTGTCGGGAGAGCAATCGATAACCGGCTGATTGCACTGCTAGACGGGCGACGATCTCGCCGTTGAAGAACTTCGTCTTCCTGACGTTCGATTCCCTACCAACTACGACGATTATTCGAGCACCAGGTTTGCACACTCGTCGCAGTTCGTCCAGTACGGCCTTCATATCAATGCAATACTGAATAACGGTTAAGAATCGATTTCCACGGTGTTTCCGGTTGGACCCGATCTCTGATCTGGCCACCTCTAACAGGTCCCAACCAAGCGATTCAACCGAGCGCCGGTATTGCTGGTGATAGTTGAACACATTGATGTACGGCGGGGAGGTGATGACGATGTCGGCGCGCTGGTCTGCGATTGGCAAAGCACGGGCGTCGGCGTTTGTCGGCTCAATGAGCGACTCGGAATACGGTAGGTCGCGGACCGTCTGTTGAAGCTTAACCCACGTCGACAGAACGCTATCCGGAGTCAGTTCATGATCTCCAAAATTGAGGAGAACGACCAAGACTTCGAGAAGCGTCCTGACAGGTTTGTCGTCTACTTTCTTCGCCTCGTTAGACAGCACTTCGTGCAGCGGGATGCTCAGCTGTTTGCCAGGGGAGAAAAGCGATGGAGCGGCTGGCAGCGATTCGCGTATGATTGCGTCGGCATCGCTGACCACATTCTTCCTCCTGGCTGGCTTTGCGTTGATGAAACGGTAGATCTCGGCCATTTTGAAAGCGGCAGGATTGACCTCGGAGCCGAAGGCCGAGTACCCAAGCCGCCCTGATTCGTGCAATACTGTTCCACTGCCCAGGAACGGATCCAGGACGACACTACCTGCAGATGCGTAGGTCCGCAGTATGGTCTCGATGAGTTGGGGAGAGAACTGACCGTTCCAAGGGAAGAGGTTGCTGCGCTCCTTATTATCGATGTTGAGATGTTCCTGCGGGATCGTCTTGGCATCCAGCAGAACTCCTTCAAAATTGGGCTCATCTTGCCTGATCATAAAGTTGCCACCTGACCTGACGGAATTTGATGTCGGGTGAAGTTCTCAACCGCCCATTTTACAAAACACAACTCGCCCACAATCCCAGTTTACACCGATCAGCGCAACATGCTGCGGAGCAAATGCTTAGTAAGTATCACTGGTTTGACCGGCCGGGGCAGCGACTACTTCCGCCAGGCGCACGCCGCTCCTGCACCAACTTCGCACCGGGTGACCGGTAGTTCCGGCCAACAGCATCCGAAGTGCAGGGCCTCCTTCGGAATGCAGGCCCCTTCGACTTTCTCCAAGACTCCCGGGCCGTGGGCGTAGTGGACGAACCTGCCTTCTTTCGGCCGCGTGTTAACCGGGTCTGCTTGAGCACGTTCAGGTGGTAACAGCACTCCCTGCGGGGTCGGCGAGCAGGTCTGTGATCTCGCTCTCGTGAAGCGGTCAGCCCGCCAGTAATCACTGAGCACCACCTGACCTGAGAGCGCGGCGATTACGTCCAGACCCGCATCTCTTCCTGACCCGGATCGACATGCCGTCGCCCGGTTTCCCTGGCTGGCACTGCGGTGATCCTGGGCTCTGCGATGTTATCCCTTCGGAGTCAGAACCAAGAAGTCATTTCTTCGTCCGCACGAACTCCTGATCGAGGAATTTCAGGCTTTCCACCTCGCCATCGGTGCCGAGGCGGAACTGGGCGTCGAATGTCGAGCGGTCAAACGACCGGGCCTCCTCCTTTGGCTCGACAGGCACCGCCGTGTACGTGTCGAAGTGGTAGTGATCGAGTCGGAATGTGAACTTCCCCCAGACCAGCGTCAGCAATCCCGCCTTTTCCGTCACAGTCGCTGTGCCGTAGGCCGGTTCCGAATACGTTCCGGCATACTTGGCCGGCTCCCGCGATGGTTTCGTGTCCGACTTGCGGGCGGCCAACCGGGCTGTCCGCGCCACAGCGATCCGGAACTCCGATGCCGACTGCGCATCCGTGTGGAACTTCACCCAGTCCTCGGCCGGGAGTCCGAGGAGGTGGTCGAGGACGCTCTTGCTCACGGCCTCGGTCACGTAGGATGGCCGCAGGTTGCAGGCCACGAAGACACCGATCTTCTCTGCTGGCACCAGCATCGTCTGAGCGCGGAACCCGGTCAGTGTTCCACCGTGCGAGACGCACAGGTGCCCGCGGTAATCGTGGACGAACCAGCCGAGCCCGTAGCTCGAAAACTTCACCGCTTTCGGCGGGAAATAGACCGCGAACGGCCCCACCGGCTTCACCAGCATCTGCGGCGAATGTGTCTCATTCAGGTTCTTCTCGGACACAAGCCGTTTCTTGCCGATTTGTCCCCCGGCAAGCTGAAGCCGCAACCACTGGCCCATGTCCCGGGCGGTCGAGTTCACACACCCGGCCCCCCCGGCCTGGTCCAGATCGTCCCAGGCGATCGGCGCGATCGTTTTGTCGAACCCAAGATAGTGCGGAGTGGCATGGTTGGTCGCGGACTGCCCGTCTTTCGATGTTGCGCTACTCGATTCCATCCCGAGTGGATCGAAGATGCGGGCTTTTGTCGCAGTCGCCCAGTTGGATTTCGTCAGTTTGCCGCAGATGTACCCGGCCGTCGTGAATGGGACATTCGAGTACTCCCACGTGGAGCGGAACGAGGTCGACGGCTTCCCCAGGCCCCAGCGACGGATCAACTCGCCGGTGTCACTGGAGAGCCCAGCCCAGAGCATATCGTGCCGGGGCATCCCGGTGCGGTGGGAGAGCAGGTCGCGAAGAGTGACTTCGCGGTCGGCCAGTTCGTCGGACAGGCGGAACGAATCCAGGTGAGTGCGGACTTTATCATCCCATTTGAGTTTGCCTTCATCAGCGAGCATGGCCACGAGAGTGGAGGTGAACGCTTTCGAGCACGATGCGATCGCAAAGACCGTGTCGGGTGTGACCTTCTCGCTTGTGCTTTTCTCGCGAACCCCAAATCCCTTCAAGTAAATGATCTGATCGTCCTTCACGACCACCACTGCGGCCCCAGGAGCGTTGAACGCAACGAGGGCTTTCTCCACCACGGTATCGACCACCGCGGGGTCAAAGTCGGCCGCACGGGTCGGTGCGGGTACGAAGAAAAGAACCGCGAACAGCAGGGCGAATCGTCGCATCATTGCCTCCGGGTCGAGGGTGTTGTTTTGGATGTGGAACCCGGCGACTTACGTCGCCGGTTCGCCAGTGTGATACAAGGAAAGGCCCTGCCAGGGCATCAATCAGGAGCGGGCTGGCCTCATGTCACCCCCGCCTTTTGCCGATACTACCAGGGCGTCTCGGCCGGTTCCCCGTGAGCGGGGTGGAGGGGATGAGGCGACTCGGCCACTGGGTTCGGGTGGGCTTACTCATCGCGGCCTTGGCCGCGGTGGGCTGCGCCACAAAGCCATACTCTGCCGACCCACTCCTCCGCAATGGTCGCGGGGTTTGGGGGGATGAGGTAATCGCCCGCCAGCCACCCCCACCGGACCACGCAGAACCGACCATCCCTGCCCCCCCCAGCGGTCCCTCCCTGGGTGATCCACTCCTCGCAGCCACACGGGCTGAGTCGGTCACTTCCCCGTGATCGGGGTCACCACCACTGTCCCGTTGTCGTGGCCCGAAATCAGTGCTTTCCCGTCTGCTGTGAACGCCACACAATACCCCGGAGACTTGATCGCCTGGAGAAACTTTGGCTTCATAAGGTCGGCTGTCGTCCAGACCGACACCTGCCCGGAATAGCCACATACACCAATCGACTTCGTGGCGGGCGACCAGGCGACTGCGTAGGGATCGTCGGAGGTCGGGCCGAGCTTCTTGGACTCCTTCCCGGTCGCCACATCCCACACCCGGATCGTCCGGTCCATTGATGCCGAGATCAGTGTGCCTGGCTCCCCGGCGAACGTCAGCGCGGTGACCGGTTGCTCGTGGCCCTTCAGAACTTTCAACTCCTTTTGCCCAGGGACATCCCAGATCTTGATCAGGTTGTCGCCGTCGGCCGAGGCGAGGGTCTTCCCATCGGGCGCAAAGACGACAGTATACACGGACCCGGCGTGGCTGCCGAGGTTCTTCGTTTCCTTCCCGTCGGCCGCGTTCCAGAGCCGGACCGATTTGTCCGCTCCGGCAGTGGCGAGGATCTTCCCATCGGGGGAGAACGCAACGGTGTCAACGATGTCGGTATGGCCTTTGAACTCGATGGTCGATTTCCCATCGGCCAGATTCCACAGGCGAACAGTCTTGTCGAGGCTGGTGGAGGCGAGCAGGTTGTCCTTCGGGTGGAATGCAACCGCGTAGACTGGCCCGGTGTGGCCGGTGAGGGTCTTCACTTCTTTGAGCGTGCCATCCGCAGCCAGATCCCAGATCTTGATCGTGTTGTCGAATCCGGCAGTCGCAAGGCGTTTTCCATCGGGGGACACAGCGACCGCGTGGATGAGTCCAGCATGTGCCCGGATCGGTTGGCCGGGCGGTTGGGCCGTCGCGGCGGAAAACGTGGCGACCAGAGCAGCAGAGAACAGAGCGATCCGGAGGCGGATCATGGGTGGGACTCCTGCGGGAGGGACCGAACCGGATGCTGCGCATTGTGAGTGGGAAGGAGAGCAATGACAAGAAGAGAGGCGGTGTTCGTCGATTCGGTTGGAGGGCTGGTGGGTGCCTGTTCAAAGTTTGTTTCACTGCGTAGCCGGGCCGCCACAGAGGGCGGCCCCTACGCAGGGTATGTAGGGGCCGCCCTCTGTGGCGGCCCGGCTTTGCGATGCAATCCCGTTCAACGGGATCGGATCAGGCATGGCCCACTCGGCGATAACAGACAAGATTATATCAGAATAAGCGACCGGAACCGAACCCCCCAACTCCCTTCCCTCATTTTCTCATTTCGCGGTGTTGTTGGGCTACATTCGTAGAATATTGCGATGAAACCGCCTTCCCACCTCCGCTGGCCGATCGTGCTGTCTGTCCTGGCAGCACTGATCACGATTGGGATGAAGGGGACAGCCTACGCCCTGACCGGGTCCGTGGGGCTGTTCTCCGATGCCCTGGAGTCGGTGGTGAATCTGATCGCTGCGGTGACCGCCTACCTGTCGCTGGGATACGCGGCCCGACCGGCTGACCGGAACCATACCTACGGACACGAGAAGATCGAATTCTTCTCCAGCGGGCTGGAAGGCATCCTGATTCTGGTCGCCGGGGGGGGAACCGCTGCCTTCGCTGTCCGCCGGTTGGTCTACACTCAACCCCTCGAAGACCTTGAAATCGGCGCTGTGATCGCGCTCGTCGCGTCCGGAGTCAACCTCGTCGTGGCCCGCATCCTCCTCTTTTACGGCAGGAAGCACCGGTCGATCGTCCTGGAGGCCGATGGCAAACACCTGATGTCGGATGTGTGGACGTCGGTGGGGGTTGTTGGCGGGCTTGGGCTCGTGTTGCTCACGGGAATTGCATTCCTCGACTCGGTGATGGCCATTCTGGTCGGACTCAACATCATGTGGACCGGGTGGGAGTTGATCCGCCGGTCGTTTGATGGGCTCATGGATCACGCAATCCCCTCGGTCGAGCAGGAGCAAATCCGGGGGGTGATCGCGGCGAACTTGCCACCCGGGGCGACGTTCCACGCCGTCCGGACCCGGCAGGCAGGTGCCCACCGGTTCCTCGAATTCCACCTGTTGGTGGATGGGGATCAGTCCGTCCGGGCCGCTCACCATGTCGCTCACCGAATCGAGGCTGCCCTCACTGCCGCCCTGCCGGGGCTGGAGGTAGTCATCCACGTCGAACCGGTCGATGAGCGAGAGTCGTGGGAGCCGGAGTATCTCGAACGCCTCGGCGAACCCAGCACCCCCCCGGCCCCTCCTGGATGATCGAAATGCCTGCACTATGAGCGCCCTGTGGAGTTGCCTCTGCGGGTCTGAGCCGAATCCGGAGCACCTGTCCGAACAATCCCCATCTCCAATCAGGCTGTCGGCTCGGCAAGAAAGTGTGTTCCTCGTATACCCCCTCACGGGAAAAGCCTGATAATGTCCCTGCCGACTCGCGGCCTGTTGAAGCCCACCCTTTTCTGGACACCCTGCCCGTTCCTCGCTTTCGTCGGAGTCCCACCATGCACACCCACGTTCGCTTCGGCATCGGCGCGGCCTTCGCCGGTCTGCTGACCCTCTCGCTGTTGGCCGCCGACAAACCGACCGCCCCCGTCAAGACCGACGGGAACGTGCCCGCCGGGTTCACTGCACTGTTCAACGGCAAGGATCTGACCGGGTGGAAGGGCAATACGACAATGACCGAGCGGGCAACACTCACTCCGGAAAAACTTGCCGCATTGCAAGCCAAGCAGGACAAGGTCGCCTTCGAGCACTGGAAAGTGGTTGACGGAGTGATCCACTGCGATGGGAAGGGCGGGGTGAGCCTGGCCACCGCGAAGGACTATGCCAACTTCGAGTTGTACGTCGATTGGAAGATCGAGAAAAACGGGGACAGCGGGCTCTATTTGCGGGGCCAGCCGCAGGTCCAGATCTGGGACTCGGATAACACCCCGGGGGCGCGAGGTGTGGATAAGGGGTCGGGGTCCGGTGGGCTGTGGAATAACCCGGCGGGCGACAAGGCCAAAATTCCGCTGAAGAAAGCGGACAAGCCAGTCGGGGAGTGGAACACATTCCACATCGTGATGATCGGGGACGAGGTGACAGTGACGCTCAACGATACACTTGTGGTCGACAAGGGGAAGCTGCCCAACTACTGGGCCAAGGGGAAGCCACTGCCAGCGACGGGGCCGATCGAACTCCAGTTCCACGGCGACCCCCTCTGGTTCCGCAATATTTCGATCAAGGAGTTGCCCTGAGCGAGACCGACGAGTTGCGCCACCGGGGGGTCGATTGCTTCTTGCGACTGGCAGATGGAGGATGACCACCCGTTATGGTCAGCCGGGCCGCCACGGAGGGCGNNCCGCCCTCCGTGGCGGCCCGGTGTGAGCGAGTCCCAAAACCGGATTAACTTTTTACGGCCGAACGCTTTAACACAGGTCGATGTCAACGGAGGTCCGGCCTATCTTCGAGATTTTGAGGTGAAAACCCTCGCGAAGTTTGGTCGGGTGTGGTAAAAGAGATGCGGACAGGAAACCTCGCCCTTCTGCGGGTAATCCGTCCACGGGGGTTCGTCATGACCCGAATGACCCGCGAATTCTCCCTCGTGCTGCTTGGCGCGGGGATGCTCACATCCGGCTACTTCTTGTGGCCGGAAAAGGATTTCGAGCAACGTGCCGAGGAACAGGCCCAGGCCCGTGTCGGTGGCCGATCCTCCGGCGGCAGCCACATGTTCTTTTTTGTCCACCGATCTGGCGGAACCTACGCCTCGGGGGGTTCGCGATCCCCAGCCATGTCGGCGGTCTCGACTCGCGGGTTTGGCTCGTCCGGCGCTCGATTCAGCGGCGGCAGCTAACACGGTTGAGCGCGGGCCGCCCGGGGTGTTCCCCCGGACCGCTGGCTCGCGCATTCCTCCTCCGGTTGACCCGCGGGGGTGACGCGTGCGCCGGCTCAGCATCGACCCACGACCCAACTGGCAGAAGCGGGTCGAGCAATACGGCCTGCACTTCCACACCCTGCGCGGCGAACCGTACTGGGACGAGTCCGCCTGCTATCAGTTCACCAATTTCGAGATCGACACCCTCGAACTCGCCACTCAGACGCTCCACCAGATGTGCCTGGATCTCGTCCAGGAGGTGATCACGGAGCGACAGTTCGGGCTGTTCATGATTCCCCCGGAATTCGAGGAGTTCGTGATCCGATCGTGGGAGGAGGACGAGCCCTCGGTCTATGGCCGCTTCGACCTCGCCTACGACGGTGTTGGTCCGCCCAAGCTCCTGGAGTACAACGCCGACACTCCGACCGCTCTCCTTGAAGCCGCCATCGCCCAGTGGACCTGGCTCAAGGATGTGGACGAACGGGCCGACCAGTTCAACAGTATCCACGAGAAGCTCATCGATGCCTGGAAGGCGGTCCTCGCTCATGATCCCGGGCCAGTCCATTTCGCTGCGATGAGTGGCCAGGTCGAAGATTACATCACCGCCGAGTACCTCCGCGACACCGCCATCCAGGCGGGGTTTCAGACCTCTTACCTGGATGTCGAGCAGATCGGTTGGGACCGGTCCCGCCGGATGTTTGTGGATCAGGCGGGGTTCCCGATCCACCGGCTGTTCAAACTGTACCCGTGGGAGTGGATGATCCGGGAGGAATTCGGCCCACACATTCTTCAGTCGAAAACCCTCTGGGTCGAGCCTGCGTGGAAGATGATCCTCAGTTGCAAGTCCATCCTTCCCTTGCTCTACCAGCGACACCCGGAGAGCCCCTTCCTGCTCCCGGCATCGTTCGACCCACTCCCGTCTGGGAGTTACGTTCGCAAACCGGTCCACGCCCGGGAGGGATCGAACATTCAGGTTGTGGAGGGCGGTCGAATGACCCTCGACACCGAAGGGCCGTACACAGCCGGACCCCATGTTTACCAGGCAATTGGCCCGCTCAAACCCCACGAAGGTCGCTACCCGGTGATCGGCAGTTGGGTGGTGAACGGGCTGGCCTGCGGGATCGGCATCCGGGAAGACGACTCACTCGTGACCAGTAACACCAGCCGGTTTGTCCCCCACCAGATGGTCGGGTGACCGTCCATGTCGCTGAGATCTGCCCATGACCACGACGTTTCTGCTCGAAGAGCTCGACCAGCCGACCCGGGAATATTTGCTCGCCGTCCGGGCCGGTGAGGGTCGGGGAGCCCCGGGAGTGTTCGCTGCGGCCGCCAATCAGTGGCCGACACTCGGATGCATCTTCGGGCCGATTTTGATTCTCGGAACTCTGTTCTTCACCTTGAACACAGGGATGGGGATCGTCTACGACGACCCCACACGAGTGGCTCTTCTCCAGACCGCCGGGTTGCTCCTGGGCGGGTGGATGCTCGTGGCTGCACTCCGCGTATGGGCACGCAACAGGAGCGAAGACTACGCTGGACACTGGGTGTACGCTGACGCGCTCCACTTTTACGTTGCGAAGGGCGAACAGGTGAAGGTGACCCCACTGGCGGACATGATTCGGGCTACCGTGACCCACCACCTCAACAACCAGAAGTACCAGCACTCGATGGTGGAAATCCGGTTCCCGGGGAACGCTCGGGTGTCGGTCAAGTTGAATGACGAGGGCCGGGCTGAGCGACTGATCGCCTTTCTGAACTACCTTGCGTGGTCCCGCGGACCGGAGGGGGGGGATCGGAGCGACCTCCCCCCGGCGATTCTCGGAGGGGTGGCCCGATACGTTGCCAAGAACGACCAGGAACCCCTGGGGGCGAACAATGCCCTTAACCTGGATCTGGTCCAGGTCGAGATCACCGACGTGCCGGAAGACCCGCAACGGGACCGACGGGCAATCCCCCGGGTTCTCGCGTACGTTGTCATGTTGCCTCTGGCGGTGATCTGTGTCTTCGTAATGGCCGAGGTGAACATCCCGTTCCGGGATGATGCGATCTACCAGGCCGTGACCCAGCCTCCAATGGAACCGCGCTTCCTCCGAGCGTACCTGATCGACCCGCGGAACACACTCCACCGGCAGGAAGTGACCGACCGGCTGGCTCCCTTCTACAATCCGGTGATCAACTCTGTCCGGACTCAGGCCCAGAACGAAACCCTCAAAAAAGGGTTCATCGAGATCCTTGAGTCCCTGCGCCGAGCGGACCAGCCAGTCGTTTCCCTCCGCGCAACCGAGACAAAGAGCCCTGCTGGCAAGGAGGCCGGTGCGGCCGATCGGGCGAAGAAGCTGGCAGAGGGACTGGCCCTCGGGATTAACGATGAATTTGGCCGGATTGCCCCGGCGATCCAACCCCCACAGGGGGTAGTGTTTCCCGAACCCCCGCCCCCACTTGGTCACCAGTTGATCGCGTTTGCAGCGGCCCCCGAGGACGCACCCCATCCGCACTTCGAGGTGGCATATGCGTTTGAACCCGATCAGGCCGGATACCAGGTGACGGCCAAGGTGACGATTCGGGTGGCCGTCGATGCTGATCCGGTCGCAACAGCCACCCTGACCCTCCCGGGGCAATACACCCCCGAGAAAGTGGACGCTGCGGTCAACGACTTGAAGGAACTGCTCATGCGAGACATGGTTGGCGTGACTGCGAAGGCTGCCCTCAATCCGCTGCCAGGTGGTATCCCGTTCCCACCCATTCCCAAAGGGGACTGGTGAACTCTCGCATTTGCCTCTGGGGGCGAAGACCGCGGTCCTGCTCTCATCCGCAAACCCGGTCAGGTTGTCTGATTCCAGGAGCTATCATCGGTCTAACGGGAGGGCGNNCGGCAGGAGCCTCGCCCTCCCTTATGTTCGTCTTATTGTCTTTTCGTCGATGCGACAGCCTTGGCAGGTTCCTGTATCATGCGGTGACCCCAACCAGAATGTCGTATCCGGCATGGGCACCGACCGCGACACCGAACCCGCGGCCAACATACAGCGCGGTGAAATAGAGTCCGGCAATGACCCGGAACGCGAAGACGTAGGGATTCATCGGCTCCCCATTCGGGACCAGATGATGGGCGGCCGAGAACAGCACGGCCCCCGCGACAGCGGCCAACGGGATCGCCAGAATCCGGGGCAGCAGGACCACCCGGAGAACCAGGGCAATGGCGCCGAAGAGCCCCAGCCGGAAGAGCACTTCCTCGTAGATCCCCGCTCCGATGTAGGTGAGTATTTGTGCCGTTCGGCCAGTCTGGAGTGTGATCTCCACTTTGACACCGAGCCGGTCAACAAGCGGACCAAAATTCTGACTGAACTGCCAGAGGAGGAACGCGAACAGACCACTCTCCAGTGCCATGCCGAACCAGACTCGAACCGGATCGGTGGGCCGATCGGCCCAGCGCCAGCAACTTCGTAACAGCAAGATGCCGATCACGACAGCCGGGGCAGCCAACACATGCCCAACCCCAAACACCTCCAATTGCCACCGGAGCCAGGAGTCGGCTCCATTGCGCAACCGGTCCGCTTGCTCCCCGCCAAGCCAGTAAACACCGCCCTCGTAGGCCGCAAGAAGCGGGAAGAGGAATAATAGCGATGCCCACGGGTGGCAGGTGGAGCGGAAGTAAGTCGACATCTATAGAGTTTAAAGAGTTTAAAGTTTAAAGAGTTTAGGTGATTGGCAGATATCGAGTTTAAAGTTTAAAGAGTTTTCCCTGGTTCCCACGCGGAGCGTGGGAACCGGTCTTTCCCCGCTCCGCGGGGTGGGCCAATACACCGGGGACGATGTCTATCGTATCTCCGGTCAAGCGTCCGTTCCGTTCAGGCCAGGACGCGGAGCGTCGAAGACGGCATTCCCACGCAGAGCGTGGGAACGAGGGGGATGCACCCAGGGCGTTGCCCATGCCACCCAGGGCGTTGCCCATGCCACCCAGGGCGGTGCCCATGCCACCCAGGGCGTTGCCCTGGGCTGAGAACTCTCAGCCTTTCAGGCTGAAAACCACCATGTCTAGTACAAATATCCCAGTGTTGGTATTTTAAACTTTAAACTCTTTAAACTTTAAACTCTTTAAACTCCCAATTCCGGATACCGCTGAGCCAGCAAGCGGCGGCGGTCGGCGATGGGGAGGGTGCGGAGAATGCCCCCACGGTCGGACGCGGACAGGTCGAGGTGTTCGGGTAGCGGGAGCAGGCCCCCATCGGAGTTCGCGAGGACAGCCACCACTGGCCGCCCGGGCGCGCGCGGGTCGAGCCGGTTCGGATGGTTCGCGGCCACGACCCCAACCCGTCCATCCGTTAATTCTACGACCGACCCGACCGGGTAGAACGACAGGTGGACGAGATACTCGGCGAAATCTCGATCGAGTTGCCCTTGTTCGGCCATCAACAGGACATCTGTAAGCGCAGACCGGGTGTCCTGCGCGGGCCGGTGAGGGCGGGGGCAGCACAGGGCCGCGTACACATCCGCGGCCGCAAGCATCCGCCCGAGCGAGGGGGCGGTTGAGCCTTTCAGCCCAAGCGGATAGCCAGTTCCGTCGTTGCGCTCATGATGAGCGGCCACCCCGGCGGCGAGTGGGGCCGCATCGGGGATGTAGCGAGTGATCAACTCCGCTCCGTACCGCGCATGCTGCTCGACCACCCGCCGATCATCTGGGGTGAGTGGGCCGGGCTTGGCCAGCACTTCGGCCTGAACGCGCATCATCCCGCAGTCCATGAACAGGGCCGCGACGACCGGCACGAGCGGCCGACCGGCCCACTCGAAATCGAATGGAACCACCCGGGCGACAACCTGGGCAACGGTCAAGCAGTGCGCGGCCAAAAACCGCGCTGGTGCAAGGGTTTCCGGGCCACCGGCGTACGAGTGTGTGGACTGTGGTTTTGCGCTGTGGAACCGAATCGGCCGGGTCTGCCTCGCGTCCTCCAGGATCTCCTCGGCCAGTGCAGCGACCGGACCCATGCTGATCCCCCGGTACATCGCCATTGCCGAGTAAACGGCAGCGAGCCGGTCGATTCGGTCGAAGTCGGTCCGCCGCTGGGCCAGCGCCCGCTCCTGAATGGTCAGGCGTCCCTTCACGATTTCCAGTATCCCGTCCAGTCCGTCGCAGAGTTTGAGTTGGAGCGATGGCGACTCGGGAAACACCTGGGCCAGCCGAACCGCGGAGTTCATGACCGCGGTGGTTTCCCGGTGATAAGCAACGATCGGGTCGGGTTCCGGGCCATCGGCACTCGCCAGACCGGCCACGATCGGATCGGCCGTGAACTTCCGGTGCCGGTCGAGCAGCACTTTCGCGGCATTGAGAGACTGGCGTGCGCGGGTCGTAAGCTGGGGCGGAGCGGGGCCTTCGGCCACATCGACCGCGCCGGCGATCTGACGAAGCGACTGTCGAAAGGCCTCGGGCTCGGCCGCGACCGGTTGGGTCGCGGCCGGCCCGTCCTCGGCCCCCACCCGAGGCGCCGAATCGAGCCGCTGGCGGAACGCGGAAATCCGATCGAGCAAACCCCGCGCATCGCTCATCGCGACTCTCCCCCCTCGGCGACCTCGGTCGATCCGGGCGAAGAAGCGCCGGATCGATCCCCTGTCGTTTCTCATCGGCAGGCGGTCGCGGCAAACTTGAGCGATTTTTCCGTTGGGATCACCGAAATTTGACGGAATTCGGGTGGATGGGGGGAAATGGGGTCAAGCGGGGAAGCTGGGGACTGCGCGGCCCTGTTGATTTATGGAATCTTTCCACGATATAATGCTTTTACGTCGACCCAGCAATGACGGGTTCAATCATGACCGGTGCCCCGACCCCAGAGGGGTCGCAGCGATGAGCCGGTGGTTGAGCGAAGCGATACCACTGGGGGCAGTTACGGAGACAATGATGTGAATATGAATCGACCCCCGAGCAACGGAAACCAGGGGGAGGCGGGGGGGTCGGGGTCAGGGAGGTTGCCACCGCAAAACCGATTTGCAGCGGGAGCCGCCCGCATCGATCGTGTCCGCGGAACGGCTATCACCTCGTCACGCGATCTTGGCCCTTGCGTTCGCGCTCGTCGCCGGCAATGATATCCGAATCGTTCCCGGAGGATCGCCCGTGGCGAAGAATGAGCCGAACCCGGATGACACCCCTCCCCCACCGGGCTTCACCCTCCGGCACACCCTCCGGGAGCACACGAGCTACATCAACCGGATCGCATGGTCGCCAGATGGCCGCTTCCTTGCCACCCCTTCGGACGACCAAACGATCCGAATCTGGGAGATCGAGACCGGTGCATGCATCCGCACCCTGGAGGGGCACAACGAGGCGGTCAACTCTGTGGCGTGGTCCCCGGACGGCCGGACCCTCGCATCCGGGTCCACTGACACCACTGTTCGGGTGTGGAACCCAGGTGCCGCAACCGCCGCCTACTACACCCTGGGAAGGCACTCCGAAAGGGTCTTTGCCGTAGCGTGGTCGCCGGACGGCGAGAGCGTTGCGTCCGGGTCTTTTTCCGGCCTTGTCCAGGTGTGGGACGCAGTAACCGGAACCCTCCACCGCAAACTGGGAGGGGTCGGGCCAGTTTACCACTTGGCGTGGTCGCCGGGTGGCCGAACCATCGCCTGTGGGGTCAACGACGGTAAGATCTATTTGTGGGACTTGTTGGCCCGGGACCACCCGGCCATCCGCACTCTGGAGGGCCACGCCAGCAGGGTCTATGCCGTCGCGTGGTCGCCGGATGGCCGGACCCTCGTGTCCGGATCCTACGACACCACCATCCGGGTATGGGGGCTGGATACCGGGAACTCAAGCCGCATTCTGGAGGGTCACGCCAGCATGGTCTATGCCGTGGCGTGGTCGCCAGACGGCCGAATCGTTGTTTCCAAATCGGTCGATCAAACCGTACGATTGTGGCATTCAGGAACCTACAACCCAATCGCCACCTTGGACGAGGAGTTGCAAAACGCCTTCCTTGGTGTTCCGGCGTTTCATCCCACCCGTCCCCTCCTGGCGACATTTGGTGCCAACAACCTCAGCGTTCGCATCTGGGAGTTGGATGTCGAAACCCTCCTCCGGGCCGCTCCAACCCCCAAGAGCCAACTGTACACTTCGGCCAAGGTGGTGCTTGTCGGGGAGAGCAATGTCGGCAAGACATCGCTGGCCACCCGACTGGTCGAGCAGAGGACGCCGGACGCATCGCAAACGACCACCCACGGAATGACGATTCACAAGGTCCCGGCCGGGGAGTTCCACCCGAACGCCGCGAAGCCAGGCGAATCGCGGGACATCGTGTTCTGGGACTTCGGCGGGCAGGACGAGTATCGGCTCGTCCACCAGATGTTCCTGCACGACACCGCCCTTGCCCTCATCCTCATCGACCCCACCCGCGGGCGCACCGCGTTTGAACAGGCCCGCGACTGGAACCAGCGGCTGATGAAACAGCTCGGCAACCGCCAGGCTGTCAAATTGCTCATCGGGGCCAAGCTCGACACGCAACAGAGCGAGGAACTAGTTGATCTAACCGCAATCGCCGACCTCAAGGGGGAATGCGGGTTCGTCGCCTACCTACCCACAAGTGCGATCCAGGGCCGCGGGATCGAAGCGCTTCGCGAGGAAATCGTCAACCGCATCGACTGGAATTCACTCGGCCTGACCAGCCGGCCGGAGTTGTTTCAGCGCATCCGCGAGGAAATCGAGGCCCGACAGAAGGCCAGCGAGATTGTCGCACGACTACCCGACCTGACCACTGCCCTCCGTGACAAGTACCCCGATCTCTTCGAGGAGCGAGCCGTTGCCGGCGTTGCCGACCAACTCGCGTTACAGGGGCTGGTCGCCAAGACGCAACTGCCCGACAAGACCGAGGCCCTGGTACTACGAGTGGACAAGGTCGAACAGTACGCCGGGTCGCTGATCAAGGCGGCGATGAAGCGCCCCGGCGGCGTACCGATGCTGATCGAGGACCAGATCGGAGCGGCGGGTCAGCGCTTGCCTGGGATGACGAAGGCCGATCGATTCCCACCGGAGACGGAGCGGGTGGTGCTCCAGTGCGTCGCCGAGTTGATGGTCCGCCACGGGATCTGCTTCCGCCACCTGGGGTTACTTGTCTTCCCGACTCTCTTCCCCGACCCGCCGACCGACTCGGACCGGGCCGGCAAGCTGCTGCACTCGGTCTCTCTCTGGTACGATTTCACGGGCGCGATCGATAACATCTATGCCTCTCTCGTCGCCGGGCTCATGGCGAGCGACCAGTTTGGCCCCGGTCGGGTATCGGCTGGGCGTGTGGTGTTTGACCACGCCAGGCAAGGGCTTTGCGGGCTGCGGCAGATCAAACGACCCGGCGGGCTGGCTCATCTCGACCTGTTCTTCGGCGACGATACGAAAAAGCCGCACAAGCAACTGTTCATCGCATTCGTGGAGGACCACCTGCGGACGGCCTCGGTCGACATCCGGGAGCACCAGGCGATCAAGTGCCTGTGTGGCGAAGAAATCACCGAATTGACCGTCCAAAAACGGATCGCAGCCAATTACCCGGACGTGCTGTGCCCGGTATGCGAAAGACGAACTCTGATCAGTGAAGGAGTCGGCAGGTCACAGACACGAGACCCGGCAGCGGTTCGGATGCTCATTGCCCTGAGGAAGCAAGTGGAAAAGAAACTGACCGCCGACGCGGAAGCCGCCCGGACAGCGGTGGCTCTGGCCACCAGCCCGGACGCGAACGACCCGGTCCGCATTCTGCACCTGAGCGACCTCCACTTCTCGCCCGACACCCGGTGGAAGCCGCGGCTCCAGGCGTTGATGAACGATCTCACGTGCGACGACCTGAACCTGGGGCCGATCCAGTTCCTGGTCGTGAGCGGAGACTTCACCGACCGCGGAAACCCGGGCGGGTTCGACCCCGCCCGCGAGTTCGTGGTCGCGCTACTGGATCGCCTGAAAATCCCGATCACCCGGGTCGTCGTGGTGGCGGGGAACCATGATGTCGTCAACTCCGAGGATCAGTACACCCAGCGGTTCAAAGCCGATGGGCTCGTCGATGGCGAATACATCCCGGCGGGGAAAGTGTGGCTGACGCGCGATCGGACAAAATGGCCGGACCGGTTCCGACCGTTCTCCGAGAAGCTCTACCATCCGCTTTACCAGGCTCCTTACCCGCTGGAGTTCCTGCACTCTGGCGAAAAAGTA